>QXWV01000017.1 GCA_009911195.1 Lachnospiraceae bacterium | reverse complement strand
AAAAGTTCGTGCAACTGACTTTTGTGCGATGGAGGTGAGACTCATAAATCGTGGAAGCCTCTGCTGAACACGATTTATGTTTTCAGAGGCTCAGCGGAATGTTCTGCACAATGGAAGGCGCACAACTTTTTGTGCAGATTGCCAGGCGCGCTCCGCAGCCAGGGTTTTTGGCATCCGAATCCTAATTATAAAAATTTATAAAAGGAGAAAAAATATGGTTCAAGGTATTCTGATTTTAGCGTTTATGTTGTTTATTATGGCTTTAATGGTTAGCCGTAAGATGCCTACGGTAATTGCCCTTTTTGTATTGGCGATAGGAATTTGTTTCATTGGGGGAGTACCGGCCGTGGGAGTGGATGCGGACGGGAACGCCATCGGCTTTTTGCAGGGCGTCATACAGGCCGGTTCCCTGAAACTGGGGGATGCGATTATGGTTTCGGTATTTGCAGGCTGGCTGGGAATGGTTATGGAGAAAACCCGCATCAGTGAAACTATGATTAAAAAAGGTGCTGAACTGGGCGGAGATAAGACTCTCGTTGTAACATTGGTATTGTTTGTTGTTTCTGCCCTTTTGTTCACAACAGTAAATGGGCTTGGTACGGTTATCATGATTGGTACTATAGTTATTCCGATTCTTGTATCTGTAGGTGCGGATAAATTTACGGCTACAGCAGTTATGCTTTTTGCATACTGTGTAGGAAATAATGTGAACCTTTCCAACGTGAACGCAATGTCCGCGGTTATGGGAGGAGGTTTCGACGATGCCTACAGGATTCAGGTGGTGGGCGCGGTTGCCGCTTTTATTTCCGGTATCATTTTCTTTGTGGGGAGATACCGCAAAACTGGAAGGAAGTACGCTTTTTCGGCGCTGGCTGAGGCACCGGAGGAAGACATTTACCAGTTAAAAGGGGTGATGGGCGGCCTTGCCCTTGTAACTCCGGTTGTTCCGTTAATTCTTGTACTCGGTTTTAAATTCCCGATGATTCCTGCATTTTTGGTTTCGATTTTATGGGCATGTCTGTTCACCAGCCTGAAAGCGGGATGGAAACGAACAATGAATATGCTGACAAAAGCCTTGTTTGACGGCTTTTCTTCCACAGCACCGTCGGTAACGCTGATGATTGGTATCGGCATGCTGTTGAATGCAATTAATATGCCCAACGTAAAAGCAGCGCTGGAGCCGTTTATGAGAGTGGTTATGCCTGGCAATACAATCGCTTTTATTATCTTCTTTATCGTCTTGGCGCCATTGTGCCTTTATAGAGGGCCACTGAACCTCTGGGGCATGGGAGCCGGCGTGGCGGCTTTGATGGTAGGTTTGGATATGCTTCCGCTGAATGTGGTGATGGGCGGCTTTTTATCCGTATCCTCCATGCAGTTGTTATGCTGTCCGACCAATACCCACAATGTATGGGTGTGCAGCTTTACGGGAGAAGAGGTCACTTCGGTAACGAAACGCCTGCTTCCTTATATTTGGCCGGTGGTCATCGCTGGTGTGATTGCTACAGTAGTCCTTTATATGTAACGGACAGAAAGGATATGGCGAAATGAAGGTTAGGATTGGAATTGACGTGGGCGGAACATTTACGGATGCGGCATTGATTGACAATGATACATTTGAACTGATTAGCACGGTGAAAACGCCCACAACCCATGAAGATACAGCAGGGGTAGCTGCAGGCATCGTGCAAGTGCTGAAATCTATTATGGAGAAAAATCAAGTCAGCCCGGAAGATGTGGCATTTATTTCCCATGGCACTACCCAGGCCACCAATGCGCTGTTGGAAGGCGATGTGGTAAAAGTAGGGATTGTGACAATAGGAAAGGGGATGGAAGGGGCAAAATCAAAAAGCGATACCGCCATGGGTGAAATCCCCTTAACTGCCACGAAACAACTTTGCTCGGAAAACGAATATGTGGAGAGCGAAACGGAGCGTTTTTGCGAGGATGCGGCAAAAGCCATTGCGGCATTGAAAGAAAAGGGCTGTAAAGCTGTGGTGGCGGCGGAAGCATTCAGTGTGGACCACCCGGAAAATGAGAATACGGTGTTAAGCTTTTGCAGACAGGAGGATGTGGCGGCAACGGCTACCAATGAAATTTCCAAACTCTATGGTTTGAAGGTGCGTACCAGGACGGCGGTGGTCAATGCCAGCATCATGCCTAAAATGTTGGATGCGGCTAACATGACGGAAGACAGTATCAGAAAGACCGGCATAAAAACTCCGCTTATGGTAATGCGGTGCGATGGCGGCGTGATGACCGTGGATGAGGTCCGCAAAAGGCCGATTCTGACCATCCTTTCCGGCCCTGCGGCCGGTGTGGCCGGGGCATTGATGTACGAAAAGCTGACGAACGGTATTTTCCTGGAGGTTGGCGGAACCAGTACGGATATTTCCTGCATTAAGGATGGGAAAGTCATGGTGCAATATGCAGAAGTGGGAGGCCATAAAACCTTCCTCACTTCCCTGGATGTAAGAACCGTAGGTATCGGCGGCGGAAGTATGATGCAGATAGAAAACGGGAAACTGGTGGACGTAGGGCCAAGAAGTGTGCATATCGCCGGGCTGGGATACGAGGTGTATGCAAAGGGGGAAGAGATAGAGAATCCGGTTCTTTGCCCCATCCGCCCTGTCCAGTCAGACCCGGAATATGCCTGTGTGCAGTGTGCCAATGGGAAAAAATATGCCCTGTCGCTGGCAGGGGCGGCCAATCTGGCCGGGTATGTACCCGAAGGGGATTATGCCAGGGGGAATCTGGAAGCGGCAAGGAAGGCATGGAAACCGCTGGCGGATAAGATGGGGCTGTCCGTGGAAGAAGCGGCAAAGGAAGCATTGCGCCTGTCTGCCCAGAAAAATGCCAAAGTGGTAAAAGCGCTTTTGGAGGATTACAATATGGATGCCCGTACTACGATGCTGGTAGGCGGCGGAGGCGGCGCATCTGCAGTAGTGCCCCACTTAGGGGAGAGCTTAGGGTTAAAACATAAGAATGCAAAAAATGCCCCGGTAATTTCCACCATCGGTGTGGCTCTGGCCATGATTCGGGATACGGTGGAACGGACAATTCCCAACCCGACCCAGCAGGATATTCTGGCGGTGCGCCGGGAAGCGGAGGAACGGGCGATAAAATCAGGCGCTTCTCCAGAAACGATAGAGGTATCTGTGGAGGTGGATGCGACCAAGAATATGGTGCGCGCCATTGCCATCGGAACTACGGAACTGCGCTCTAGGGATTTGACGAACCGCAGACTGTCGGAAGAAGAGATTAAGGCAAAAGTGGCGGAAAATAGGAACGTGCCGTTAGGGGAACTTTTTACAGCGGCCAGCAATGGAATGATGTATGCAATGCAGTATAAATCGGTGAAAAAGAAATTTTTCGGACTGATAAAAAAAGTCACCAAGCCTACTTCCCTGGTGGATGAGGAAGGTATTATCCGCCTTCAGAAGCGGGATGGAAGGGTATATGTCTGTGACGGAACGAACTGGGAAAATACCTTGCTGAAAGTTACCGATTCCATGACGGAGTATAATGATGGAGGAAGGACACTGCCTAATGTTTACCTCATTTTTGGCAAGCGTATTATTGATTTGTCGGGTCTTCTGGATGAAGAACAGATGACATCCTTAGCGCGGGTGGAACTGGCAGCCGTGCGGGAAGATGATACTCTGATAATACTTTGCTCGGCGAGAACGGATTGACGATGTTGGCGATAGAAAGGCGATAGCTGGGATGAAACCATTTCCTTTTCCCGATAAAGAAAATAGTATGGAAGAATTAAGGCAGGATTATGTGTTTTCAAAGATTGAACCGGACCGGGTGAAAGAGATTTTTGAAGATGCCTGGGCGATAGGGGAAGAACAGGCATGCCGTTTCCTGGAAAGATATGATTTTGGCAGTCAGAATAAGAAGCTGGATATGCGTAAGGTTTTTCGGGAAAGCGGCATTGTGCTCCGGGAGGAAGATATCGACTATGTGTTAGGGAAACGCCGATACTTTGCCGAGTATTTGTCAGGAAAAAAATTAATGAAAATTTATACCCGGTCGGTGGCACTTTGGTGTGAGGCCAACGGGTTTGGCTATGAGGAGGGCCTGAATATAATATTATGCCATGAGTATTTCCACTATTTGGAGTGGAATGTGATTGGCATGGCTTCCCGCAGATATCAGGTTCCGATATTGAAAATCGGCTCCTTGAAAATAGGGCGTACAGGAGTGCCCTCCCTTAGCGAAATCGGGGCAAATGCATTTGCCAATATATGTTACCGGTATTTGACATGAAATGGACTAGGTATGAATTGGAAAGGGTGGGATGAATGATATGAAGTATATAAAAGAAATAGAACGTGTAATTGAGACAAAAGTCCTTGTAATAGGCGGGGGAACGGCTGGGTTCGGTGCTGCGGTGGCTGCTGCCAGAAACGGGGCAAATACGCTTTTGATTGAGAAGGGGCAAATGCTGGGCGGAATGGCTACGGCCGGATTGGTAGGGCCTTTTATGACATGTTTTGATGACGAAGGGGAAAACCAGGTTGTAAAAGGTATTTTTGAAGAACTTTGCAGAAAGGCCGAGGAACGGGGAGGGGCTATCCATCCTTCCAAGGTGGATAATATGTCCTCTTATTGCTCCTATTTATCTACCGGGCACAAACATGTGACCCCTTATATGTCGGAAACCCTTGAAGTTGTGATGGAAGAAATGGTTTTGGAAGCAGGGGCAAAGATACTTTATAATGTCCACCTGTGCGATGTACTGACCGAAGGGGAAATGATAACAGGGGTTCTCGTTTCCATGAAGGAAGGGCTGGCGCTTATCCGGGCGGAAATCTATATCGACTGCACCGGTGATGCGGATGCAGCATTTTATGCCGGGGCAAGGTGTGTTTCCGGGGATGAATCGGACGGCACGATGCAGCCGGTATCGCTTTTCTTTGAAATCGGGAATATGGACAGGGAAAAATTTGTGGGCGCTCTGGAAGAAAAGAAGGCGAAAGGGGAGCTGGGTATCCCTTTTAATAATTGTTGGTCCTGGTATGTGAAGGAAGCGAGAAAGAACGGCGATTGGACATTGGTTCGGGATGAGGTAGGGAATTATGAACAGCCGATAGCAGGCCGCTGGAAAATTAATACAACGAGGATGACACATATTGATGCCACCAATACAGAGGAACTGACAAAGGCAGTGATGGAAGGCCGCAGACAAGTACAGGAGCTGATGGACTTTTTTAGAAAATACGTTCCAGGCTGTGAAAACCTACAGCTACTTCAGGTTGCTTCCGTCCTTGGAGTCAGGGAAACGCGGCATATTTTGGGCCGGTACAAACTGACCGCAGAAGATATTCTTGAGAGGAAACATTTTGAAGATGCCGTCTGTACATTTGCCTATGCCATTGATGTCCATGATACGGAAGGAAACGGGGGAGTATTGAAGAGTGTCAACAGCTATTATACGATTCCCTTCCGCTGCCTGGTGCCGGAAGACATCAATAATCTCCTGGTGGCAGGACGCTGTATCAGCGGAACTTCGGAGGCGGCGGGAAGCTACCGGGTGATGCCCTGCTGCATCGCTACCGGACAGGCAGCGGGAACAGCAGCAGCGCTCGCTTTACAGGAAGGCCGCAACCCAGGGGATGTAAATTGTGGGGCATTGCGGGAAACTTTGCTGGAACAGGGGGCTGTCATCTGGGATTAAATATCAGGGCGGCACACATCATCTTAACTTGACAGGCCAAACCCACAGACTTACAATAAATTCAGAAAGACAGGAGACTGGAAAGAGGACAGGAAAGCGTCCGGAGATTGCTCTGACAGGAAGGGAAGAAAGGGTATTGGGAGGGTGTATGCGGAACTGGAAAACGGCAATAGGTTTAGATATTGGAACAACAACAATATGCGGTATTTTGATGGATGTTACCACTGGCGAAATGGTGAAGAAAATTACTCTGGCCAATGATACATCTATAGAGGGGAAAGAAGATTGGGAAAAAATGCAGGATGCGGGCAAAATAGAGGAAAAGTGTATTCGGATGATAGAAGAACTTTGCGCTAATGGCGGCGATGTGGCCTGTATCGGGGTAACAGGGCAGATGCATGGCATTGTGTATGTGGGAGAGGATGGGAATGCGGTTTCACCGGTGATGACCTGGCAGGATGGGCGGGGAAACTGCCCTTATCCTGGATGTCCGGAAAAATCTTATGCGGAAGTGATGTCACAACAGTCGGGATACTGTCTGGCTACCGGATTTGGGGCAGTGACCCATTATTATAATGGGAAGAATCATCTTATTCCCGAAACAGCAGTGGGGTTTTGCACAATACCAGATTATATTGCGATGCATCTGGCCGGTTTACAGAAACCGGTTCTACATGGGAGCATGGCGGCCAGCCTGGGCCTTTATTCCATGGAGCAGGGAGGTTTTGACCGGGAAGCCATGGAAAAGCTGGGGATGGATGCCAGCTTTTTTCCGGAAGTATTAAAGGAAGAAGTGTGCATTGGCACATGGAATGGCATTGCCAAAGTCGGTCCGGCTTTCGGAGATAACCAGGCAAGCTTTCTCGGTTCAGTGGATGGGAGGAGCAATGTGCTGGTGAATGTGGGAACGGGCAGCCAGGTATCTATCTTAGGAAAAGCTGGTTTGGAATTGGCGGAGAAGAAAAAGCCGGCCTTGGGAATAGATGAACAAACGGCGGCAATTTCAGGGGAAAGGGCCTTGTGGGCAGGAAGAAAAACATTTGATAACCTTGAATGCCGCCCATTTATGGAAGGGCATTGTTTATATGTTGGTTCTTCCCTTTGCGGAGGTTATGCGTATGCCCTTCTTAAAGGTTTGTTTGAGGAAGTGTTGGAAATGTGCGGAAAGGAGTCCTCGCCGGAGTTATATGGGGCGATGAATGACTGGGGAAAGAAAAGCAGGGAGCAAGGAATAAGCCTTACAGTGGATACCCGTTTCAGGGGAAGCCGGAAAGAACCGGGGCTTCGCGGAAAAATAGAAAATATATCGCCGGATAACCTGAAAGCCGGTGCGCTGATAAATGGCGTACTGGAAGGCATTTGCCAGGAACTTTGGGGACTGTATCAGGAATACGAAATGCAGGCAGAACCCCGGGATTTGGGGGTAACAGAAGCTAAGGACGGAGAACGCTACATAACGGGAAGCGGAAATGGTATTAGGAATAATCCTCTTTTGAGGGAAATTTTCTGTGAAAAATTTGAAAGAAAAATGCAAATTCCTTTTTATGCAGAAGAGGCAGCGTACGGAAGCGCCTTGTTTTCCCTATATACGTCCGGATATTATAAAAGTCTCGGGGAATTGCAGAAAATGGTAAAGCAAGGGGAACTTTCATAAGGCAGCTTTTGACAATGTTTCTTTGCATAGCTGGAAGTGATGAAGGCTGAACTGTTACAAAGAATATAAAAGATAACAATAGAAGTCTTGACAATTGGAAAAATATTTTATAAAATGAGACTCAGCAAAAACAAAAGGCTATGAAGGTGTACGCAGGGCGGGCAATGCCTTGCAACAGAATTGTATTTTCTTTCAGAGAGAGGGAGTCATCGGCTGTAAGCTTCCTTAAGTTCAGATACAATTTGAAATTCCCACCTGAGCTTCCCTTACGGGACGTGAACACGCGTTAAGTGGAGAGAGCCTGCTATTCATGGCAGGAAAATGGGTGGTACCGCGGAGCAATTTCGTCCCTGACATTGTGTAAAAGCAATGTCAGTTTTTTTATATTATAGGAAATTACGCCACAGCGTTGTAAGTCGCCAGACGGACATAAATTGACGAAGAACCGAAGGTTCTTCATGAAGTGGCGAAGCCACTTTTTTATGCACACGGGTGTCCAAATGAAATGTGTCAGCAAGCTGACGGACGCCCGGTGCACGAGGAGGGGGAAAGTCATTCCCCTACCCGATTGAACAGCCCCGTGCAGAGGAAACAAGCCGCTATGCGGCGAGTAGGGGAAATGCCGGGTGGAGAGAATAATCAGCAAGTTTATTAGTTTTGCAAACATATACTACTTAAGGTAGGTAATTGCGAAACAAGTTCGCAATCCTGATTGAAAACAAGGATAGAATCCTGCAATGCAGGATTCTTGGGATG
>QXWV01000149.1 GCA_009911195.1 Lachnospiraceae bacterium | reverse complement strand
TTTTCGCAGATTTGGAAAATCTAAGAATAAAAAGAATGCCTTATATCGCGGAGTTGGAAAATCATAGGGTAAATTATAACGGGCTGCCATCTATTGTGTCAGCCCGTTTCTTATATAATAGGAAATTCCGCCACAGCGTTGTAAGTCACCAAGAGTTGGCTGCTAGGCCAACTTTTTTTTATGCGCACGAGTAGGGGACCATCCTATTTCTTCTCCGAATAAGGCAGCCTACAGCGAACCAGGCGTCGAAGCAGTTGTTTAGGGTTAAAAGGTATGAGCGGATAGACATAGCTTTTCCCCGAAACAGTACGGTTAGTTCCAATTGCTACGGCAAAAATCACTATAGCTCCGATAAATCCATAAAGGCCGAATATCTGGGTCAGAATCAGGTTAATAATCCTCATAAATTTGATAGCATAACTTAACTCATAGTTTTGCTGGGTATAGCTGGCGATGGCTACAAAAGCCATATATAACATGACTTCCGAGTTAAACCACCCGCTGTTTACGGAGAATTCCCCCAGCACAAGGGCTGCCATTACACTTAACGGCGTACTTAACATATTTGGGGTATTCACCGCCGCAAGCCGCAGGCCATCAATGGCCAGCTCCAAAAGCAGAAACTGCCAAAGCAAAGGAATATTGGTTGCTTCTTTTACCATAATGAACTGGAAGCTTTCCGGTATCCACTGGGGATTCTGCATCAGCAGCAAAAATAATGGCGGTACAAAATAAGTCATCAATGAAATAATAAACCGCGACAGCCTTAAATAAGTTCCGGTAATCGGGGGAAAATAATAATCGTCCGCCTCTTCCACGATATCAAAAATGGACGTAGGGGTAATCATTGCGGATGGGGAATTGTCCACCAGGATTACCACATCCCCTTCCAATACCTGGGCCGCCGCCGTATCCGGCCGCTCTGTAAACTTAAACTTAGGGAAAGGGTTGAACCATTTTCTGCTAAACAAACACTCTGCCAGGCTTTCCTGATTCATGGTGAGGGCATCCACCTGAATATGGTTAATTTTCCCTTTTAATTCTTCCAAAAAATCATGGTCAACCCGGGAGTCCATATAACAAAGCACAATATCCGTTTTAGAGCTTTCCCCTGCCTGAAACATTTCCATACGAAGGTCCGTGCTTCGGATACGCCGTCTGATTAAAGCCGTATTAAAGACCACTGTTTCCACAAACCCATCTTTAGAGCCTCGAAGCGCCTTGTCCTTTTCCGGTTCAGAAACGCTTCTGGCTGGGTATGTCCTGGAATCAATTAACAGGCACTTATCATATCCATCAATAAAAAGGGCAAAAACCCCTGACAAAATGCTGTAAACAATTTTCTCCCACTGCTCCTCCATATCCACTTCCACATACGGAATATGCTTTTTAGACATCTCATGGGCGCTTTCCGGCATTTCTTCCTGTGTCATATCCATAAAATACTGGAGCATCTTCTGCATCAGCTCATCCTTGCAGAACCCATCAATTAAATACATGCAGGCATTTTTACCACCTACCTGGATTACCCGGTATATCATATCAAAACTGGCGCCTGTTCCCAGCGCCTGATTCAGATACTCCATATTTTCTTCCAAAGATGTGGAGATATTTCCTTTCCTAATCTCTCCTCCGCCCCTTCTTGTTCCCTTTGATTCCGATTCCATAACAAAAAACTCCTTCCATCCATAATAAAAGCCCGCTGCATTCTACCGCCTGCTTTCTGTGCAAAAATATTTCCACAATTTATTATGTCTTGGAAAGAGTTTCTTATTCTGTTTTGTCAGTTCTATTCATTTCTATACTGCGGCGTCCATTTTCAGGAAAGAAATATCCTATTACCCCCTAACAAACACCCGTACTCCCAAAGCCTCCCCTGTCTTTTCCTGACAAAAAGTCCACTTCATCGAACATAAGTGCTGGCTGGTTCTCCATAATGCGGAATTGGCAAATCCTGTCATTTTTCTCAATATGGGTATCCCGTAAGGCATAGGCCGGCATAAACCACTGGTCATTGTCCCCACAATAAGAGCAATCAATAACCCCTTGGTGGTTCGTTTGTATAATCCCAAAATTTTTAAAGGTGCTGCTGCGGGGAACAATATGGGCTTCATAGCCTTCCGGAAGCTCCATCGCCACCCCCAAAGGGATAAGCCGGAATTCCCCTGCCTTCATATCCACGCTTTCCGCAGCCCGCAAATCAATCCAATCCGATTTGCCGTCAATATAAGCCAGTTTTTCTATTTCATCCGTAAAATATTTTATCTTTATCTTTTTCAATTGATACCGCCTTTTTCTAATTATTGCTTTCTTCTTTAGTTCCCGTAATCCCCACAATGCAATACCGGATTGTGGCAATCTGCCGACTGCAGGGATTTTTGCACATCTATGACTCTCTGGTTGCTGCTCCCCTTCCACAAAAGCTTAACATCCTTGCGCGCTCTCTGGAATTCCCCATCCACCAGTACATCCACATATTTTATCAGGGAATAATGGTAAATATTTTCCCAGGAGTCCCCAGTATAAAGCCAAATGGTCTTATCTGGATATTTTTCCTTGATTTCAGCCATCAGATTCCGTACTTCCATCCGGTTAGCCGCATGAAGAGGGTCTCCTCCGGAAAACGTAATCCCTGATATATAGGGTTTATTCAACTGCTCGAAAATCTCCTGTTTCGCTTTTTCATCAAAGGGCAGCCCTCCGTCCGGGTCCCAGGTAAGAGGGTTGTGGCAATCCTTGCAGCAATGAGAACAACCGGCAACCCACAGGACAACCCGCAAGCCGTCGCCATTTAACATATCGTCTTTGGTTATGTTATGATATCTCATTCTTACATGCTCTTCCTTTCCGCAATTTCTGCCATTTTTGCCTCATTCAGCCTGGAATCCCCATGTACCCTGGAATAAGACAAATAACCGTTCATACGGTCAATCTTCGTCAGGTTTCTGCTGCCACATTTCGGGCATTCGTCCATTTCCAGTTCCTGATGGCCACAGTCATCACAATAGGCCAAAGACAGGTTCACCCCTTCATAAAATCCCATGTCCATAGCGCGCCTTATCAACGTTTTTATCGCTTCCAAATTATAGTCGATGGGATATTTCACATATTGAATCTTCCCCCCATTGGCAAGTTCCCAGAAACGGTATTCCAAATCCTGCTTTTCAATAGGCGTGATATCCTCCGTCACATGGCAGTGGAAACTGTTGGACACATATTCCCTGTCGGACACCCCTTCAATAATCCCATATTTTGCCCTAAACTGTTTCACCTGCAGCCCGCACAAACTCTCGGCTGGGGTTCCGTAAATGGCATAAAGGTTTCCATCCGCTTCTTTAAACTCGTTAATTTTCTTATTGATATGCTCCAGCACTTCCAGTGCAAATTCCCCGTCTTCCACCAGGGACTTGCCGTTATAAAGTTCCTGCAGTTCATTGAATGCCGTAATCCCAAAGCTTGCCGTTGCTGATTTTAGTATCGGTTTGATTTTATCGCCAAGTTTCAGATGGCCTCCCAAAAAACCGCCTTCACAGTAAGCCAGCGGGTTGGTGGATGCCCTCATTTCCCCAAGGTATGCATAAGTGCGGATATGGAGCTGGCGAATCAAGTTCAGGTAATAGTCCAACACTGTATAAAAATCTTTACTCTCCTGCCTTGCTTTTGCCAAAATCATGGGAAGATGAAGGGAAACAGCCCCCACATTAAAGCGCCCTACAAAAACCGGCACATCATTTTCATCCGCCGGATGCATCCCTCCCCTTTCATACCATGGCGACAGGAATGCCCGGCATCCCATAGGGGAAATCACTTTGCCGTAACGCTTATACATACTGGCAATATAGCCCTTCCCTGTCAGGCTCAGCCAGTCGGGGTACATTGTTTTAGCCGAACACTTTACCCCCGCTTCAAACACATCCTCCAACGGTTTTCCCGGCCCATGGAGGTTCTCATCATACAGAAAAACAATCTTAGGGAAAAGAACCGGCTTTTTGCATTCTTTTTTCCCTTGCCCTTTGCGCCTTACATTCAGCATGCAAATGCTTGCCAGCTTTGCAAAACGCCCTGTACCGATTCCGGCCGTTACTGTAATAAAAGGGTAATCTCCGCGGCTGCTGGCAACCGTATTGAATTTGTATTCCCATCCCTGGAAGCCCTGTTCAAACTCCCTGACCACATCTGCATAAGCCTCTTCATCTGCGGTTTTTTCATCCACACCAAGGCGGGAATATTTATCCAGGCTCTTCTGGTAAGTTTTTTCCGCATAGGGTTCTAATATCTTGTCCACTTCCGGCACTGTAAAGCCGCCATACTGCTGGCTTGCGGCACTTAACACTATATCCCCGATTACATCGAAAGCCACGTCCAAGGACTTCGGCTCGTTGTACCAGATGTTCCCCATTTCAAAACCGCCTGTAAGCACATTGGATACGTCAAACAGGCAGCAGTTCATCGTATCGCGGCGTGCGGACATATCATGCACATAAATATACCCGTCGCGGCAAGCCTGGATTTCCTCCGTTGTCATAAAAAATTTCTGGTACAATTCTTTATTAAACTGGTTAAAAATCAGGCTTCGTTTCGTGGATACCAAAGCGCTGTCCGTATTAGCATTCTCTTTATCTCCTACATACATAATGGATTGGCTCTTCTTGTAAACGTCATCCATCATTCGTACAAAATCCTGCTTATAGTTCCTGTAATCCCGGTAGCTTTTCGCTACAATCGGCTTTACTTCTTCCAAAGCGCTTTCCACAATATTATGCATAATTGGAATAGGGATTTCATCCTGCTCCAGTTCTGCCACTTTATCAATTACATATTGGCATATATGCTTTTTTTCCACTTCTGTAAACTTTGTGAGGGCACGGTATGCACTTTTTCCAACCGCATCGATGACCTTCTGCACATTGAATGCTTCCAGGCTTCCATCCTTTTTTATTACTTTTACCATTTTCTGTGGTTTAAACTTTTCCCCATAATTCACAATAGCTTCTGTCGAAGCAGTTTCGTTACCCATTCCCAAAACCTCCTATATTTCCTCTGATACAAAAACGCATGACGTGCATTCCATCCATGAATGCCCGTTATGCGTATACATATTCACCATATATAGCGATAAATATGTCCTGACCACCAATATTTAGTGGTCAAGATATAGTATAGAGTATGTTTCGGCCTATGTCAATAACTGTTAGAAAAAATTTAGATGCGGTCATTGAACTAAATAACCCCTGACTTTTTCACCTCTTCTACGGCTTCCTCAATCACTTCCACCGGTAAAGTGAGGGCAAAACGGACATGCCCCTGCCCCAATGTGCCAAAACTGCTTCCCGGTGTACACAAAACACCCGATTTCTCCATCAGCTCCATCACAAAAGCCACATCATCTTTTCCATACTTTTCAGGTATTGCCCCCCACGCGAACATAGTCCCTTCGCTGTCCTGGATATTCCAGCCAATAGAACGCAGCCCGCCGCAAAGGGCATCCCGCCTTTTCTGGTATTCCATACATTGTGTCCGTATCATATCGTCCGAGCCATTTAGCGCAGCAATAGCACCATACTGTACCGGATAGAAAATCCCATAGTCTATCTGGGAACGTAATTTTTTAAAGTTTGCCACAATTTCCTTATTCCCAACCAAAAAACTCATCCTTGCACCTGTATAATTATAGGACTTGGACAAGGAGTAAAATTCCACGCAGACATCTTTTGCCCCAGGGATGGACAGGATGGAAATCCCTTCCCTGCCATCGTAAATAATATCCGAATAAGCATTATCATGGATAATGACTATATTTTTTTCCTTTGCCCAGGGAATCAGCCTTTCATAAAAACTCTTAGGCGCAGTCTTGCAGACCGGGTTCAGGGGATAGGATACCACCATGAACTTCACTCCCTTTAGAAACTCATTATCCATAGCATCCAAATCGGGCAGATAACCGTTTTCCTCCGTCAAATCATAGGAAACTAACCTAGCCCCGGCTAAAGATGGGCCGATAGCAAAAATGGGATAACCCGGATTGGGTACCAGCACCCCATCTCCTGGGTCACATAACGTCATACCAATATGGGTAATCCCTTCCTGGGAACCGTATACAGACATAATTTCATCCGGCTCCAGCTCCACGCCGTAACGTTTCCGAAACCTATTTATGACTGACTGGGTCAGCTCCGGCAAATCCGCTAAAGAATACTTGTAATATTCCGGCTTCCTCGCCGCTTCTGCTACTGCATCCATAATATGCTGTGCCGGTTTGAAATCCGGCGTTCCAACCGAAAGGTTATAAACCTTTTTCCCCTGGGCCAGCCTTTCGTTTTTCTTTTCATTCAGAACTTGAAAAATCCCTTCTTCAAAGCCTTTCATCCGGTCTGCAAATTTTAATTCCATCTCTAACCTCATTTCTGTACTATCTCCCATATTTCATTTAAATTCTTAATTTCATAATCTACTTTAACGCCTGAAGTATTTGTAAGCCCTGACGGGTTATACCAGCATGTGGCTATCCCGGCATTATTGCCGCCTTTCATATCGCTACTTAAGGAATCCCCTACAATTATGGCCCTTTCTTTACAAAATCCAGGAATCATGGAAAAGCTTTTTTCAAAATATTCTTTATAAGGCTTAGGCATACCGATTTCTTCCGAAATAAAAATACCCTCTACCAGCTTATCAAAGCCGGACAGATGAAGTTTGTTCCTCTGGGTAAGGGAAACTCCATTGGTGACAAGATACTGCCGGTATTCCCCTTCTTCCTTCAAGCGTTTCACCAATTCATAGGAATTATCCTGGTAATAGTAAACGCTTCCGAGAGCCTGTGCGTATTCCTTTTGAAACATTTCCGCATCTATATCCTCTTCCCCGATTTTCTCAAGCAACTGGCGGAAACGGCCAACCAACGCTTCCTTCTTTCTAATTTCCCCTTTTTCTATCCGTTTCCAAAAGCTTTCATTAATAGCAGAATATAAAGCCACGGTTTCATCCGCCGCTTCTTTGCCAAACTTTCTAAAGCAGAAACGGACCGCGTAATCCTCCGATTTCTTAAAATCCAAAAGCGTTTGGTCCACATCCCATAGTATAGTATCAAATCTCCTCAATTTTCCAGTTTCTCCTTAATTTTCAATCTTCAGCTCATAATACCCAAGTGTTCCATCAAAAAAGCAAATACAGCAATCTCCTTTCCAATGCAAAAAGGTGTCCATAAAATGAACACCCTGCCTATTTGCAACAAATCAGTGCCACAATCTACCTTTTTTCATCCGTTCCCTTCCGCTAACTCTAACACCGGTTATTGCTCTACATCTATTGTATTTGGCATATTCGGCTGTCCGGAAATCCCTTTCTTAGCATCCGAGCTCTTTTTCCATTTCACCCCAAGGGTACAGGCTACAATCACTAACGCCACAATAATTGCAAATACTAATAAATAAGAAAAAAAGGAATTTAAAAATAAAACCGCATTCGTCATTCTTATTGCCCCTCCTATCCATGAAAAACCATTTTTTAATGATTTTTGCTTCTATCATCATACCACTTCCCCTATTCCTTCGTCAAGCAAATCGTGCACGGATGCACTAATAACCTACCAGCTCCCCTTCTCCAGAAAGCTTTCCGCCAGTTCCTCCGCTTCCTGTATAATCCCCTCATCATATCCCATCACGCCAAGCAGTTTGATGGCATTCCTGGTTACTGCCCTTCCTTTTAACAGTTGATAGTGGAAAACCACATCCTTATCCACTATTTCCTCTTCAAAATGGTAATTATTATAATACTTTTCAAGCAGGTGCGTCAGTCAATATCGTGGGTTGCCGCGAAGCAAAGCACCGAAGCTTTGGAAAGGCTTTTCAGTATCTGAGTGGAAGCGGCTATCCGTTCTACCGTGTTCGTTCCGCGCAATACCTCGTCCACAAAGCAAAGCACCGTATTCCCCTCTTCCTCCATTTGATTCAAAATTCGTTTTAATGATTTAATTTCCACAATATAGTAGCTGTCGCCGCCTGACAAATCATCCCGCAGTGCCATGGAAGACATAATCCGGTACAAGCCAGCGCTATAGCTGTCCGCCATACAGGTATGGATAGTCTGGGCCAGAATTGCATTGACCGCAACTGTTTTTAAGAATGTGGATTTCCCGGAAGCATTGGAGCCGGTAATCAGCACTCCCCTTTCCGTCAAAAGGCTGTTTTTCACTGGCTTCTCCAGCAGAGGATGATAGATGTTCTCCGCCTTCATCCCCCGGCTTCTGTCAAATCTGGGGATACAATAGCTTTCTGTTGATATCCTGAAAGCCCCAATCGCAATTACCGTTTCCATATAGCCAATAATAGTAAGCATCCTGTCAATGGCGTCTTTATTTTTCCGTACCTCCGACAGCATTTGGTTAAATTTAATCAAGTCCAGATGGAAAACCATCCGCACATAATCCAACACGATTTCCAGCGGATTGCCGGATGCACTCATCCTGGCCGGGGACATAACGATGGACGCCCCCGCTTTGAACTGCCCCAGGCTCTTTTGGCATTTTTCCAGTTCCTCCCTTTCCTCCCCAAAAACATTTTTAGGAAGTTTCCCCATATTTTCCACATTTTTTATCAGCCTTAAAATATATCCGAAGCTGGTGATATAAGGGTCGATTTCATTTTTATCCTTAAAATAGCTGACTATATTATGGGTCACTACAGCAACCAGAAGTAAAATGCCATATTGGACAGAAAAATACATAGCCCCTATGGATAACAGGATAGCAAAATTCCCCAAATAATGCTTCCTGTTGCTTTTTTCCCCAAGCAAATCCAGATAATCCAGATAGTCATAGATGGAATACTTCCCCGTTTTCCCAATCCCGGCAAAAACCGTTTGATATTCCACCCGTTCTTCCTTATGCTGCATAAAATAATTCACATGTTCTTCCAGCCTTTCCGCATTGGATTCCTCCTGCATGGGGGTGCGCAAAAGGTAATACAGATACTCTTCTCCGGCCGCCGAATACGTATAATTCATCCGTTTGAATATTTCATCCATATTGAGGTCATTCCATGTAATATCGTCAATATGAAACCCATCCGCTTCGTGGGCTTTATAATAGCGGGCTATTTTCCTCATTTCTTCTTCTTTGTATTCCTCCCGCTCCGGCAGTTCCCCATAATGATTCCTCAGCCATAAGATGAAATTCTTTTTCTTTTTCCTTTCATCTAAAAACCCTTTTAGCATAATCAATGCAATAACTCCAAAAATTGCCCATGCAAATACTATATATTCCATTCCTCAAACTCCTGTCCCGGCCAGCCAATATCCACAATCTGTTTTTCATGCCGATGCCCTATCAAAGTTTTCTTGTATGCCCCAATCCATTCATATTTTTCCCACATATGCATGGGAAAAACCTTATCTGCCCTCGTATTTTCCAGAAAATAGTCCATCCCCCAGCCATAAGCTTTCCCCAGCCTGGGGTCTAACGGAACAAATGCCACATCGAACTTTATGCCATTGATGCGGTCAATTTCCTTTTTATAATCCCTCTCCATATTTTCATTAAAGGGGAATGGCTCCCCTTCCCAATGCCACCAGTTTAAATCACCGGCATGATAAATACTATGCCCTTCTGCCCAAACTACAAAAGCCACCCCTTCATCGGTGGATTTTAACGAAGCTATCTCTATGTTATCAAAAAGTACTTTTTGTTTTTTTCCAATGTTAGTAATCTGCCCTTTCACCGAAGGCAGTATATGATTCCTTTCCAGATACTTCTCATTTAGCTTAATATCATTTCCAAGAAAAAAATGAACCTTCGGATATTCCCTAGCCAAATCGAAGATTTGTAATTGGAAATGGTCATGATGCTTATGGGAAGCAAATACATAAATGGTTTTCCCCTTCTCCCACTGGGGCAGCTCTCCTTTATAATAATCAAATAACAGCACACATTCATCCAATTCTACGGAAAAACCGCTGTGATAAATATAGGTAATTTTCATATGCGCCATATGCCTTTCTTTGTTTCACCATTCATCCCAAGTATTCTTACAAACAGGAAGCACCCATTTTGATGAGTGCTCCCCTTCTTTCCTATATCATAAAAAGATATACTTCAAAATAAACAATACCGTAAGAATATACATCAATACGCTGACTTTTTTCTCCCTTGCCTTACCGGATATCAGGCTGATGATTGTCCAGGAAATTACGCCAATAGCAATGCCTTCCGAGATACTGTATGCCAAAGGCATAGCAATAATACAGAGAAATGCAGGGATGGCATCCGTCATATCGTTAAAATCAATTTTAACTACAGAGCCCATCATGTAGAAGCCTACAATTACCAGTGCCGGAGCCGTCGCAAAGGACGGAATGGTCAAAAACAGCGGAGAAAAAATAAGTGCGAGCAGGAAAAGCAAGCCTGTGACAACTGCTGTAAGTCCGGTTCTTCCCCCTTCCGTTACACCGGAAGCACTTTCCACATATGTAGTTGTAGTGGAAGTGCCGAATACAGCGCCCACGCTGGTAGCAACAGCATCTGCCAAAAGTGCCCCTTTAATCCTGGGAAGCTTCCCATCCTTGTCCAGCATATTCGCTTTGGAGGAAACACCGATTAATGTTCCTAACGTATCGAACAAATCTACGAACAGGAAGGAAAACATGATGACAATGAAATCCAAAACCTTAACCGATGCAAAATCCGCTTTGAAAACCTGTCCAAAAGTATTGCCAATCGAAGAAAAATCAAAGCTTACAATAGCATGGGGAATCGTAGAAAACCATCCCGCATCCGGATTTGGAACATAAAGCCCTGCCAACTCACAAATCATGCCAAGCACCCATGTAATAATAATACCGAACAAAATACCTCCCTTTACGTTCTTTATTAAAAGAACTGCCATAATCAGAATACCGATTAAAGCTAACAAAGCAGTAATGCCTACTGTGGAGAATTCTTCACCAGCAAACTTCTGATAAGTCAACAGTGTAGAATCTTCATTCACAATAATTTTTGCATTCTGCAAACCGATAAAAGCGATAAAAAGGCCAATCCCCACACTTACCGCAGATTTTAACGTCATAGGAATGGCGTTGAAAATCGCTTCCCTCACATTCGTTAGAGAAAGTACGATAAAAATGAGACCTTCCACAAAAACGGCCAGCAATGCAATCTGCCAGGAATATCCCTTACCAAGCACTACCGTAAAGGCAAAATAAGCATTCAGCCCCATGCCCGGCGCCAGTGCAAACGGATAGTTTGCCAGCAGAGCCATCAATACAGTACCCACAAAAGAAGCCAGTGCTGTGGCAATCAACACCGCATTTGCATCCATTCCCGCCGCGGAAAGGATATTGGGGTTTACTGCCAGAATATAAGCCATTGTCATAAAAGTAGTAATGCCGGCCATGACTTCGGTCTTAACATCCGTCCTGTTCTCTTTCAGTTTAAAAAATTGTTCCAACATATCTCCCTTTATACCTCCTAATAAATAAAGTGTTGTAGAACTCTATTGAAAAGCGTTATTGCTTATCAACCAAATCTTTCAGCCTACCTATAATTTCATTCGCTTTCTGGTAGGTGTCCTCCAGCTCATCCGGTACAAAGAAGTCTCCATCCCAATACAGGATTTTTCCATGAATCATTGTCATTTTCACATTCAGTTTACTGCCGCTATATACAATATTTTTAGCGATATTATTCAATGGCTGCATATTTGGCAAATGCAAGTCAATCATTATCATATCCGCCAGCTTATCCTTGGCCAGTACATCCGCGTCCTTAAGCCCCATGGCTTTCGCCCCGTTCACCGTAGCCATTTTCAGCACTTCCATGGCATCCACTGCAGATGCATCCATCTCCCTTAGCTTGGCAAGCCCTGTCACAAGGAACATTTCCCGGAACATATCCAAACAGTTATTGCTGGCAGGCCCATCCGTACCTATAGCCACATTCAGGCCCGCTTTCAAAAAATCCGATACCGGCGCAATCCCGCTGGCCAGCTTCATATTGGATGCTGGGTTCGTAATAACGCTGATTCCTTTTTCCTTAAAAAGCTTTATCTCCTCCGGAGTCATCCACACGCCGTGATAAACCCCTCCGCCATAATCAAACATCCCCAGGGAATCCAGGAACAGCCCCGGCGTCATTCCATACCGTTCCTCACAGCCTGCCACTTCTGATTCCGTCTCGGACATATGGACATAAACAGGCGCTTTCTTCCTCTTTGCGAAAGCCGCAACCTCTTCCATCAATTCTTTTGAACAAGTATATTCCGCATGGAAACCAGGCAAAAAAGAAATCAGGGGATGTTTCCCATTCAGTTCCTCATACAGTTTTTCTAATAATTCCATCGACTGGCTGAAATTATTCACGCCTCCAACCTGCACACACCGCATCCCCATTTCTTCACATGCCCTGGCAATACTTTTTGGCGTAAGATACATATCAAATATGGAAGTAATTCCACTGGTCAGGTATTCCAGAATTGCCAGTTTTGTCAGATGATAAACATCCTCCTCGGTCATTTTCGCCTCAATGGGAAAAACCTGTTCGTTCAGCCATGAATGCAACGGAAGGTCATCCGCATAGGAACGCAGCAAAGTCATCCCCGAATGGGTATGGGCATTTTTAAAGCCTGGCATCAACAAATTGCCGGCGCAGTCAATCTCTTCATCCCATACAATACTTGGTTCTTCTGCACGCTGGAAAAATGCATCTATATCATTTCCATCGCCCACATAAATAATTTTCTCATCCCGAACCCATACTTCCCCTTCAAATATGGGCTTGTCCTCTTCCATAGTCAAAATTCTCGCATGATAAAAACGGATGTTCATTTGTACCCCTTTCTATTCCAGTACCGCAAGTCCACTTCCAGCACCCACTTCTAAAGTGTAATCGCTACAAGAAAAGCAGCGCCTACTATGTCTTGGAAGCAGGCGCAGTTGCTTTATGCGTATAACGTTTTGAGTTTATAAAAGGATTTCAAAACGCTATACCGTAATGTTTATATGAATTTTTTAACGGATTCCGCCACTAGCTTAGTGAACAGCGGTGCAGTCTTGTTGGCTGCTTCCTGAACTTCTTCGTGGGTCAGGGGGTTCTCAGTCATCCCTGCGGCCAGATTGCAAACACAAGAAATGCCACATATCCTCATTCCCATATGGTTTGCCACAATAGCTTCCACCACGGTGCTCATCCCTACCGCATCTGCCCCTAAAGTACGGGCCATGCGTATTTCGGCCGGCGACTCAAAAGAAGGTCCGGTAAACTGTAAGTATATCCCTTCTTTCATGGGAATCCCATTTTCTTTTGCGGTTTCTCTAAGAATATCCTGCAGCCCGGTATCATATACTTTGCTCATATCCGGGAAGCGGGTTCCCCATTCTTCCACATTTTCCCCAATCAAAGGATTGGGAACAAAGGCGGAAATATGGTCTGTAATCATCATCAAATCCCCTGCTCCAAAGTCATAATTTACTCCGCCGGAAGCATTGGTGAGGAATAAAATCTCCGCCCCCATCATTTTCATCAAACGGGTTGGCAGTACCACATCGCCAATAGGATAGCCTTCGTAATAATGGACACGGCCTTTCATGCATACTACCGGCACTTCCCCCAGATACCCGAAAATAAATTTCCCCGCATGACCCGGCACTGTAGAAACCGGAAACCCTTCAATATCGCCATAAGGCAATTCCTCTTCAATCCGTATATTATCTGCGAAATCCCCCAGCCCGGACCCCAGCACAATTGCCACCTTCGGCTCAAACTTCACTTTTTCCCTTAAACTTTCATAACATTTCATTAGTTTTTCATAATTTTCATTCATATCAGCACCCATCCTATCCCGCTTGTTGGCAACATTATATAATGTCCTTATGTTTCGACATTTATTCCCCGATTTCGTGCGCTTTCGCGCACATAGGTTCATTCGACATTATACCATGAGATGCCAAAAAACACAACCAAGAATCAGATAATGATACAGACCATTCCTCCATTGCTGTCATTTACAATCTTTTGCATGGTCTCCTGCAGCTTCACCTGGCTTTCTTCGCCAATCATGGCTATTTTGCCTGTAATCCCGTCATTCACCAACTGTTCTACAGTCTTTCCAAAAATATTTGTCTCCCAAATTCCTTCTTCGCTTGTTCCCGCATCGGAAATATAACGGATTAGGTCTTCCGCCTGCTGCTCCGTTCCTACAATAGGCGATATCTCCGTTTCTATGTTAGCTCGAATCATATGGATGCTGGGGCTTTCCGCCTTGATTTTCACCCCGAATTTGTTTCCATGGCGGATGACTTCCGGTTTATCCAAGGTGATTTCATCCCTGTCTGGAGTCACTACTCCGTATCCTTTGCAGCGGACCGCTTCTACCGCATGAAGTACTTTCACATATTCCTTTTTCATTTTTGCCATTTCTCTTAATACCGACAGAAGCTGGTATTCTCCAGTAATAGATTCACCTACCAGGTCGCTGAGCATTTCATAATAATAAGTATCATCCACATCCAAGGAAACCGAAACGCATCCTGTAGCCATATCGATTCCGTCCATCTTGCACTTGCGGATATAGTCGCTTTCCAGGCTAATACCGCTCCCCGCCACATCGCGGATGCATCTCAGTTGCCCCATTAATTCTTTAATCCTGGCTATAATATCGGCTTTCATCTTATGGGTATTAGGGAGCATCTCCACCCATTTAGGCATATAGAATTCAATCATAGTTAGCGGGAATTCATACAGTATATTTTCCATAATCGTATGTATATCGTCCTTTTTCAACTGTTCACAGTTTACCGCCATCGCTGTAACCTGATATTTTTTCCCAATATCTTCTGCCAGTTTTTTCGTTTCTTCTGAAAATGGCCTTTCCGAGTTAACAAGCACAATAAAAGGTTTATGTATTTTCTTAAGTTCTTGGATTGTACGCTCTTCCGCGGGAATATAACTCTCCCTCGGTATTTCCCCGAAGCTTCCATCACAACTAATGACAATACCGATTGTGGAATGGTCATTGATGACTTTTCTTGTGCCGATTTCCGCCGCCTGTGTAAAAGGGATTTCCTCCGCTGACCAGGGCGTTTTCACCATGCGTTCCGCATCCTCTTCCATATGCCCGCTGGCACCCTCTACCATATAGCCAACGCAGTCAATAAGACGCACATTCACATCGATATCTTCGTTCAATGTGATTTTTGCCGCTTCTTTTGGTATAAATTTGGGCTCTGTGGTGGTAATTGTTTTTCCGCCCGCGCTTTGGGGCAGTTCATCCTGTGCCCTTACTTTTTCATGCTCCTGCTCCATGTAGGGAAGCACCATCAAATCCATGAAACGTTTGATAAAAGTGGATTTCCCGGTTCTCACCGGCCCCACTACTCCTATGTAAATTTCCCCTCCCGTGCGGGATTGGATATCTTTGTATAAACTATGTGTATGCAGCGCATCCATAAAAAAAGTTCCCCTTCCATATTTGCTGTTACAATATATGCAGGGGAACTTTACATTATTCTTATATTCCAACAGGCTTAGATGATGCTTTCTTTCATCCTCCTTATCTTTTAGCAAGTAACTTTCTTAAAATTCTTTTTCCCTCTCTTCAAAACAATGCCGTCACCAGACAACTGTTCCTTTTCAAACATCGCTTTGATATCCGTCACCTTCTCGCCGTTTACGCTGACACCGCCCTGTTCCACTGCCCGGCGGCCTTCGGAGCGGGAGCTTACCAGCCCGGAAGCCGTTAACAGGGTAAGGATATCTGCCTTGCCGTCCACGAAATTTTCATCCGTCAGTAAAACAGTGGGCATTTCCGCCGCATTTCCGCTAGAGAATAAGGCTTTCGCCCCTTCCAATGCTTTTTGCGCCTCTTCTTCCCCGTGCACCAGCTTCGTCAATTCAAATGCCAGGATTTCTTTTGCTTTATTCAGTTCGCTTCCTTCCCAATTGTCCATCTCATTGATTTGTTCCAAAGGCAGGAAAGTAAGCATACGGATACATTTGAGCACATCCGCATCCGCCACATTCCTCCAGTACTGGAAAAATTCAAAGGGCGATGTCTTATTGGGGTCAAGCCACACTGCTCCCTTCTGTGTCTTTCCCATCTTCTTCCCTTCGGAATTCAACAGCAAGGTGATGGTCATGGCATAGGCGTCCTTCCCCAGCTTGCGCCGGATAAGTTCCGTGCCGCCCAGCATATTGCTCCACTGGTCATCGCCGCCAAACTGCATATTGCAGCCATATTTTTGATATAATACATAAAAATCATAGCTCTGCATAATCATATAGTTAAATTCCAAAAAGCTTAGCCCCTTTTCCATACGCTGTTTATAGCATTCTGCCGTAAGCATACGGTTTACGCTGAAATGGGCGCCCACTTCCCGCAAAACATCAATATAATTCAGGTCCAGCAGCCAGTCCGCATTGTTTACCATCATTGCCTTCCCTTCGGAAAAATCAATGAATTTACTCATCTGCTCCTTAAAGCAGTCACAGTTATGCTGTATCGTTTCCTGTGTCATCATCGTGCGCATGTCGCTTCTGCCGGAAGGGTCGCCAATCATCGCCGTTCCCCCGCCAATGAGCGCAATCGGTTTATTCCCCGCCATCTGCAGCCTTTTCATCAGGCATAAGGCCATAAAATGCCCCACATGAAGGCTGTCCGCCGTAGGGTCAAAACCGATATAAAATGTTGCCTTTCCTTGGTTAATCAGTTCCTTAATTTCTTCCTCGTCTGTCAACTGTGCTAACAGCCCTCTCGCTTTCAATTCGTCAAATACTGTCATCTTCCTCATTCTCCTTTTCCTATTTTCCTGTTTTTTCTGGCATTAGCCTTTAAAAGAAAAAAACCGCCCTAACTGAATAGGACGGGAAATACTCCGTGGTACCACCTACATTCACAGATAGCACTGCCATCTGCCTTAACAAGTACAGCCAGGCATAAAATTCACTGCCAACGATACTCTTCACTTTAACGCGCGAAACCACGTCACAGCCTACTAAAAGCAAGGTACAAAACCATGCCCCGTTCTGCCATGCAGCTCCCGGATGTATTCATAAACAGCTTCCCCTGCCCCTCTCATCAACCGGTTGCTTTCTGTAGGATTCCCTGCTTACTACTTATTCCGTTCAAAGCCTTTTATTTTCCAAATTATATGCATTTTAACCTATAAAAATATACTTGTCAACCCAATTTTCATTGGCCACACGGAAATTGATTTGCCTATTATTTATTCACCATCAATTTCACCATCGCCTGATTCAGCCCATCCACCGTCAGTTTATACATGGGAAACGTATTTTTAATAGCCGTTTCCGCCTCCCTCCAGGGGGCATGGCCAGGAGCCATCTTAGGGTTTAACCAGACAATTTTCTTATAATGCCGTTTCATCAGCAAAAGCCAATCCATGCCGGACAGCCCTCCGTTAGGCCCTCTGTAATTCCCTGTGGTGGAATACAGCTCCTCCGGCGCCATCGCCGCATCCCCTACAATAATCACTTTATAATCGCTGTCCAGGTTGCGGAACATCCATTCCGTATCAATCCAGTCGCCATTTTCACATTCCGGCGTTTTATACAGCTTACTGTAAATACAATTATGGAAAAAATATGTTTTTACGTCTTTATAATGATTGGATTTATGCACCGATTGGAATAGCTCGCTCAGCAAAGTAGTGTACGGAATCATGGTTCCCCCTGAATCCATTAGCAGCAAAAGCTTCACCGCATTTTTCCGCGGTTTATCCATCACAATCTGCAGGCATCCTCCATTATTGCATGTTTTATCCACCGTCGCGTCAATATCCAGCTCCGTTTTAGGAATATCCAGCCTTGAAGAAAACTGGCGAAGCCTGCGCAATGCCTGCTGGAACTGCCTGTTATCAATAACTTTGTCCTCCCGGAAATCCCGGTATTTCCGGGCGCCGATTACCTGAAAGGCGGACTGGTAGCCCGTAGTTCCCCCTACCCGGACACCGCCCACGTTGCCGCCGGTATTTCCAAAAGAAGTCTTGCCCATAGTTCCAATCCAGTAACTTCCCCCGTTATGTTCGCTGTCCTGGTCTTTTAGGCGCTGCTTGAATTTTTCTTCCACATCTTCTTTATCAATTTGCACTTCTTCCATCCGGTTCAAATGGTCTCTGGCCTCCTCATGGGCGAGCTCCATCATATCGGATTTATCCAGCCAACGAAGCATTTGGGAAGTCACTTCATTTTCTGACTGTACTCCCTTAAACTGCTCTTCAAAAGCCAAATCAAACTTGTCATAATCCGTTTCGCTTTTTACAAGAATCATTCGAGCCACATAGTAGAACTGGGTAAGGCTGCTGTTGCAAAGCCCTTTGTCCAGCGCTTCTTGCAAGGTCAGCCATTCACTTAAGGTAACATCCAGCCCTTTTGCCTTTAATGTATCAAAAAATTTGCTAAACATATGATTTAATTCACCCTATCCCTGACCGTTTCCAAATCTTCGTCCTTCTTTACAATCACTCCCACAAAAGGAAGCTCCTTCTGAATTTTTTCCAAAGGAATCCCCCCTATTTGCAAAGCATTGACCCAGTCAATCAATTCTGAAGTACTTGGCTTTTTACGGATATCCTTAATCGAACGAATCCAATAAAATACATCCATAGCACTCTTTAGCAGCTTCTCTTCGATATCAGGAAAATGGGTTCTCACAATCTCTTCCATCAATTCCTCATTGGGGAAATCAATATAATGGAAAATACATCTTCTTAAAAACGCATCCGGAAGCTCCTTTTCCGCATTGGAAGTAATAATCACAATCGGCCTGTTTTTTGCCTTTACTGTCCTCTTTGTCTCATGGATGTAGAATTCCATCTGGTCCAGTTCCCACAAAAGGTCATTGGGGAATTCCAAATCTGCCTTGTCGATTTCATCAATTAGAAGAACCACCTGCTCTTCGCTCTCAAAAGCTTCCCCCAACTTTCCCAGTTTAATATATCTGGCGATATCATCCACCCCTTCTTCCCCGAACTGGCCGTCATACAGCCTTTGAATCGTATCATAAACATAAAGGCCCTCCTGTGCCTTTGTGGTAGATTTGATATTCCAGACAATCAACCTCTTACCAAGAGACTTGGCCACAGCCTCCGCCAGCATTGTTTTCCCTGTTCCCGGTTCCCCCTTAATCAACAGCGGCTTCTGCAAAGCAATTGCCACATTTACGCTGGCCATCAACTGCTCTGAAGCCACATATTCAGAAGTTCCAGAAAATCCTTGCTTTAATTCACTCATTATTTACCTCATTTCTGCACATTTTAAATTTATATCTGCTTTTCTTTATAAATGTTGCGCATAAAATTTATTCTTATATGAATTTCATTTACCATTATTTCTTATTGGCACTATCCCCAGGGAATATCCGAATTCTCCAGTTTTTTATCCCGTATCATCAATTCTTTCACCGCAGCTCCTGCTTCTTTCCCTTCAAACAATACCGCATTCACCTGTTCAATAATTGGAATCTCCACCTCATATTCCTTCGCCAGCGCCATAGCTGCTTTTGCAGAATATACGCCTTCCACTACCATCTTAACTTCCTCCATGGCTTCTTCCATCGTATATCCCTTGCCGATTAATATTCCTGCCCTGCGGTTTCTGGAGTGCATGGAAGCACAGGTAACGATTAAATCGCCAATTCCCGTCAGCCCGCAGAAAGTTTCAAAGCGTCCCCCCATAGCCGTACCCAAGCGGGCGATTTCTGTAATCCCCCTTGTAATCAGCGCTGCCTTTGTATTATCCCCATAACCCAGGCCATCTGCAATGCCGGCCGCTAAAGCTACCACATTTTTCAATGCCGCACCCAGTTCTATCCCTAATACATCCGGGCTGATATATACCCGGAAAACTTCATTCATAAATACATTCTGTAAATATTCTGCCGTTCCCTTTTCCTTCGCCCCTACCACAATCGTTGTAGGTATGCCCCGGCCCACTTCCTCCGCATGGGATGGCCCTGAAAGCACGGCCACCTTAGCTTGGGGGATTTCTTCTTCGATAATCTGGGACAAGGTAAGCAGGCTCTTCTCCTCAATCCCCTTGGCCACATTGACTACAACCTGCCCTTCCTCCACATATTCCCTCATGCTATGGGAAGTGCTTCTTGTAAAGGGGGAAGGAACTGCCAGTACAAGAACATCCTTCCCTTTGACGGCCCCTTCCAAATCTGTGGTAAATACCATGTCTTCCGGTAGCTTAACCCCTGGCAGCTTATCTTTATGTTCATGCCCTTTATTCAGCATGTCAATTTCTTCCTGTATGATGGACCATACCGTAATCTTATGCCCATTTTTGTGAAGCAGCACCGCCAGGGCGATTCCCCAGCTCCCAGCCCCGATAATACCTATATCCGCCATAAATAAATCCCTCCTATTCCAATTCCGCATATGCCTTCCTATCCCCCATATGCTATTTATTCTTTATTTTTCTTCGTAAGGAATATCTTTCTTTCTTCCCCTTTCAGGAGGCGCTTGATATTTTCCCTATGTTTATAATAGGCCATTATAGTCAAAAAAGCCGCCACACCATACATTTCGATTAAAAGCTGCTGAGACATCCCCTGGAATAACCCCATCTGGCCGGAAACAATAATCTGGATTATAAATGCGGCATATACAAGCAGCGAGCCTAAAGAAACATAATGGGTTGTAAAAAAGATACTGAAAAATACAAACGCGCCAACCAGTAAAAAAGAGGGATGAAAAGCCAGAATCAGCCCCGCAGTGGCCGCAATCCCTTTCCCGCCCTTAAAACCAAGGTAAAAAGGGAAATTATGGCCTAAAATTGCCCCTGCCGCCGCATATAACTTTAGCAAATATATCATATCCGGATTGCTTTTCCCAAACAAAAGCGAACAAGCCACAATAGCGCAGACACACTTTAACACATCCCCTGCAAAAACAATCAGCCCGGCTTTTGTTCCAAATACCCTTAAGGTATTGGTAGTTCCTGCATTGCCGCTTCCATGCTGCCTGATATCAATGCCATGCATTTTGCCATAAATGTAAGCCGTCTGAAACAAACCAAATACATATCCGATTGCCAAACATAATACACGTTCCATTCTACCTGTTTTCCTTTCTTTCCCTGATGATGAACTTCAACGGTGTTCCCCTAAACCCAAAAGCCTCCCGTATCTGATTTTCAATGTAGCGGGTATAGGAAAAATGCATCAAACTCTTGTCATTGACAAAAATTACAAACGTAGGCGGTTTTACCGATGCCTGTGTAATATAATACAGCCGCAGCCTTTTCCCTTTATCGGACGGGGGCTGCTGAAGCGCAACCGCTTCTGCCATAATTTCGTTCAATACCCCTGTAGCAATACGCATGGAATGGTTTTCATTCACAATATCTATAATATCGTACAATTTCATAAGGCGCTGGCCGGTTACCGCGGATATAAAAGTAATTTCCGCATATGGCATAAATGACAATACCTCCCGCACCCTGGACGTGAACTCCTTGACGGTCTTGTTATCCTTTTCAATGGCATCCCACTTATTTACCGCTATAATCACTGCTTTGCCCCGTTCATGGGCAATCCCTGCAATTTTAGCATCCTGCTCAGTAACCCCTTCCACCGCATCGATGACCAGCATAGCAATGTCAGCCCTTTCAATTGCGCTGACAGCCCGGACAATCATGTACTTTTCCAGTTCTTCCTTAATTTTATTTTTTCGCCGCAAACCCGCCGTATCAATAAATACATATTCTTTCCCATTATGCGTGATTTCCGTGTCGATGGCATCCCTGGTCGTTCCTGCTATATCCGATACGATTACCCGGTTTTCCCCTGCCAGACGGTTCACAATGGAAGATTTCCCTACATTGGGTTTGCCCACAATGGCTATTTTTGTCCTGTCATCTTCCTCTTCCTCCAATTCCGTTTTATCAAAATACGAAATGACTTCGTCCAGCATATCCCCCAGCCCTTGCTTATTTGCTGCGGAAATAGGATGGGGGTCCCCAATTCCAAGATTATAAAATTCGTACACATCCGCCATATACTTTTGATAGCTGTCCACTTTATTGACAACAAGGACTACCGGCTTCCTGGAGCGTCTTAGCATATCCGCCACTTTGGCATCCGCATCCACCAGACCTTGCTTCACATCGGTCATAAATATAATCACATCTGCCGTATCAATGGCTATCTGCGCCTGCTCACGCATCTGGGATAAAATAATATCCTTGCTATCCGGCTCAATTCCACCCGTATCTATTAAGGTAAACGGCATATCCAGCCATGATGTATCCACATAAATCCTATCCCGGGTAATCCCCGGAGTATCCTTTACAATCGATATCCTTTCCCCGGCCAATGCATTGAACAGCGTTGATTTCCCCACATTTGGCCTTCCTACCACTGCCACAATGGGCCTCTTTTTCTTTCCCATCTTTCTCCTCATTTCTGCGCCGTTTTTATACCGGGTTATGGATACGGCGCACTCATAAACCTGTTTTTTCTATGCACATATTTATGCACACATATTTCCTATGCTAATATTGCGTCCACAAAATCGCGTCCGCTTGATTTTACAATATCTACCTTCACTTGTAAAGCTTTTTCCAGTTCTTCTACCGTAATATCGTCCAAAAAAACCCTTTCCCCGCTTCGGAGCACGTTTTCAGGCAGCAGAAGCCTCTCACCCAGTTCCTTTCCCCTAAGCTGCTTCTCCATATCCTGTCCCGTTAAAAGCCCGGATACAGTAATCTGTTCCCCGAAAAATTCATTCACAATCCCGTATACATTTATTTTGATATCGGGAAATGCCTTCTCGATTTTTTTCGCCATATCCAAAATGTATGGATAGGCCAGCATTCCCGTAGCTAAGGACACCACCCCTTTTTTCCCCAAACAGACATCCGCCTCCAAAGCCCTCTGTTTTTTCCCCCTCTCTTTCTCCAAAGCTTCTTCAAATTCATCTAACAACAGACGCAGCATCCCCACTCCATTTTCCAGTTGGAGATAACCGTCATACCTTTCCTTTTCCGGCAATTCATCTTCCGCCAAAATATACCACTCATCACTGGCATGTATGAAGTGCAGCCCGTAGGATGGATAAAGTTTTTCCTGCCACTTATGCACCGTTTCCAGCACCTCTATCCCATCCTCTTTCGTAAAGGGTTCCAGTGGATACAGCCCTTCCCGGTATTTCGACAGCCCCACCGGCACTACCGACACGCTTTCAAGCATAGGCAGATATTTCGTTAAATCCCCTATTGTACGCTCCAGTTCCTCCCCATCATTTACCCCCTTGCAAAGAACAATCTGCCCATTCATTATAATCCCTGCTTCAAAAAGCCTGTCTACTTTTTGAAGGGCTTCCCCTGCAAACCGGTTATTCAGCATTTTGCACCGCAATTCCGGGTTGGTTGTCTGAAAAGATATGTTGATGGGGGACAAATGATATTTGATAATCCTCTCCAAATCGTGTTCCGACATATTCGTAAGGGTTACATAATTCCCCTGCAAAAAAGAAAGCCGGGAATCGTCATCCTTAAAGTAAAGGGTATCCCTCATCCCTTTTGGCATCTGGTCTATAAAGCAGAAAATGCATTTGTTGCAGCAGGAACGGTACTCATCCATCAGGCCATTCTCAAATACAATCCCCAAATCCTCACCAAATTCCTTATCAATCTCCAACATCCACTCCTCACCATCAGCCTTTTCCACTAGCACTTCAATATATTCATCCTGTACTAAATACTGATAGTCAAAAATATCCCCGATTTCTTCCCCATTTATCTTAAGCAGCTTATCCCCCGCCTCTATTTCCATCTCCTGGGCAATGCTGCCTGTTTCCACACTCTTTATAATATGTTCCTTAGTTTTCATTTCTGTGACCATACTCCTTTCGGACAAATACTTCATCTATGCTACCTTAATTCTACTAGAAATTTCTTGACGTGTCACTACCAGGAATGATATAAATGAAAGTGCAAAGGAATTTTTAGTGTCAAAGGCACTTTTTTACATTATAGGAAATTATGCCACAGCGTTGTAGGTTGCCAAGAAAGGATGCGAAGCATTCTTTGGAATTGGCCGCTGGGCCAATTCTTTTTTATTTTATACTATTGGAGGTTATTATGCCTAATTTACATGAATTAGAAGCTGCTATACCGGTTGCGCCCTTAAAAATTGTTGCCACAGAATCTGCTGCCAAACTGGCAGACAGCGTCAACCGGTATCTTGTCGGATTCCGCAAGACAGTTAATAATCTTGCAAAAAATGACCCTGCTTTTCAAGGTTATGTGGAGGATAATTATCTTGCAAACGCATCATGCCCCCGTTTCGGCACTGGCGAAAGCAAAGGTGTCTATATGGAATCCATCCGCGGCAAAGATATCTTTTTTCTTGTGGACGTCTGCAACCACAGCATCACCTATCGAATAAACGGTTACCTCAATCATAAATCCCCGGATGACCATTACCAGGACTTAAAAAGGCTAATCGCCGCCTCTTATCGCAAAGCCCGTAGAATCAACGTCATCATGCCTTTCTTATACGAAGGGCGGCAGCATAAAAGAAATGGGAGGGAATCCTTGGACTGCGCCTACGCCATTGAAGAACTCCGGAATATGGGCGTATCCAACTTCATTACCTTCGATGCCCATGACCCCCGGGTGCAGAATGCCGCCCCTTTGGCAGGCTTTGATAACTTTACGCCGCCTTACCAGTTTATCCGCGCCCTGTTACATACGGAAAAAAACCTGATTATCGACAAATACCATACTGTTGTTATAAGCCCGGATGAAGGCGCCCTCGACCGTGCGGTCTATTTTGCCAATGTGCTGGGCGTAGATACAGGCATGTTTTATAAACGCAGGGATTATTCCACCATTGTTAACGGAAAAAATCCCATCGTTGCCCATGAATTCCTGGGGGATAATATTGACGGAAAAGATGTGATTATCATTGATGACATGATTTCTTCCGGCGGCAGCATGATTGACACGGCCAAACAGCTAAAATCCATGAATGCCAAACGGGTATTCATCTGCTGTACCTTTGGCCTTTTTACAGATGGGCTGAAAGCTTTTGATGAAGCTTACGAAAAATGTTACTTTGACAAAATCGTCACTACCAATTTAACTTATCAGCCCCCTGAGCTGTTGGAACGCCCTTATTATGTGGAAGCCGATATGGCCAAATTCCTCGCTTCCATCATTGACTTCATGAACCACGATTCCTCCATGGCCAACGTATCCACCCCTACCGAAAAAATCCACGAACTACTGGCCAAATACAACAACCGGGAAGAATATATCCTTTAATACTTACAGGAATAGCTTAGGCTGAGAGAATATTTTAACATATATCCTCTCAGCCTAAAAATTTTCCTTTCACTCCTTATCCAACAGCACAAACGTAAGGACCACCTTGAACAAATCCCCATCCAGTATAATCTGAAACTTTCCGTTCTGCGCTTCCGTCAGGTTCTTTGCTATGGACAGCCCTAGGCCGCTCCCTTCGGTACTCCGCGCCACATCCCCCCGTATAAAACGCTCCGTCAGTTCATCTGCATTGATATTTAACGGCTGGGCTGAGATATTTTTCAAAGAAAGCTCCACATATTTCCCATCGGTCTCTTCCGACTCCATCATGTCGATATAGACCCTGGTCCCTTCCATGGCATACTTGATAATGTTGTTGAACAGATTTTCCACCACTCTCCAGATTCTCCGGCTGTCAGCCTCAATATACATATGGTTTCCTGCAAAATGAATCACCGGAGTTAAATTCTTCTGTTCAAACTTCTCCGAAAACTCCCCTATCGTCTGGTTCACCAATTCCACCAGATTAATCATTTCCCACTGCAAGGCGATATTTCCGGAAGAAATCTTGGAAGCCTCCACCAAATCGTCGGTTAGCTGCTTCAGCCTCTGGGATTTGGCATCCAGCACTTCTATATAGCCGTTTATTTTATCATTTTCAATATTTTCCCTCTTAATCAGGTTTACATAGTTAATAATTGAAGTCAGGGGAGTTTTAATATCATGGGATACATTGGTAATCAAATCCGCTTTTAGCCGTTCATCCTTCATACTTGTCTCCACTGCGATGCGGATACCTTCCCCAATGCTATTGACCGCCTTGGCCAATACCAGGTTATCCCCATGAAGATGTTCCTCATTCACCTTATGTTTAAAATCACCCTCCCGTATTTTTTCAATCCCTTCCACAATACGCTGCCTATCCTTTGTATTCCGGTAAATCAGCACTCCCAAAGCCATATCCAGGCAGAAAGCGACAGCAATCCCCTTCTTTCCAAGAAGCACCAGCACTAAGTTCACCATGAGGAAAATAAGGTATGGAATCCAGGTCTTTACAATCACATTCCCGTTATCATATATTTTCCAGACAATATCCTTTCCATTTACCATTAATTTATAGGCCAGGCTTTCTTTCCATAAATTATCCGCCTTCAGCCTGCGGACAAAACTGAAATAAAAGCCCGTAAACAGCAGTTCACAGATGAAAACCACAATGCCTGCTACCACCTTAAACCACCATTGATAATAATACTCATGGGACATGGAATCATAGGTATAGGTCAATGCTACGATAATGCCTCCCACCAGCAGAACGGCAGCCAATACCATACATTCCGTAGGAACATGGTCTATGCCTTTTAATCGTATTCCCACATTCCCTTCGCTGTCTGTATAACGCCCTTCCATCACAGTCAGGTAAAGGAAAAGCAACAGATAAGCCGCCAGGCAGGCCGCTGCAAACCCCAGCATCTGGAAAGACGGCATATACCCTGCATATCCATCCCTTCCCTGCACATAGGCATCCGCTGCCTGGTAAGAAGTATCCACCCCTATCCAAGCTTTCGTTGCCTCCGGGTATGCATATTCAAAAGAACGGAACACATGGCGAACCGTATCCTCCTCCAGCAGGGTATTAGTATCAAACACCATTTTTTCCGGATTATAATATACATATTTCCCAAAGCCTTTGAACTGTTCCATAATTTCCTCATCCGACAATGTCCGGGATGATAAGTTAGTATAGACTTCCTCCTGGTCTCCTATTTTTTTAATTACATAATACCTGACATTGGAATTCCCCGTGTTATAGAATTCCTTATATTTCATATAGCTTTCATAATTTTTAGACAAATCATTCGCCACCTGATTGATATAGCGGCATAATTCCCTGTAATCATTCCATGTTCCCGTATATTCTTCGATATTTTTCCCATCCGTTGTCTGGTAACGGTTATACAGCACCATAGCCGTGGTATCATCTCTATGAAACTCGCCATTTACCATCTCGTTTGCCGAAACGCTGTATTCTTCCGTAACCTCCTCCATTTTGGTGTTAAAAGGGGTTATCGAGCCTCCCTGGAGATTGCCGGACTCATGGTCCAACCTTGTATAGATGCTGAATCTGTTCAAAAATTCATCCGCCTGCTCCCCGGAAAACCATCGTTCCTCATATTCAAACCCATACTGCGCCCACTTAATCAAATCTTCCAATTGATATTTAGCCGTTACATACCGTTCCGGCAAATTCTCATAACGGTAATAGAAGGTTGCCACATCAATAGCTTTATTGCCATCAAAATGCCCGTCAGTTTCCATTTGGGAACGTATCGCCACCATCTTGGCCACATCCGCAACCCCCCTGCCGAATATATGATTGAATAGCAGGGAATCTTCATATATCCCTTCATTTTCCCCTGTATCCATGCTATAGCTGTAATTTTGCTCCACTCCCGTCAACATAATGCTGGAGCCGGTTAAAACCGCCAGTATGGAAACCGCAGCCGCCACAATCAACATATGCTGAAAAAGCAGCAGGAACTTTCTTGCATTTTTATTTAATGACTTCTTTTTCATCTTAATAACCATTCCCTTTCCACACCATTTGCGGTAGATTTCATTGCTTTTCTATTTTGTATCCCACCCCCCATACTACCTTAAGGTAGCGGGGGTCTTTTGGGTCGATTTCTATTTTTTCCCGGATATGCCTGATATGTACGGCAACCGTATTATCCGCCCCGATGGCTTCCTCATTCCATATACTTTCATAAATCTGATTAATGGAAAAAACCCTCCCCTGGTTTTTCACCAGCAACAGTAAAATGTTATATTCAATCGGGGTCAGCTTTACCGCCTCCCCATCTACGGTCACTTCCTTTGTATCATCGTTGATGCAAAGGCCACCCGCCTGAAATAATGCGTTATTTTCTACATTTAAATTTCCCAGCGTAGTATATCTGCGCAAGTTGGATTTCACCCTGGCCACCAGCTCCAATGGGTTAAAAGGTTTCGTCACATAATCGTCCGCCCCTATATTCAGCCCAAGGATTTTATCCGTATCCTCCGATTTCGCCGATAATATAATAATCGGGATACTGCTGTATTCCCTGATTTTCAGTGTCGCATGAATCCCATCCAGCCTGGGCATCATCACATCGATAATCAATAGATGAATCTCTTTTTCTTTTAACACCTTAATAGCCTGCTCCCCATCATAGGCTTTATAAACCTGATATCCTTCCTGCATCAAATATATCTCAATCGCATCCACGATTTCCCTATCATCATCACATACCAATATCGAAGCCATAATGTCCATCCTTTCTTAGTTTCCACTATACCGCCCTTTTTTTAAGGCATATAGATGAATTTCTTTAAGATTTCCTTAATGTTTACCGCCCCCGCTTTTCCCTTCCATATATTTGGAATCTCTTGATGCCTCATTTAAGGCAAAGGAATGCACCCAGGTTTCCCCGCTTCCCTTTACTCGCCCTATGGGAAAAAAGATAATCCGGGTTACAGCAAGTACAGATGTCCGTCACTGCAATCTGCTTTTCAGGAACTCCAGCCATCACAAAAACATAATAATTGGCCTTCCACAAATCCAGGAAATACTTTCCTCCCCCTTTTGAAAAAAGAATTTCCGGCATCCATTTTTTCGGAAAAGCCTCCGCAAAAGCATCCGCCACCTCATCCCCTACCTCATAGCATTCTTTACAGATGGACGGGCCGATTCCCACAGTCACATCCTCCAGTTTTGTTCCGTATGCCGCTTCCATGGCAAGGAGCGTACACTCGCCCATCTTCCCTACGGTTCCCCTCCATCCGGAATGGGATAGCCCAATCGCCCAGTGCTTTTTATCCACCAAAAAAAGCGGTACACAGTCCGCATAAAAAGTTGCCAGTATAATGCCTTTTTCATTTGTAATCAGCCCATCTATTTCTTTATAATCCCGGGCTTTTACCACACCTTTCCCCTTATCCTTTGCAGTAACCTCCCTTATATTGGTGGTATGCGTCTGGTCAGACAAAACAAAATCCGAAACCATCCCCCCCATAATCCCGGCTATCCTCTGGAAATTCTCATCCACCGCCTCTTTTTTATCCCCTCTCGTATAACTTAAATTCATGGAAGAAAATATCCCCTCGCTCACACCCCCCAGACGGGTAGAAAAAAGATGGTTCACCGCCCCTGTCTCTTCCAGGGAGGGAAACGTAAGATATTCCACACCATTGCACACATTCCTTTTCAGAATTTCCTTTTCCCCTTTTCTTATTACATATGGGTATAGCTGCCCTTCCATATAATTCTTCTGCACGTTCCTCTCCATTTGATACCTATGCCCTTTCCGGCTTGCTGCCTAACTGCATTTTCTGATAACGGCAAAACCTTTAGCGGGCTGATGCCTTCACTGCCGCCATAGGCTAATATGATAAAAAGCATTCTTAAACCAATCAATACGCAGATTTTGGTTCGTTCCAACAACCGCCACCACATCATAGCGTATTGGGCAAAAATCGCCAATTCCATGTTTATAGCGATAATAATCTGCCACTTTGCATATTGTTTTCTGCTTTGTACCCGTTACCGCCTCCGCCGCGTGGCCAAAACAACCCGTCATTCGGTATTTTACCTCCGCAAATACTAAATATTCCCCATCATACCCTATAATATCTATTTCCCCCTGCCTGCACCGGAAATTCAGTTCTACTGCCTTAAATCCCCTCTCCTGCATATATTGGCAGGCTATCTTTTCATAGCGTTTTCCCACCGCCCTCTTATTCAATATATCCCCTTTCCATAGTTAAACAAAAGGCTGGACCTGTTACAGATATTATTTCTTCTTATCCATTTTAGCCTTAATTTTATCCATAGCATCCACAAAGACAAGGATTTCAGCCACCACTTCATATAATTCCGGAGGTATCATATCGCCGATTTCCAGCCGGGAAAGCGTATCCGCCAATTTCCCATCCTGATGAACCGGAACATCCGCCTCCTTCGCCCTCTCTATAATCCTTTCCGCCAAAGCGCCCTTCCCACTGGCAATCACCCTAGGCGCTTCCTCATCCGGGTCATAGGAAAGCGCTATGGCCTGTTTCGCCTTTTCCGGTTTCTCCTCTTTTCCCCTTTTCCTGCCTCTCTCCATACCAACCTCCCTTTATATCCAATCCTTCACGCTAACCTCCATGTCACAGCTTTGCTGTGACTCAAATCAGGATGAAAAATGCCGCTTTTCGGGCATTTTTCCGTGTGAGACTTAGAACTTCTTCACGAAGCAGCCCTTGCTGCGAGTGATTAGAAGTTCTTCTCACACTAAGCCCTGACATCAAAAGCATACCGGGCAATCATCGTATTTTTCTGCTCCTGCGCCGTTATATTTTTTATTACGTTTGCCGCATCCTGCTCTTCCTCGTTGACCTTCATTTCCGCATGGAGGGAATATCCCCTTTTTTCCAGCCTCTCATTCAAAATATGAATGTGCCCTGCGATGAAGTCAATCATACTTTCATCCTGGAGGTAAAACTGGGTATTCACATTTTTTTCTTTTAACACCACATAAACATCCAAAGGCCCTAAATATTCCATATCCAAATGAAGCAGCGCGCTAACGCTCCCATCTTCCCGCATCGTACTCTTTCTATTTGTGTATACATACAAATCCCCATGGGCATCCCCCCCACTCATTTTCAGGGGAAGCTGGATGTAATTAAACATTTGGTTGACCTGGTTCATAAAATCTATATTATTCTGCATGGTTGTCAGGCTTTTGGCTAAAGGAGTATCCTTTACCGCCTGCCCCAGGGCTTCCGTCAGGCGGGCTGCCTGCTGTCTTAGCCTATTATACAATTCCTCCACGTTTTTCTTATCCGCTACTTCCTCCGGGCGTATCATCCATTGCTGCTCTATCTGTTTATTTAGGAGCTGGTTATATTCTTTGCTTCCAAATAATTTTAATATATCCGCCTGATTTCCACCGTTTTCCTTTCCAGCAAGCATTAACTGTATCTCTTTTAACAACTGTTCTACAGGGATTTTGCCGTTTTGTATCTGTCCAAGCAGTTCCTGGGAAATGCCCAGCCTGCCCAAAGATGCTGCCAATTGTCCACGCCCGTTTCCATCCAGGGCATCTTCCAACAGCAGAGGATGGTCCTGTGGCTTCTGGATTCCTGCCGCATCCTCCGTTTCCAACCCGTTATTTTTTACCAGGTTGGCCTGCTCCTTTGCCATTTCCCCTTCTGCCTGGACAAACGCCTTCTGCAAATTCTCCGCTCCTTTGCCCCCCTCTGCGTTTATGAAAGGTGCGGCGGTTTCCTGGGTCATTTCCCCTGCGATATCCGCAAATACATTTCCGGCAGGAGTATTGCCATTTTCCCCTTCCGCAATCTGAACACCGGAAAAAAGCTGTAAAATATGGGTATAAAAATCTATTGCCCCATTCCCATCACCTGCATTTAACATAGCGTGGAAGGCATTGGGGATTTCCATTAGAATATCCGTCACCGTATTTAAAATCTGATGCTGATAGCTTTGGTAGTTCTCGAACTGACCGATATTTTCCGGTGTAATTGGAATCTGGAAGCTTTTCATGGATACAATTGTTTCCGGGGCAGTACCCGCATTGGTCATCACCAGCTTCCCCATCTCCATCAGCGAATTTTTGTCAATAGGCATTCCCCTCTCCATCATGGAAGATACCATACGCACCAACTCATTTGTAGCGGGAAGCTTTGCCGCCTCCAAAGCCTTCAGTACATTGGCATCCTGCGTCAGGTTTTCATAAAGCGGGCGCAGGGCAATCTGGACTCCTGAATTCCCTTTCACCTCAAAGGTCAGGCTCTGGCCCACGGAAACATTCATATCCGCATCCATTTTTGCCGTAATTACCACATCTTTGTCCACGCGGATTTGCACTTCATTTCCATTCCTCCCCACTACTTCCCCCTGTATGGTCTGCCCTGCGGACAAGTTCCTCACTGCATGCGGCAATTGACTGCTGGAAGGAATCGCAGGCGCTCTTCCAGTGCTGGTATTATGGCTCTTTATTCCCTTATTCCCATATTGAAACAAACCTATTAGACTCAATGCTCCATCTCCCTAGATAAAATTCTAAATAATATTCCTGATAAACGTTTTCCTGTGGATAGGTGTAGGGCCATACTGTTTCAATGCCTCCAGATGTACTTTTGCCCCATACCCTTTGTTGGCAGCAAATCCGTATCCGGGATATACCTCCTCGTACTTTGCCATCAGACGGTCTCTGGTTACTTTGGCAATAATGCTTGCCGCTGCGATGGAAACACTTTTGGCATCCCCTTTGATAATAGGTATCTGCCGGATAGATATTTTAGGAATCGTCACCGCATCGTTAAGAAGCAAATCCGGCGTTACGGCCAATTTACCAATTGCCTGGCGCATAGCTTCATACGTTGCCTGAAGGATGTTAATTTCATCTATTCTTTCCGGGGATACATATCCCAGCCCTGTTGCCACTGCCTTTTCCATAATGATATCATATAACTCTTCTCTTTTTTTTTCGGATAATTGTTTGGAATCATTAAGGTATAAAATGTCACAATCCTTTGGAAGAATAACAGCCCCTGCTACTACCGGCCCGGCCAAAGGCCCCCTCCCCACTTCATCTATACCGCAAATATAAGAATATTCGCCATATTCCTGCTCATATTTCTTCATCTGCCTGATTCGTTCTTTTTCCTTTTCCAACAGCGCCAGCTTTTTCTCTGCCCCCTTGACCAAGGCTGCTACCCCGCTTCTTTTATCCGGGGAATAGGCTTCTATAAGTTCAGGCAGCTCTTCTATAACTGCTGCCTGAAAAATTTCCTTTATTTCGCTTATCTTCTGTTCCATAATGACCTCATTTACTGATGTTTTAATATGCCAAACTTATTCAACGGCCAAATTCTGACCCATGCCCTGCCTATAATATCTTCCCCTGAGATGTTTCCTACCGCAGGGTCTCTGCTGTCCTGGCTGTTGTTTCTGTTATCCCCCATCACAAAATATTCGTCTGTTCCTAAAACAACAGGCTCGTAGGCGCGCCCGGCATCCAATATCGTCTCCTTGCCGTAGTCCTCCTCAAGAAGCTGCCCATCTATAAAAATGTTCCCTTCTTCGTCAATAAACACCGTCTCCCCCGGCAGGCCGATAATCCGTTTAATATAATAAGTATCCTTTTCATAACGGTATGGAAAAACTATGATGTCAAAGCGTTTCGGCTCCTGGAAGCGGTATGTCAGCTTATCCACAATCAAATTGTCATTTTCACTCAAAGTTGTTTCCATAGAGCCGCCTATTACCTGAGTCCTCTGCCCTACAAAATGGATGACCAGATAGGTTAAGCAAAGTACAATCAGCAAATAAAGGCTGGTGCTTAATATTTCTTTTAAAACTTTTTTCATTTCTAACCATGCTCCTTTCAAAGCCCAGAGACCTTAGTGCAAACTTAGGCAGCATAAATCCCTATCATGCCGCTTCATCAACACAAACAATCTATGGGAACTCCAGAGTAATCCTGCCCAGCTTCCCACTCCTGAAATCATCCATTACCATGGACGCAGCCCTGGCTATGTCAGGTGCTTCCCCTTTTAAAAAGCAATGCCTGATTTGGCAAATATTTTCCAATATTTCCAACGTCCCCTTCCCTTCTTTGCCTTCATTCCCCCATATTTCCTGCCCGAAACGCTTTTCCAGCGCATCCGGGTAATTTTTTTTCAAAAATTCAATCAAATCCATTGCCAATTCTTCGATATTCAGTATATCATCATTCATAGAACCGATAAAAGCCAACCGCATCCCCACCGCCTGGTCTTCAAATTTAGGCCACAGAATGCCCGGGGTATCCAAAAGCTCCAGGCTTTTGTTCAGCCTTATCCACTGCTTTCCTTTCGTAACGCCCGGTTTGTTCCCTGTTTTTGTACATGCTTTCCCGGCAAAAGTATTGATAAATGTGGATTTCCCCACATTGGGAATCCCTGCTACCATGGCACGGACCGGACGGTTAACAATTCCCCGTTTCCTGTCCCTTTCGATTTTCTCCCTGCATGCCTCACGCACTGTCTCCTGAATGGCTTTCATGCCAGCTCCGCTCCGGGAATTTATCTCCACCACATGATAGCCCTTCCCCTTAAAATACTCGCTCCATTTCTTATTATAAGCTGCATCTGCCAAGTCCGCCTTGTTCAACAATATCATCCTGGCTTTATTCCCAGCCAGCCCGTCGATATCCGGGTTACGGCTGCTTAAAGGAATTCTCGCATCCACCAGCTCTATCATCAAATCGATTAATTTTATATTTTCCTGCATCATCCTTTTCGCTTTTGTCATATGACCAGGATACCATTGGTAATTCATTTCTATCTCTATGCTCCTTTCAGGCTATTCCACAAACCCCATCCCGTCTCCGCCGCCGCTCATATGAAACCACGCCTTCCCATATATCGTTTCTCTCCCCACAGGCCCTATATTCCCCGAACGGCTGTCTTCACTGCTATTGCGGTTATCCCCTAACACAAAGTATTCATCATCTCCCAGCAGTATTTCATTTTCCGCAATTCCCGCATCCTCCATCTTGTCATACTCTTCGTTTTCCTCCGGAATACCGTCCACATAAAGCATACCGTCGATAATCTGCACCCTCTGCCCGGGAACAGCTACTACCCTTTTAACATAATAATATGCATTTTGGTTTCCGCCCGGCAAAAAAACAATCACATCATCCTTTTTCGGCGACATCAGCTTATAAATATAGCGGTTAATCAATATTTTCTGTCCATTATACAAAGATGGCTCCATAGACACGCCAATAATATTCGTTTTCACCCCTACGCTGTATACCAGGACAACCGCCACGAATATTGCCGCAAAAGTACCGAACATCATGCCAAAGATTTCCCGTAAAATGTTCGCATTTAGCCTTTTCTTTTTCTCATAAAAACTTAATCCTTTGTTCCTTCTTCCCATATTTCATCCCATTTCTGCGCAGCTTTTTGCGCATATCGAATTTGTGGATGCCGCGCAGACACAAAAATTTGTTCCCCCAAAGTAGTATACTATAAAATAGAAAAAAGAGCAATTACACATCGCAATTGCTCTTTCTCAAAACTGGCAGGCCAGCTCATCATTTTTTTTCTTTTACTTTCGCTTTTTTACCTACACGGTCTCTTAAGTAGAACAATTTTGCCCTTCTTACCTTACCTCTTCTTACCACTTCTACCTTTTCCACATTGGGGGAATGAAGCGGCCAGGTCTTTTCTACGCCAATCCCGTTAGATGTTTTCCTTACGGTAAAGGTTGTCCTGTTACCGCCGTTTTGAACTTTCAAAACAATGCCTTCAAATACCTGAATTCTTTCGCGGTTTCCTTCCTTAATCTTACCGTATACCTTCACGGTATCGCCTACCCGAAACTCCGGTACGGCTTCTTTCAACTGTTCTGCTTCAATTTCTCTGATGATATCATTCATCGCTGTGTGCCTCCTTCATATCCAGATGTTCTTACTACATAATATACGTACAGAGGACCATCCATTTTTTGCAACACGAATACTTTATCATAAAAGAGGAGAAAATGCAACTACCCAATAAAAAATTTCCTTCGTAACTTTCATCCCTAACTTTCGCTGCAGCCTAAAGGATGGCTCATTCCCTATGACAATGTCCCCATAAGGCAGCATACCTTTAGAAAGGCAGATGTTAATCATATAGGATTCCAGGCTTTCTGCAATCCCCTGTCTCCGGTATTCTTCATATACTTCCAGCATCCCCAGGCTTCCCTCGGTATGCATACCCATAAAGCCAGCCATTTTTCCTTCCACAAACGCTCCAAACATACAGCCGCTTGAAAGCCGTTCCTTCATATATTCTTCTGTTCCCAGATGATAATGGCTTAAAATTTCCTTTGCATATGAAATATCCAACTGTCGTATTTCTATTTCTTTAGGCAGGGGCAAAGGATTTTTCCGGTTATAGGCCGCCCTTTTACACATCAGCTTTTCCGTTATCCGGTATCGTTTTTCCATCAAAGGCAACAGGAATTCCTGGTGCAGGATAACTTGAAGTTCTTCCACATGCTCCGGCATATACCCCAGAATTTTTTCTGCCCCTTCCTTTCGGAAGGCTGCTATCATAACCAGTTTGTCTTCCCTGTTCCAAACAACTGCCCCTTCCTCCCCGTCATAAAGTATTTCCCCTTTATCCACTTGGAGGCATTCCCACATATCCGCATACAACACTTTGTTTTTATTTATTAGTTTCTCTATCAGGTTTTTCCGGCAAAGATATTTTTCATATAAATCAGGCCGCCATTCTTTTGTGCGCATTTCCGACTGTTCCAGCCTCCATTGCGCTACTTTTTTATGGTCTCCGGAAAGCAATATGCCGGGTACCTCTTTTTCCTTCCACTGCTCTGGCCTGGAATACTGTGGGTATTCCAACAAACCATTATAAAAAGTTTCCACATCTGCCGATGTTTCATTATTTAACACCCCCGGCACCAGCCTCGCAATAGCATCAATCATCACCAGGGCTGGAAGTTCCCCGCCAGTCAATATATAATCTCCAATGGAAACATAGTCCGTGACGATTTCCTCCAGCACCCGTTCGTCAATCCCTTCGTAGTGCCCGCATAAAAAAATAATATCCTCTTCCTGCGCAAACTCCCTTGCCATCCCCTGATGGAAGGTCTTCCCCTGGGGGGTTAGATAAACTACCTTTGCTTTTTCCCCTGCCCCTTTTCCTCTTTTCCCGTCAATTTTTTCCCGGACTGCAAGGCAGCAGTCATAAACCGGCTGCGCCTGCATCAACATGCCCGCACCGCCGCCATAAGGGTAATCGTCTACCTTCTTATGTTTATCTTTGGTATAGTCCCTAATATTTACAGCTTCTATGGAAAGCAGCCCGTTTTGCCCGGCACGCCCTAAAATACTGCTTTGCACTTCCCGTTCAATCATTTCCGGAAATAATGTCATTACATAAAAATTCATTCTTCCAAAAGCCCTTCCAGCAAATGCACTTCTATCAGCCCGGCTTCTATATCCACTTTCAGAATGCATTGCCTGATAGCCGGAATGAGAAGTTCCTTTTTATTTTCCATTTCCACCACATATACATCATTTGCACCGGTTTCTATGATATCTTTTACTTTCCCCAGTTTTCTTCCTGTATCTTCTGTTACGTCCATGCCCAATAAGTCGGCAATAAAATATTCGTCCTTACCTAATTTGGGGGCATTTTTTCTTGTAACGTACAATTCCCCGCCCTTATATTTCTCCACATCATTAATATTATCTATCCCTTTAAATTTTAGGATGGCAAATTTTTTAAAAAATTTTACGCCTTCGATTTCAAGCACTATTTCGTCTTTCCCCATATCCAGGATAACTTCTTTTATTTTCCTGAACCGTTCCGGGTTATCCGTTGTAGGGAATACTTTCACTTCCCCCCTGATTCCATGGGTCGAAGAAATAACACCAACTCTTAACTTTTCTTCCATACCTCTCCTTTAAAATAAGGATGGGGTTTCCCATCCTTATTTTATCAGCTCCATTACATTTTGCTAAACTGCCTAAACAATTTCTACATCCACTTTCTTATTGTCTTTGGATGATGCTGCTTTTACTACAGAGCGGATAGCTTTCGCAATCCTTCCCTGCTTTCCGATGACTTTACCCATATCGGACTGTGCAACATGAAGCTCTACTACAATATTTCTGCCTTCTTCTTTTTCTGTAACTACAACCTCATCCGGATTGTCAACAAGCGCTTTTGCAATTACTTCAACTAATTCTTTCATAGTCCACCTCCAAAAGGGAACAGGCACACTTATTTCGTAATACCTGCCAGTTTGAAAATCTTGCTAACAACTTCTGTGGGCTGTGCACCGTTTGCCAACCACTTTTTAGCCAGCTCCTCATTTACCTTAAAGGTACTGGGCTCTGTCTTCGGGTCATAGGTTCCGATTTCTTCAATGAACCTTCCATCTCTCGGGGCTCTGGAATCTGCTACAATGATTCTATAGAAAGGAGCTTTCTTCTGACCCATTCTTCTTAACCTGATTTTTACTGCCATGTTTTTTCACCTCCGCATATTGCTTTTTCATTTATTATTATATTTATTTAGAAACAGAAACCTTTCGATGCCCCTGGTTAAACCAAAAGGCAACCATTGTTTCCATATCCATCCTTTTAAATGACAAATCCCCTTACTTTTCTAAAACGGGAACTTCATACCGCCGAACATCCCTTTTCCCCTTTTGCCACCCATCATGCCAGGCAACTGCTTCATCATTTTCTGGGATTGTTCAAATTGCTTCACAAAACGGTTCACCACTGCGATATCCACACCCGCTCCTCTGGCAATACGGCTTTTTCTGCTGAGGTTTAGCAGCTTTGGATTCTCCCTCTCCGCTGGGGTCATGCTAAGGACAATGGCCTCTGTTCTGGACAATTGCTTTTCGTCCACCATAGATTCGATATCGCCCATCCGCCCCATACCGGGCATCATCCCTAAAATGCTGGCAAGCCCTCCCATCTTTTTCATCTGTTTCATGCTTTCCAGGTAATCATTAAAATCGAACTTGCCCTTTTTCATCCGGGCGGCCATTTCTTTTTCTTTCTCTTCATCTATATCAATGCTGGCCTGTACTTTATCAATCAAAGACAGCACATCGCCCATACCGAGAATCCTGCTGGCCATCCGGTCCGGGTAAAACTGTTCCAAATCCGACAGTTTTTCACCCATACCTACATATAAGATAGGTTTCCCTGTCACCGCTTTTACGGAAAGCGCCGCACCGCCTCTGGTGTCGCCGTCCATCTTGGAAAGCACCACTCCGTCAATGCCCACTTTCTCATCAAACTCTTTCGCCACATTTACGGCATCCTGTCCTGTCATGGCATCTACAACCAAAAGCGTCTGATGGACATCCACATCCTTTTTAATCTCCTGCAGCTCCTCCATCATTTCTTCATCAATATGAAGCCGGCCGGCAGTATCCAGAATCACTAAATTATGTCCATTCTTCTTCGCATGCTCCAAAGATGCCTTAGCAATATCGGACGGTTTATGGTTTTCCCCCATGGAAAACACATCCACTTCCTGCTTTTCACCATTTATCTGTAGCTGCTGAATAGCCGCCGGACGGTAAATATCACACGCCACCAGCAATGGTTTCTTCCCCTTCAGCTTTAGCTTACCCGCAATTTTGGCTGTTGTTGTTGTCTTACCGGCGCCCTGCAGGCCGCACATCATTATTACAGTAATCGATTTCCCCGGCTGCAGTTGTATTTCCGTGGTCTCAGAACCCATCAGGGCAACCATCTCTTCATTTACAATCTTAATCACCATCTGCCCCGGGTTTAAGCCGTTCATCACGTCCGCGCCCACTGCCCTGGCTTCTATTGATTTCACAAACTGCTTGACCACTTTGAAGCTAACATCGGCCTCCAGCAGAGCCATCTTCACTTCCTTCAAAGCGGCTTTTACATCCTCTTCTGTCAGACGGCCTTTGCTGCGCAGATTTTTAAATACATTTTGCAGTTTATCTGTTAAACTTTCAAATGCCATACATTACCTCTGTCTTTTTTGTGGTTTCCAAAGATTCCTTTGCCACCATTATTATAATGCCTTTAGAATCCCATCGGACAATCTCTTGATTTCTTCCCTTAGCGATTCCTGCCCAATGGATTTATCCTCAGCCAGTTCATTCATCCGGCGGATACTTTTTCTGATTTCATTAAACCGTTCCACCAAATGGAGTTTATTCTCATAGCCTTCTAAAATATGATTGCATCTTTTTATCAGGTCATGCACACCCTGTCTGCTGATGCCCTGTTCCTCGGCAATCTCGCTTAAAGATAAATCATGGTAAACTGCATCCTCGTATATTTTCTGCTGATGCTCCGTCAGCAATTCACCATAAAAATCATACAAGATTCCCTGTTCTACGATTTTTTCCATTCCTATACTCCCTGTCAAGAATTAGAAAAACCATTTCCAGGCATATTCTCTTGACACCTTGGTTATCATACTACAACCTCGAATAGGTGTCAAGTATTTTTTCTTTACAAACTTTTGTTCGCACTTAATGTTTCTTCAATCTGGGGAAATCAATTTCCATAATTTAAGCCATACCACACTTGACAATTAATCTTTTTTTAAATAGAATATGTCCTAAACTGGAATTGAACAAAATCGCTGCGCGATGGCCTGCCAAGGCTGTGGCATAGCGATTTTCTCTTTTCTATAACAAAAGCAGT
>QXWV01000148.1 GCA_009911195.1 Lachnospiraceae bacterium | reverse complement strand
CCCCCGTTTCCCACCATGCCGAAAAGTTTTCCGTCAATAACTCAAAAAAGCACTTGACAAAACGCTTCATGGGGCAATGAAAAGGACATAGAGCCTTACATGGATTCCGTATTTGAGAACAATATCCTGCTGACGCAGACGGAGCGGCTGATGATGTCGGGCAGACCAAAACAGCCGAAGTATGCAAGGAATAAAAATATCCTTGTAATCGGCGGTTCCGGTTCGGGCAAGACGAGGTTTTTCGTAAAACCGAACCTGATGCAGATGCACTCATCGTATGTTGTCACTGATCCGAACAGATAAGTATAATAGGGTTATAGGGAAGCGCGCACCCTCAAAGAAAGGAGGTTACACACCATGAAGAAGCAGACAGAGAAAGACAAACTCACCGCCCTATACGAAAGGCTCTCCCATGACGACGAGCGAGCCGGGGAATCCGTAAGCATTGAGAACCAGAAGCGGATTTTAGAGGACTACGCAAGAAAGAACGGCTTTACCAATATCCGGCATTTTACAGATGACGGAATCCGGGGGACTACGTTCAAGCGTCCGGGGCTTGACGCTATGTTAGACGAAATCCGGGCGGGGAACGTGGCGACTGTTATCATCAAAGACCAGAGCCGAATCGGGCGTGACGTGGTTGAAGTGGGGATTTTGAAGCGCACCTTTGACGAATACCATGTGCGTTTTATCGCCGCCAATGACAACCTTGACACCGCCAACGGCTTTGATATTATGTCTATTTTCCGTGACGTGATAAACGAGTGGTACGTTGCCGACACGAGCCGAAAAATCAAAGCTGTTTTCAAGTCCAGAATGGAAAAAGGCTTGCGCTGTTCTGGT
>QXWV01000147.1 GCA_009911195.1 Lachnospiraceae bacterium | reverse complement strand
CCGCCGCCGTTGTGCGCCGTATCTTCCAGAGCGTCCTTGCCGGGGAAACCATAGCCAGCATAGCAAAGGCACTCCGCGCCGAAAAAATCCCTATCCCGTCCGAGCATTGGAAACGGACAGGCGAGCCAGTCCGGGCGGCAAAGTACGCCGACCCCTACGCATGGTCAGCGACCACTATCGGCTACATACTGAAACGCCCGGAATATATGGGGCGCAAGGTACTGGGGAAAACCGTATGCGAGAACTACAAGACCAAGAGCAGCCGAAAGACCGCGCCGGAGGAACAATATACCTTCGAGGGCGCAATCCCCGCCATTGTGGACGTGGAAACGTGGCAGACCGTACAGAAGATACGGGAAACCGTGCGCCGCGCCCCGAAGCGGCAGAACGCCCCGAACCGTTTGACCGGGCTTCTCTACTGCGCCGACTGCGGCTCAAAACTCACACACCGCTACAACCTTGTGCAAGGGAAATGGGTGGAGGACGCTTTTATCTGCTCCGGCTACCGCCATTTAATCCATGACTGCACCATGCACCATATCCCCACGGTGAAGATTGAAGCCGCCATACTTGCCGTTATCCAGCGTGTGAGCTGGTATGCGCGGCACAATGAAAAAGAGTTTATAGAGCGCGTCCGGGAAGCGTCCGACCAGAATCAAGAGAAAACCGTAAAGGAATGTAAGCAGAAAATCAACAAGGCACAGAAACGGCACAAGGAGCTTGACGGGCTTGTAAAAAAGCTGTACGAGGGCAACGCCACGGGCAAGATACCCGACAAACATTTTACCCGGCTTCTTGCCGAGTATGACGAGGAACAGACCGGGCTGGAAGCGTCCATAGCGGAATGGCAAAGGCAGATAGAGAGCTGGAACGCCGACAGGCTGAAAACAGACCAGTTTATCCAGCTTGTGAAACGCTACACGGATTTCTCCGAGCTTACAACGCCCATGCTCAATGAGTTTATCGAGAAAGTGATTGTGTATGAGGGCGAGGGGCGGGGGAATGACCGCCGCCAGCGGATAGACATTTACCTAAACTTTATCGGGGCTTTTGAAGTACCCGCCCATATCGTCACCCCGGCAGAGGTGGAGGAACAACGCCGCCAGCAGGAGGAACAGGCGGCAAAGGAAGCCCGGTCAAAGGAGCTTAAAAAGGCGCGGTATGAGAAGCGCAAGGCAGAGAAACGGGAATTTACCGCAAGGAAAAAGGCGGGGCTTCTCACCCCGGAGGAACTGGAAGCCGAGGAAAAACGACTTGCACACAGCCGGGAATGGCAAAAGGAATGGCGGGAGAAACGCAAAGCCGCAGAGCCGCCCAAGCCGCCTAAGAAAAAATCCATAAAGGAGCTTATGGAACTGGAAAAGACCGGGGCAGAGCTTACGCCGGAAGAAACGGAACGGCTTGCGGAACACCGCCGGAAGAAAGCCGCACAGCATAAGGCGTGGCGCGAAAGGCAGAAAGCCGGACAGCCTAAGGCAAGGACGCTCAAAGAGCTTGCCGCCGCCCAGAAAGAGGGGAAAGCCCTAACGCCGGAGGAATCGGAACGTCTGGAAGCCCACAAGAGCCGGAAGAAAATAGCAAGGGAAAAACTGGTACAGCAAGCCGCAACCGACCCGGCAGCGGCGGCAGAGCTTGCAAAGAAACGGGCGCATCAATCCCAAGCCACCAAGAAATCCCGGCAGAAAATGTATGAGGAAGCCGCCACTGGAAACCCGGAAGCGGTGGAACGCTATGAGAATTACCTTGCCACAAGGAGGGAATCATACCACAGGAAAAAACAGGAAGCGGAGCGAACCGCATAAGGACTGAAAAACAAAAGGCGCATTGTGGAAATGTGCATAACAGGCTATGGAA
>QXWV01000146.1 GCA_009911195.1 Lachnospiraceae bacterium | reverse complement strand
ATGGATAACTCTGTTCACAGCACATGGAAAAGCTAAAGTGCAGCTTTCCCACGTCCTGCAAACAGAGTTACCCACAATTCCATAAGATAGCCAGTTATACACATTCCCACAATGCCGACTACTACGGAATCCCTCTCATTCCTATCTTACCTAAAGGTAAGTATCGCACAATAAAGTGAGTACTTTACATACATTCTCAGTGGAATTACAATTATTTCAGCAAGGTGAAAATTGCAAATTAACACCTATTTTCAAAGGAGGATATTGGTATGGAGTTCAAATGGCTTAACGAGGGGCAGATTAAAACAGAAAATAATAAAATAGAAATGTTTGCCCCGGCACAAAGTGACTTTTTCTTTAACAATGGTTCGGTTAGTGCGGAGGGAATTACGCCGGAATCTTTGTGCAATGCCCCGTTTTATCACACAGAAATAACAGGTGATTTTGTAATGCGTGTAAAAGTATCCCATGACTTCAAGGATACTTATGATTCTGCTTCCATTATGGTTATGCATGATATGCAAAACTGGGCGAAATCATGCTTTGAAATGACAGATTTTGGGACACACGCTGTTGTCAGTGTGATTGCAAGGAATGGGGAATGTGATGACGCAAATGGGTGTAACATTGACGGTAATGAGGTTTGGCTGCAAGTATGCAGATGTGGCAACTCCTTTGCATTCCATTATTCGGTTGACGGCAAAAAATTCTATATGACGAGGTTTTTTAATCTTCCTGTTAGTGAAACCGTAAAGGTAGGACTGCTTCCGCAGGCTCCTGTCGGAAATGGAGGAACAAGAGTTTATTCAGACCTTACTTTTGAACAGAAAACAGTAAAAAATATTCGTATGGGCGAATAGGGGGAAATATATTACTCCCAAAACGAAGAAGCAGACTGAAATCTTTAACGGTTCCAGTCTGTTTCTTTTATAGCACGTTTTCCTCTCCCCAATCACATATTGCGTTTAATATGGGTATCAATGATTTTCCACGTTCAGTTAAACTATATTCCACTTTAGGCGGTATTTGTGGGTATTCCTCTCTATGCACTAATTTATCAGCTTCAAGCTCTTTTAACGTGGCGCTTAATGTTTTATAGGAGATTTTTTCAATATATTTTTTCATTTCGTTAAATCGGACAACACCAAATTCCGCTAAAACATATAATATCGTCATTTTATATTTTCCACTAATCAATGATAACGTATAACTGAATCCGGTACTCTTAAAACACTCATTTGAAATAAGACGTTCACTCATTTTATGCTTTCCTTTCCAGTAGTCTATAACCTTTGTGTTAGTATCGCACTTAAATGTGCGTACTTGCTTTTAGTTGTATTCTTGCTATGATAATAATATCTTGTCCGGGAAAAGTCAATCCCGCAATAAAAGGAGGATAATTTTATGAGCAAAAAAATAGTAGTAATCACAGGTAGCCCACGTAAAAAAGGGAACAGTTTTGCCATGACAGAGGCTTTTATCAAAGCGGCAGAAAAAAGGGGGCATACAATAACCCGGTTTGATGTTGCAATGATGAATGTGGGGGGATGTCGTGCTTGCGAAACTTGTTTCAAGACAGGGAAAGCCTGTTCTTTTAATGACGATTTTAACATCATAGCTCCTGCTATTCAGGACGCAGACGCAATCGTGTTTTCCATGCCGGTTTACTGGTACTCAATTCCGTCACAGATTAAAGCAGTGATTGACAAGCTGTTTTCATTCTATAATGCAAAGGTTGACATTGCGGATAAAGAATGTGCATTGATTTCCTGTTGTGAGGAAAATGATGAATCCGTTTTTGACGGTGTGCGTGTTCCGATAGAGCGTTCTGCCGCATTGTTAAACTGGAAAATGGTAGGAACAGTATTAGTTCCAGCAGTTGTCAATGTTGGAGATATTGATAAAACGAATGGCTGTAAACAGGCAGAAGATTTGGCAAATAAATTTTAATAAGTATAATGCAGTGGGTGGCGGTTTAAAATGCTGTCACCCTCTGAATTATAAAAATACAACCGTAAACCAATCACCGCCCCATGTGGGAGAAAGGGGGAAATTTCTATGGATTGCACAGAAGCATACAAGGAACACATCATGTATTCTTTCAACGGTTTCTGCAAAGTCGTCATACGCTATGCCGCTATCAACGCATGGCGCGACAGGAACAGGCGGCGGCAAAGAGAAATATCCTTTGAATACCTCACAGAAGAAAAGTTCTATCCTCTAAGCACATCAGACGAAGCTCTCAAATCACCCTACGAACAATACCCCGTTACAATCTGCGGTCAGACAATCATACTCACCAATGGCGAGCTTGCTGCAGCCCTGTTATCTTTGCCGGAGAAAAAGAGGGAAATCATTTACCTTTACTTTTTCGGGAATTACACACAGCAGGAAATCGGGGATTTATACGGGCATTGTAAAAGTACGGCATGGCATTACATACACAGTGCCTTGCAGATGTTGCAAGAGGAAATGGAGGTGCTTTTGCGTGGGGAATCCTAAACTCATACCGTACGAAACGATTGTCCGGGCGACCAGCGGCGAGCCGGAAGCCGTGGAGGAAGTTTTGCGGCATTACAGCAGACGAATCCGGCTTGCCGCCCTTGAAAACGGACACGTCAACACGGACACCGAGGACAGCATAAAACAGCGGCTTATCACCGCCCTGTTCCAGTTCCGTTTTGACTGAAAGGGGCTGCATGACGGGAGGTGGTATTTGTCGGGAAGATAGTCATGCTTACATTCAACGACACCGAAGAAAAAGCGGTTGAGAAAGCCATAGCCGCCCTTGCGGATATGATACCTCTGGAAGCCATACAGCCGCCCCACTCCCCGGCACTTACTTTTCCGGGATTGGAAATCAGACTACACCAACGCCGGGTACTGAAAAATGGGATTGACGTTTCTCTCACCCGTCTGGAATACGGCGCACTCTGCTACCTTGCCGCCAGTCCGGGGAGGGTATTCACAAAGGCGCAAATCTTTGAAGCCGTGTGGAGCATGGGGAGCGAAAGCTGCCAGTCAAGCGTTACAAATGTGATATGCAATCTACGGAAAAAGATAGAGCCGGACAGCAGGAATCCCATTTACATAAAGACCATTTTAGGGATAGGCTACAAGTTTGTTTCCGGGGAATAACAACAGGATAACCGCCGCTATTGGCGAAGATACGAAACAGGAAATCGGGAAATAAGGTTTCCTGTTTTTTTACGCCTATTTTGCTTGTTCCCGGCTTTTCAGTGGGAGAAAATACCGCCGCAAAGTTGGCGCAATCCACGCCACGCAAGCCGGGGGAAAACGGCGAAAGCCCACACAGCAGAAGCCGCCATTCTCTTAGAGCAAGATTCTACCACAGTACCAAATTTCGCTAATCGCTCATTTTGTCCTGCGGGAATCTTGTTGGGGTTGCCACCCCAAGCCCGCCTTTTGCGGCTTGCGCCGCTTGAAAAAATCCACCCATGAAAGGAGGTTCACAGCCATGAAAAGATACAACACGCCCCACCGAAGCCGGGTAATCAAAACACGCTTGACCGAGGAAGAATATGCCGAGTTTTCCGAGCGTGTCACCCTCTGCAAAATGAGCCAAGCCGAGTTTATCCGGCAAGCCCTAATTAAGTCAAGTATACGCCCGGTTATCACCGTTTCCCCGGTCAATGATGAACTGCTTTCTGCCGTGGGGAAACTCACAGCCGAGTACGGGAAAATCGGCGGCAACTTGAACCAGATTGCCCGCTGTCTGAACGAGTACGGCGCACCTTATAACGCCCTCTCCCAAGAAGTGCGAGCCGCCATAGCCGAGCTTGCCGCCTTGAAGTTTGAAGTCTTGCAGAAAGTAGGTGAATCCGTTGGCAACATTCAAACATATCAGCTCTAAAAATGCCGATTACGGAGCTGCCGAGCAGTACCTAACCTTTGAGCATGACGAGTTTACCATGAAGCCCACCCTTGATGAAAATGGGCGGCTTGTTCTCCGTGACGATTACCGCATTTCCTCTCTGAATTGCGGTGATGAAGATTTTGCAATCGCCTGTATGCGCTCCAACCTCAAATACGGTAAGAACCAAAAGCGGGAGGACGTAAAGAGCCACCATTACATTATCAGTTTTGACCCCCGTGACGTTGCCGACAATGGGCTATCCGTAGACCGGGCGCAACAGTTAGGCGAGCAGTTCTGTAAAGAGCATTTCCCCGGACACCAAGCCCTTGTATGCACCCACCCGGACGGGCATAACCACAGCGGCAACATTCATGTGCATATCGTAATCAATTCCCTACGGATTGCGGAAGTGCCGCTGCTTCCCTATATGGAAAGACCAGCGGACACAAGGGAGGGCTGCAAGCACCGCTGTACGGACGCTGCTATGGAGTATTTCAAAGCGGAAGTCATGGAGATGTGCCACCGGGAAAACCTCTATCAGATTGACTTATTGCATGGGAGCAAGAACCGTGTCACCGAGCGTGAGTATTGGGCGAAGCGGAAAGGACAAGCCGCACTGGATAAAGAAAATGTTTCCCTTGCCGCCAAAGGAGAGCCGCCCAGACAGACCAAGTTTGAAACGAACAAGGAGAAGCTGCGCTGCGCGATCCGCGCTGCCCTGTCCTCTGCTATCTCTTTTGAGGACTTCTCCGGGAAGCTGTTACAACAGGGCGTGACCGTCAAGGAGAGCCGGGGGAGATTATCGTATCTCACGCCGGACAGGACGAAACCAATCACCGCCCGGAAGTTGGGTGATGATTTTGACCGCACCGCTGTACTTGCATTGTTGGAGCAAAACGCACAGAACGCCGCCAGAGCCGCCGAAACACCCGCACCCAGACAGGAATACCCCCGGAGCATAAAATACCGCTTACAGCGTAACAAAGCCGCCATAAACGCCCCGAAGAATGACGGAGTACAACGCATGGTAGACATAGCCGCCAAGAGAGCCGAGGGCAAGGGGAAAGGCTACGAGAAATGGGCGACTTTGCACAACCTAAAGCAAATGGCGGCGACCGTGAGCATTTACGAGGAATCCGGCTTTTCTTCCCCAGAGGAACTGGAAGCCGCCCTTGCCGCCGCCAGCGCGGAATTGGCAAGCGTCCATGCAGAACTGAAAGCCGTGGAAAGCACCTTGCGGGAGAAAAAGGACTTGCAGAAACAGCTATTGGCGTACATCAAGACCAAGCCTGCCCGTGACGGGCTGAAAGCACAGAAAACAGAGAAAGCCCGCAAAAACTACCGGGAGCAGCACGAAAGCGATTTTATGATAGCCGAAGCTGCCACCCGGTATTTTAAGGCAAAGGGCATTACCAAACTGCCAGCGTCCAAGACCTTACAAGCAGAGATTGAGCAGCTTATGAGGGAGAAGAACAGCCTTTACAACGAGTACCGGGAAAAGAGGGAAAAAACAAAGGAATTACAGACCGTCAAGGGTAACATTGAGCAGATTTTAAGGCGAGAGCCGGAGCGCGGAAAGGGGCGGGATAATGAACGGTAAACGCCCGTACATGAACTACCGCCAGCACCGGGCGGCGTGTCGGCTTGTGCATGAGTGCTGCAACTACGATAACGGCAACTGTATCGCACTGGACTACGGCGAGCCTTGCGTATGTGTTCAGAGTATCAGCTATTCGCTTCTCTGCCGCTGGTTTATCTCTGCTGTTCTTCCCCTTGACTGGAAGCTGGAAGCCGCCCTTTTACACCGGGCAGAACTGAAACGCTGTACCGAGTGCGGCGGTCAGTTTCTCCCTAAGTCCAACCGGGGGAAATACTGCCCCGATTGCGCCGTAAGAATACGCCGCCGGAAAGAAGCCGAGCGACAGCGGAAAAGATACCACATTTCTACGCATTTAGGATATGAACGAAGCCCATAAATAAAGGCTTTCCGGCTACTGCTCAACGGGTATGCGGTACATTTATCCTTTACCCCCGGAAAAGCCGTTTTAAATGCGTAACAGAAGCCACAGACAGGAGGTGAAAACCATAGCTGAATACATCACAACTGAAACAATAATGCCGCCGTTTTTCCGCTACCCCCGTTTCCTGCTGAAAATGGACTTGCCACAGACGGCGAAGCTGCTCTATGCGCTGCTCCTTGACCGTTCCGCCCTCTCACAGAAGAACGGCTGGCAGGACAGCGAGGGCAGGACATACATTGTCTATCCCATTACGGAGATAGCGGAAATACTGGATAAAAGCACCATGACGATACAAAGCGCACTGAATGAGCTGGACGCTGCTGGGCTTTTGGAGAGGGAACGCCGGGGATTTTCCGCGCCGAACCGCCTTTATGTGAAAGTGCCAGAAGTAGTAAAGGTTTCTTTACCTATGACACAAAGAAATCTTGATGTCAGTCATAAAGAAAACTGTATATCAGACCTAAAAGAAACTTTACCTATGACATCAAGAAAACTTTACCCTAATCAAATAAATATAAACAAACTAAAAGAGAATCAACTAATGGGAGTGAGTGGAGAGCCGCCCGCGCCCTATGGCAAATACCAGAATGTTTTCCTCACTGAAAGCGAATATGCGGAGCTGAAGCAGGAATACCCGGACTGCCTTGAACGGCTTATTGAGGAAATGAGCCGGTATATTGCTTCCAGCGGGAATGATTATGTGAGCCATGCCGCCACGCTTTACAGGTGGGCGGACAGAGAGAAAAAGGAGAACCCGAAAAAGGGAATCCCCGATTATTCTTTCAAAGAGGGCGAGAGCCTTTAGCAACGGAGATACAACGCCCTGTAAACAGGGCGTACAGACAGGACAACGAAGCACAGACAAGGAGGATTTATTTCTATGAGCGATTATGACAACGCCATTTTCCGGCTTGCCACAGAAACAGAGCCAGAGCCGGAGGACTACACGGGCGAGGACGGGCTTTTATACTGCGGGAGCTGCCGCCAGCCCAAAGAAGCCTACTTCACCGAGGGAAAGGGGCTTTTCGGGCGTGACCGACACCCCAAAGAATGTGACTGCCAGCGCAAACGCCGGGAAAAGCAGGAAGCCGCCGACCGGGAACGCAAGCACCGCGACACCGTGGAGGAATTAAAACGCCGGGGCTTTTCCAACACCGCCATGCGCCAGTGGACTTTTGAAAAC
>QXWV01000145.1 GCA_009911195.1 Lachnospiraceae bacterium | reverse complement strand
CTTGACGATTTCGGCATGGAGCGCGGCACGGAATACGGGCTTGAACAGGTTTACAACGTGGTTGACAGCCGATACCGCAGCCAAAAACCGCTGATAGTCACAACAAACCTCACACTGGAGGAATTGCAGCACCCGGAGGACACCGCCCATGCCCGGATTTATGACCGTCTGCTTGAAATGTGCTGCCCGGTATTCTTCACCGGGGAGAATATCAGAAAATCCACGGCACAGGGGAAAATGGAACGGTTAAAAGGACTGATGAACGGAAAGGAGAGCCTATGAACAATGACACCAGCAAGACCAGCCGCACCGCCGCCCCTCTGGACGCGAAGCCCGACCTTGTGAAACGGATAGGGAATACCACCTTTGACATACATATCCATTTCAGCGAAACAAGCCGGGAAACCTTTACGGACAAGGTAGTGCGGCTTATCGAGAACGACAAGGACAGTGTAACTGATTGAAAAGAAGATACACTTTTTCTTATTCCCTACTTGACATTACCAAAAGGCACTGTGCTGATCGAGTGCGGAAAGATGCTCAAAAAGGGCGGCTATAAGATAAAAGTCCTCAATACCATAAACTTTGCAAAGTCCATGCACTACAATCCTTTCGCTTATTTACGGAGTGAAAAGGACATTTTGAAACTTGTAAACACGATTATTGTCAACACCAAAGGGGAGGGGCAGCAATCCGGGGAAGATTTCTGGGTGAAAGCGGAAAAGCTGTATTATACGGCGCTGATCGCCTACATCTGGTATGAAGCCCCGGAGGAAGAACAGAATTTCGCCATGCTGATTGATATGATTGATGCAAGCGAAGCAAGGGAAGATGACGAAAATTTTAAAAACGCCGTTGACCTGCTGTTTGATGAACTGGAGGAAAAAGACCCGAACCACTTTGCTGTCCGCCAATATAAAAAGTACAAACTTGCGGCGGGCAAAACGGCGAAAAGCATACTTATTAGCTGTGGCGCAAGGTTAGCGCCATTTGACATCAAAGAGCTGCGTGACCTTATGGAGTATGATGATCTGGAGCTTGATACTTTGGGTGAAAAAAAGACAGCTTTATTCGTCATTATTTCAGATACAGATGCCACATTCAATTTCGTGGTGTCAATCATGTATTCACAGCTCTTTAATTTACTTTGTGACAAGGCAGATGATGTTTATAACGGCAGGCTCCCGGTTCATGTGAGGATGCTGTTGGACGAGTTTGCAAATATCGGTCAGATTCCGCAGTTTGAGAAGCTGATCGCCACAATCCGGAGCCGTGAAATATCGGCTTCCATTATTTTGCAGTCAAAGTCCCAGTTAAAGGCGATTTATAAGGACAACGCTGACACAATCGAAGGGAATTGTGACACCACCTTATTCCTCGGAGGGAAGGAAAAGACCACTTTAAAAGAGCTGGCGGAAGTTTTGGGTAAGGAAACGATTGACCTTTACAATACCTCGGACACAAGGGGTACGTCACAGTCCTACGGGCTTAATTACCAAAAGACCGGAAAGGAACTGATGTCGCAGGACGAGATTGCGGTCATGGACGGCGGGAAATGTATCATGCAGCTTAGAGGTGTCAGACCATTCTTCTCGGATAAATTCGATATAACGAAGCATAGCAGATACAGAGAGCTGTCTGATTATGACCAGAAAAACACCTTTGACATTGAGGACTATGTGAAGCACCTGCAGCACATGAAAGTCACTTTAAATACGGAGGTGGATGATGCCTTTGACTGTGGGGAAGTCAGCGGGCAGGAAGAAGATTCCCCGGACACAACTGAATAAAGGGAAACTTTTGGACATGATGTCCAGAAGTGAAAGACAACTGAATATGGAACTGTAAACCAGACACAGGACTTTCGGGGAATAAAACCGGAAGTCAGAAAACGGAGTTTTGAATGTATTTGGGAAAGGACAAAAATCAAGACACCCGGCACAGCCAATCGCCAAACTGAATGTACCGGATGCCCGCAGGGTTCTCCCAAAGGATTTCCCTGCCCTTATTTTACCACAAAGGGCGGGGGATTTACATATCAAAGCTCTTTCTTTATCAAAAAATCAAATTTAAGGAAAGAAAAGGTAAAAATTATGAGTTTTTTTACAACAGCAGTAACAGGATTAAAGACAGTAGTGACAGCAATCGGCGCAGGCGTGGCAGTATGGGGCGTGATCAATCTGCTTGAGGGATACGGAAATGATAATCGTGCGACACGTTCGTAACTGAAAAGGTTACGCACTAAGTTGAAAGGCTAAAAAGCCTGAAATCTTAGGAGAACTGACAATCCGATGGGTGGAATGACAGGGTAACGCCTTGAAACGCCCACACTGATACTCCGATTGGCGGCGGTATGCAACTGCCTAACCGTCAAAAGCTCGGTGAAGTCGGCAGAGAGTGACCGTAAGCGGGATTTTCCCGCACGAAACCTGTCCAGAGGTGGATGGCGTCACCTATATGCCGGGTGTCGGATACTCATGGTGAGAATGTATGAAAATACTGGCGTACTTCCGAATGTACGGGTCTAAACGTTTGGATTTGTCGAAAGGCAATTTCCCATTAAATTGGGGTGTCCGTGGATTAGTAAGATTGGTTGTTATGAACGTCCACATACCGTTACAGGCGGTAAGATTCTTTGAATTGGGCACAGGCTTAGAGGAAGCGCCTAAAAGTATCTAATGATAGGATTGTTGGAACGTGGTAAACCGGGACGTGAATGATAAAGCTGTTGCAGGCTGACGTCACGCTGATGAGGAAAAGCGAAAACCAGCAGAAAATGCTGGTATATCAGTTATGATATTCCACTATCGCTATAACTTATCTTAATCCCGGCGAAAGTGGTGGCACAGTACCTGTGAAGCGGGAATAAAAAGCCCGTGGAGGGATAGCCACCAGTCGGATTTAGAAACAAAAACTGAAAACATAACAAACACAGCTTCGAGTATGACAAAGAAAATCCTAACCGAAAGGGGTGGGTGCCTGTGTTGACTTCGGAGCAGCAAAAGCGCAAACCAAAACAAAGCAAAATCCGCTATACGGAGTATTACGACCTGCAAAGCATCTTTGACAGTCTGTATGCTGACAGCCTGAACGGCAAGACCTTTCAGAACCTCATGCGCCTGATTGCAAGTGAGGAAAACATCAAACTGGCATATCGGACAATTAAGGGCAACAAAGGAAGCGGTACTCCCGGCGTGGATAAGCGGACAATCAAAGACCTTGCCGCACTTCGTGAGGAACAATACGTCCGGCTTATTCAAAAACAGTTCAGTTGGTACACTCCCCGCCCGGTGAAACGGGTGGAAATCCCCAAACCCAATGGAAAAACAAGACCGCTGGGGATTCCTACAATTGTTGACCGCATAGTGCAGCAATGTATTTTACAAGTGATTGAACCAATCTGTGAAGCAAAGTTCCATGAGCGTTCCAACGGCTTCCGCCCAAACCGCTCTACGGAACACGCCGTAGCACAATGCTGTCGGCTCATGCAGATACAGCACCTTCATTATGCGGTGGATATTGACATTCAAGGCTTCTTTGACAATGTAAACCACGGGAAGCTGATAAGGCAGATGTGGGAAATGGGTATCCGGGATAAAAAGCTGCTGTGTATCGTCAAGCAGATGTTAAAGGCACAGGTGGTGCTTCCAGACGGAACGAGGACAACTCCAACCAAAGGAACGCCGCAGGGCGGCATTTTGTCGCCACTGCTCTCCAACATAGTGCTGAATGAGCTTGACTGGTGGGTGACTTCCCAGTGGGAGGAAATGCCTACCCATTACGAGTACAAAACCCGGCAGAACGCCCACGGTACAGATATTAAAAGTCACACCTACCGGGCGCTCAGGCGGAGCAGACTCAAAGAAATGTACATCGTGAGGTACGCTGACGACTTCAAAATCTTTTGCCGGAGCCGGCAGGACGCTGAAAAGGCGTTTGAAGCAACGCGGCTATGGCTAAAAGAGCGGCTCGGACTGGAAATCAGCCCGGAAAAGTCTAAAGTCATCAATCTAAAACAGCGGTATTCGGAGTTTTTGGGATTCAAGATGAAAGTCTATCCCAAAGGGAAAAAATACGTGGTCTGTTCACACATGAGCGATAAAGCCATAAAGCAGGCAAAGGGAAAAATATCTGCCGCTATCCGGGCGATACAGAATCCGGCAGATAACCGGGCGCAGTACATCGCTATTCAGCAATACAATTCCGTGGTTGCCGGACTGCATAACTATTACCGTCTGGCAACACACATCAGCGTAGATTTTCCAAAGCTGTCCTATGGGCTGAAACTGCAAATGGCAAACAGGCTTCGGGAATTGACACCAAAAGGAAAACTGGAACGTGGATTCATTAAGGAACGGTATGGAAAAAGTAAACAGCTAAGGTTTTTGAACGGACACCCTCTCATTCCAATGGGATATGTCCAAACAAGAAACGCCCAGCACAAAAAGAAAACCGTCAATCGGTACACGCCGGAGGGACGGGCAGAAATCCATAAAAATCTTGGCATCAATACCGATACGATGATATGGCTCATGCAAAACCCTGTGCTGGACAAAACGATTGAGTTTGCAGACAACCGGATTTCTCTGTTTGCGGCTCAATATGGGAGGTGCGCCATAACTGGCGTTGACCTTATGCCTTATGACATTCGCTGTCACCATAAAGAACCGCTTGAAAACGGCGGTACAGATGAATACAGCAACCTTGTTCTTGTAACCGAAGCAGTACATATCTTAATCCATGCCACCTTGGAAGAAACAATCCAGAAGTACCTAAAGGAGCTCCAACTGAACAAAAAACAACTGGAAAAACTGAATAAACTGCGAAAACTGGCGGGAACGCCTGTAATCGCATAACAAATCTTTTAATGCTGTAACGAAGTGTGTAAGTTATGTTTAAAACGAACAATTTCTAAATTCGATGGGGCGCCGTGTGCGGTGAAAGCCGCATGCACGGTGCTAAGCGGGGGAAAAGCCGGAAACATTTGAAACTGTAGGCTTACCTATCGCAATCGGGCGCAAAATCGCAGGGGATTAAACAGCTCATGGCGGGCGGCGGCATTGTAATCGTGGCGCAGACGGTGATTCCACAGCTTACGACACTGTTCTCCTAATTCATGGGGGCGATCATTGACAAAATCACTGAATTTATAAAGGAAATGCTGCAAGGGTGGGTGCTTGGCAACCTCGAAACGATGTTCACGGACGTGAATACAAAAGTGGGCGAGATTGCAGGGGAAGTCGGGCAGACACCCAGCGCATGGAACGGAAGCATTTTTTCCATGATCCGGAACCTTTCAGAGAATGTCATGATTCCCATAGCGGGGCTTATCATCAGCGCAATTTTGTGTTATGAGCTGATAACGATGGTAATGGACAAAAACAATATGCACGAGGTAGGGAGTGAGTTTTTCTTCCGCTACCTCGTGAAAGCGTGTGTTGCAGTGATGCTCCTTAGCAAGACTTTTGACATCACTATGGCAATTTTCGATGTGGGCAACCATATCGTGACCAATGCGGCGGGTGTCATATCAGGCTCCACAAGCATTGACGTGACCACCACGCTGACGGATATGTTCAACAACCAGCTTTCCACTATGGGCATTGGCGAACTGATCGGGCTTGGGATAGAAACCATGATTGTCAGCCTGTGTATGAAAATCATGTCCGTCCTCATCACCGTCATTTTATACGGGCGCATGATAGAGATATACCTTTATATTTCAGTGGCTCCGGTTCCCTTTGCAACTTTAAGCAACCGGGAATGGGGCAGCATCGGAAATAACTACATCAAGGGGCTTTGCGCCCTTGCATTCCAGGGCTTTTTCATTATGGTCTGTGTCGGCATTTACTCGGTACTCGTTGCCAGCGTTACGGTTGCGGGCAACCTGCACACGGCGCTCTGGTCAGTGGCGGCTTATACCGTTATCCTGTGCTTCAGCTTATTCAAGACAGGATCGCTCAGTAAAAGTGTGCTGAATGCCCATTAGACAGACAGCAGTTTTATAGTATCAGCAGGAAGGAGGAAACACCGGAAATGTAAAATATCCGGTCACAATGCTTATGGCAATATCAGTAGCAGTGCCAAAAGATTTGAGCGGCATCAAGACAAAGGTAGCGATGAACCTTACCAAACGCCAGCTTATCTGCTTTGGGAGTGCCGCAGCGGTGGGGATACCCTTTTACCTTGTGACAAAGGGTGTGTTAGGCACACAGGCTTCGGCACTCATCATGGTAGCCCTTATGCTGCCTTTCTTCTTTTTGGCAATGTATGAAAAAGACGGTTTCCCGGCAGAGAAGATTTTATACTTCATGGTGCGGCAGAAGCTGCTCACGCCGGGGATACGTCCCTATAAATCGGAAAACCTCTACAAGAAGCTGGAGGAGAGGGAAAAATTAAAGAAGGAGGTGCGTTATCTTGAAGAAAAAGCCGCAGGGCAGCAAAGCCAAGCCGAAAGCGGGGCTTAATTTTTCTGAAAAGAAACGGTTAAGGGAGTTAAAAAGCACCCTTGCCGGGAATGGCAAAAAGGCGGAGATACCAGACACAGCGCAGAAAACGATCACATTTAAAAAGATGTACCGTGACGGCATCTGCCAGGTATCTTCCGGTTACTATACAAAAATGGTCGAGTTTTTCGACATTAACTATGACCTTCTGGAGATAGAGGATCAGGGAGAGATTTTAGAGGAATACAGCAGGCTTATCAATTACTTTGACCCGTCCATACGGTTTGAGCTGTTTTTGTTCAACAGGCAGGTCAACGAGCAGACACTGATAGACCAGTTTGACATACCCTTGCAGGGTGATGAATTTGACGACATTTGTGAGGAATACACGGAAATGTTAAAAAAACAGGCAGCAAAGGGAAACAACGGGATCATCAAATCAAAATACCTTATTTTTGGTATCGAGTGCAAAGGGTATAAGGAAGCAAAGGCGAAGATGGGCAGCATAGAAGCTGATGTCATCAAGAATTTCCTGAACCTCGGCACCTATGCCAGAAGCCTTGACGGGAAGGAGCGCCTGCGTGTCCTGCATGAGTATTTCAACCAGGACACAATGGAGCCTTTCCGTTTTTCATTTAAAGAATTGTCGGAGTCGGGAAAGAGCGTAAAGGACTACATAGCGCCGCCGGGATTCGATTTCCGTTATCCGAGCCGCTTCAAGACCGGGAAGATGTATGGGAGTGTCCACTATCTCGACATTATTGCGCCGAGGTTCAATGACGAGCTGTTAAAAAAGCTCCTTGACATTGATGACAACCTTACGGTCACGCTGCATATGCAGACAATGGACCCGGTAAAGGCAATCAAGATGTTAAAGGGCGCACTCACCAATATCCAGAAAATGAAGATTGAGGAACAGAAGAAGGCAGTGCGATCTGGTTATGACATGGACATTCTGCCCACGGACATCATCACTTATGAAAAAGATACCTTGGAGCTGCTTGACGATCTGAATACCAGCAACCAGAAGATTATCAAGATGACTTTCCTCATCACCTGTTTTGGCAGGAGCAAGAAGGCGCTGGAGAACATCACGCAGAGGGTGTCCGGCATTATCCAGCAGGCAAACTGTAATTTAAGGTGTATGCAGTATCTACAGGAGCAGGGGCTTATGGCGAGTGCGCCGATTGGCTGCAATGATACGGGGATAGAGCGGGTGCTTACCACAAAGAGTACGGCAATCTTAGTGCCATTCTGTACGCAGGAGCTTTTCATGCCTGCCCCGGCGATTTATTACGGTCTGAACGCACTTTCCAACAACATGATTATGGCGGACAGAAAGAAGCTCCGGACGCCAAACGGGGTAATCCTCGGCACACCCGGCTCCGGGAAATCTTTTTCCGCAAAGCGGGAGATTTTATCCTGTTTCCTTATGACCGGGGACGATGTGATTATCTGTGACCCGGAGGGAGAATATTTTGCCCTTGTGGGTGCGCTCAACGGGCAGGTGGTAAGGCTTGCCACCAATTCAAAGGACTACTTAAACCCGATGGACATTCAGCTTTCCCATAAGAATGACCGGGAAGCGTTAAAGCTGAAATCTGATTTTATCATTACACTGTGCGATCTGATAGCCGGAGGGAAAAACGGTCTTGAAAATGATGAAAAAGGCATTATCGACACCTGCATCAAACATATCTATGACAGGTATTTTGCAGAGCCAAAACCGGAGAATATGCCCATTTTAGAGGACTTGTATAATGCGCTGTTAAAATATGAGCCGAAGGACGTAGCCCCGGAGATGCAGAAAGAAGCGAAGCAGAAAGCGGTGCGTATCGCAAACAGCCTTGTTTTGTATGTGCATGGCTCACAGAATTATTTCAACCACCGTACAAACGTGGATTCACAGAACAGGATTATGTGCTTTGACATCAGGGATTTGGGCAACCAGCTCAAAGAGCTTGGGATGTTAATCGTGCAGGATGCAGTCTGGAACCGTGTTTCGCAGAACAGGGAGCGTAAGATTGCCACAAGGTACTACTGTGATGAGTTCCACCTGCTTTTGAAAGAAAGGCAGACAGCAATCTATTCGGTGGAGATTTGGAAAAGGTTCAGAAAATGGGGCGGCATACCGACAGGCTTGACACAGAACGTGGGCGATTTTTTGAAATCGGAGGAAATCGAGGGCATACTCGGAAACTCCGATTTTGTTTATCTTCTCAACCAAAACGCAAAGGACCAGGCGATACTTGCCGACAAGTTAGGGCTGTCAGAGAAACAGCTTGCCCATGTGACCAATTCAGAGCCGGGAAGCGGGCTTATCCTGTTTGACAACGTAGTAATTCCGTTTATTGACAAATACCCGACAGACACAAAGACCTATGCGATCATGAACACAAGACCGGAGGAAAGTGTAAAGCAGGAGGAAACAGAGTGAGGATAGGGCTGATTGATGTGGACGGACACCGTTTCCCCAACCTCTGCCTGATGAAGCTGTCCGCTTACCATAAGGCAAGAGGGGATACGGTGGAATGGTACGACAGTGGGAAATGGTATGACCTTGTTTATATGAGCAGGGTATTTACGGATACTTATTCCAAAGATTATGAAGGGAGCATAAAGGCTTACCATATCATAAAAGGCGGCACAGGGTACGGTCTTGACAATAAGCTGCCGGATATTGTGGAACATATGCACCCAGACTATGGGCTGTACCCGGAATTTGCGGGAACAGCCTACGGCTTTCTTTCCAGAGGATGCCCCCGTGGGTGCGGGTTCTGCATTGTGGGGGAAAAAGAGGGAAGAAAGACAGAAGCGGTGGCTGACCTATCAGAATTTTGGGACGGGGAAAAAGAAATCAAGCTCTTGGACGCAAATATTTTAGCCTGCCTGGATTGGGAGCGGCTCTTAGGACAGCTTGCGGACAGCGGGGCAGATGTTGATTTTACGCAGGGGCTTGACGTGCGGCTGATTACACCGGAAAAAGTGGCGGCATTAAATAAAATCAATACAAAAATGCTGCATTTTGCATGGGATAACCCGGAAGATGACCTGATACCGTATTTTAAGAAGTTTTCAGAGCTGACAACGGTAAAGGACAAACGGAAAAAGCAGGTCTATGTCCTTACAAATTATGGAAGCACCCATGAACAGGACTTATACCGTATTTATACCCTGCGTGATTTGGGGTACAGCCCGTATGTGATGGTGTATGAGAAGCCTTCTGCACCGGAGGAAACCCGGAAGATGCAGAGGTGGGTAAATAACAAGCGGCTGTTTTATTCCGTCAAAGATTTTAAGGATTATGCACCAGGCGGACACAAAAAGGAAGATATTGGATAATAAATAATGGATAAATATGGAGGATTATTGATGGCAGAAAAAAAGAAAAAGCGGGCGGCTGAGTTTGCAAAGGATAAAAATGCTTTTGCGGGCGGCAGTTCCACGAAACGGGGCAGCGATACCAAAAAGGCAAAGCAGAAACAGTCCGGCGTACATCAGCCGAGGGATGCAGATGTAACTTCTGGACATGATGTCAATCCTTCTGCTCAGCAGAAGGATTTGAAGTCAGAACAGTCAAAAACTTTTGGACACGATGCCAGTCCTTCTGCTGTGCAGAAGAATTTGAAATTAAGGAAGAAGCCGGACAGCGGCAGTTTTCAGGAGAATCAGAACAGTTTTCAGCGTGCTGAAAAGAAAACATCAGGACAGAAAACCATGTCCGGTCAAAAAGCAAAATCCGTTCAGAAAAGACGCAAGCCGGGGCAGTTCCAAAAGGAAAACAGTTTTACGGGAAATAAGGAAAAACCGGACAGTGATAATGCGGGAAGTAAAGCGCAGGACGGTTTTTCTAAGGAACAGAATACCTTTACGGAGGATGTCGGAGAGGAACAGACCGGGGAAACAAAAGATTTCAGGGACGATTACCGCCGCAGGGACACTTACCACCAGAGCCAGAAAAAAGGCAGATACCGCAGGCGGGAACATCAGGACAGGGAACGCACAAAAACATCTGATTTCGGGCGTGATTTCCAGACAAAGGATCATGATTTTACAGAAAAAAATGCCTTTACAGAGGGCGGGGAGCCGGAGTTTCAGGGCAGCAAAAAGTTAGACAGGCTGCAAAAAAAAGCAGAGAAAGCCGGAAAAAAGACCGAAGCCGCAAGGAAGAAGCTGCCAAAGAAAAGGGAGTATTCCTTAGAGCGTGTCTTTGATGAAAAAACGGGCAGGGCAAGATATGTTCTGACCGCTGTGGTAAAGGAAAAACCTTTCAAAGAGGACAGTCCAGTAAAGAAGCTGGCAGGCAGAGCCGGATCAGAGTTTACCAATTATGCACATGGCAAGGTTGCCGAATCTGAAAAGGAAAATTCTGCGGTGGAGGGCGCACACAAGACGGAGCAGAAAGCCGAAGATACCTACCGGTTTGTAAAGCGGCATTATAGGAACAAAGAACAGCGGCAGCGTGGGAAAGTGGCGAAGCTGGAGAAAAAGCAGTTTCAAAAAGAAGTCAAATTCCGCTACCAGAAGTTTTTGGAAGAAAACCCGGAAATGCAGGAAAAGACCTTAAAGAAACAGTTGCAGAAAAGATTACAGAAACAGCGCATCAAGCGGGAGTATGTAAAGGCAAGGCGGGCAGGGCAGGCAGCGAAGAATACGAAGGAAGCGGCGGTTAAATCAGCTAATTTTACCACAACAGTTGCGAAGAAATTGCAGGAGATAGCGGCAAAACACGCATCGCTTTTCGTGACAGCCGGGGCTTTTGCGGTTCTGCTCATTATGATAATGACTTCCATATCGTCCTGCGGGGCAATGTTCTCGGAGGGCATGAGTACCACGCTGGCAGGCAGCTACATGAGCGTCCCGGCAGAGATTGACGCTGCGGATTTAGCTTTTTCGGAGCTTGAAATGGAATTGCAGAAAGAGGTTGATTCCATAGAAACGGATTACCCGGACTATGACGAATACCGCTATAACCTTGATGCAATCGGGCATGACCCGTTTGCGCTCATCAGCTACCTTTCCGCAGTCCATACGGAATTTACGGCGGCAGACGTGCAGGGTGAGATTGAGAGCCTTTTTGACGAGATGTATGAGCTGACCTTAAACCCTACAACGGAAACAAGGACAAGGACAGTTACAAAGACAGGCACACGCACTGTCACAGACCCAGTAACGGGGGAGGAAACAGAGGAAGAATATGAGTATGAGGAGGAAGAAGAATATACCGTAACCATACTGGAAGTCACGCTGACCGCAAAAGACTTAAACGTGGTCGCTGCCGGACACATGGACAGCGAGCAGAAAGAGATTTTTGCGCTTTATAATGAAACGCATGGACTGACACAGCAGTTTTACACGCCGCTGAACCTGTACTGGTACAATTATGTAAGCAGCTATTACGGCTACCGCATCAATCCGGTAACAGGGGCAGAACAGTTCCACAGGGGCGTTGACATTGCAGTACCGACAGGAACAGGTGTCCTTGCAGCAATGGATGGCACTGTCACAACAGCCACTTATGACAGCTATTATGGAAATTATGTGGTGATTGAGGACAGTAAAGGCTACTGTACCAAGTATGCCCACATGGACTCGCTCGGTGTCAGTGTGGGACAGAGCGTGAAGCATGGGGACAGCATAGGAACAACGGGGAACACGGGGAGCAGCACTGGAAGCCACCTGCATATCGAATGTCTGTATAACGGGGAGTATTATAACCCGTTATTTTATTTTGAAGCAGGGGAAGGGACGCTCTACGGGGAAACAGGTGCGCCGGGAAGCGGCGGGGGAAATGCCATACCGCCTGATTCCTATGATGATGCAACAGTGCAGGCGCTTATGGAGGAAGCTGCAAAATATCTGGGCTATCCGTATGTATGGGGCGGTTCAAGCCCGTCTACCAGCTTTGACTGTTCCGGCTTTGTCTGCTGGGTGTTTACCAACAGCGGGGTGCATAACCTGCCACGGACTACAGCGCAGGGCATTTATGACCAGTGTACTCCGGTTTCGGCGGCAGATGCGAAAGCGGGGGACATTATCTTTTTTACAGGCACTTACAACTCGGCAGGAGCTGTGAGCCATGTGGGAATTTATTGCGGAAACGGCGTGATGATTCACTGCGGTGACCCGATCAAATATGCCAGCATCAATACGTCTTACTGGCAGAGTCATTTTTATGCGTTTGGTCGTTTATCAGGAAATTAAAAAAGCATTTTAGATTGCGGAAAGGAGAGCAAATGTGACAAAGGAAAGGATTGAAAAAGAGCTTTCCAAAGTCCGGGGGCAGCTTGCAGACCTGCAGGAAAAGCAGAAGGACTTGGAGAGCCAGTTACAGATGGCAGAGGATGCGGAGAAAATGAAATTCATTGAGAAGAATAAGATTTCTCTGGACCGCCTGATCCTGCTGAATAAAGTCAGCGAGGAAGAAATTTTAAGCCTGCTCAGGAAAAAAGAGCAGGAGGAACAGCAGACACAGAATATAGAAAGGGAGGCAGCAAGCCATGAACAAAAAAACGAAGTTACGTTATAGGGCGGTGTTATCGCTCATTTTATCCGCAGTATTATTCTGTATGCCTGCAATGGCGTTTTCCATGAACGGGAACAACGCCATTGACGTTAGGGCAGAGGACAGCGGGGAAAGCAGCACAGAGGAAGAAACAGGGAGCAGTACGGAGGAAAACACTACAGAGGAAAGCAGTACGGAGCAGGAAACAGAGGGCAGCACAGGGGAAACTACAGAGGAGCAGACAGAAAGCGGCACAGAGAGCGATACGGAGGACGGAACCGTATCGGGAAATGATGTGCCGGAGCCGGTGTGTACCTGTGAGAAAAAGTGCAGCGCATATGACTGTGACAAGGATTGTGAAGTGTGCGCCGCTGATTACAGGAATTGTGAGTATAAGACACCAAATGTGGTGATCCATATCAACAGTCCGGGCGGGTGGTACAACGAAAAAGCAGCCGTGACATTTTCCGTATCCGATACAGCGCATACAGGCAATTTTGAAGCGGTACAGATACAGGCAAAAGTCGGGCAGAACGGGAGCTGGACGGACGTGACGGAAGATAAAAAACTGGAAATCTCCGAAAACTGTACAGTTTATGTGCAGGTCACAGATCAGAAAGGCAATACATATGAAAGAAGCAGGGCTGTCCGTTGTTTTGACACCACGAAGCCTACGCTCAATGCGGCGGTCAGTGACGGGCTGTTAAGCGTCCAGGTGCATGATACGGATTCCGGTGCAAAGGTGGTCTATGTGAACGGGTATGAGTTTACGGAGCTGACAAACGGCACACTGAATATCCGCTTACAGCAGTTTGACGCAGGGTATGAATATTTTACCATTTCCGCAATGGACAATGCCGGGAATATGTCGGAGGTGTATAAGACCAAAAACCCGTATTACAAAGACCCTGCGGATGAGAGTGATGAGAACCCAGCAGAGCAGCTCCCGGTCAATGCCGAAGCCACCAAGCCGGGGAACGCCACAGCCACTGTAACGGAGCATACCAAGACGGACGGTGACGGGAATACTGTTTCACAGACACCGGAGGAACAGAAGAAACAGGAATTTGCCAAAGCGGATGCCGCAGAAAAGGCAGAAAGCGGAAATACGGAGAAAGAGCAGTCAGAGCAGGGGAAAGAATTTTATACAATCCAGACCGCATCGGACAAGGTTTTCTACCTGATCATTGACCGTGACGGGGATGAGGAAATGGTGTACTTCCTTACGGAGATTACGGAAAATGACCTGTTAAATGCAACTTCCGACAACAGCGAAACCTTACCGAAAAATTCCGCTGCATTGGAATCTGCAATCCCGACAGAAGATAGCGCCCTGCCGAATAATAACGGGGAAAAGCCAGAAGATACAGAGCAGACGGAGGAAGATACCAAAGAAACAGAAAATACGGAAAGCACAGAGGAAACCGAACCGGAAGAAAAAGCGGAGGAGCCGAACCCGGTCATTTCCTATATCCTCATGGGCGCACTTGCAATAGCCTTTATCGGCGGCGCTTATTATTTCAAAGTAGTCCGCAAGAAAAAAGAGGACTTCATTGAGGACGAAGATGAGGACGAGGAAGATGAGGAGGAATTAGAGAACGAAGATGACGAACCGGAGGACGGTTCCAAAGATGATTTTTTTGAGGACGAGGAGGAGTAGCTGGCAGCATGGGAGAAAAGAAATATTCTGTTATTCTGGCGGACCCTCCCTGGCATTACAGGGTGTATTCTAAAAAGGGTATGGGAAGAAGTGCAGAGAGCCATTATCCCACTATGGACATAGAAGATATAAAGGCGCTTCCAGTTGCTGACATTGCAGACAAGGACTGTGCCTTATTTTTATGGGTAACATTCCCCTGCCTTTTGGAAGGACTGGAAGTGATAAAGGCATGGGGATTTACCTATAAGACAGTAGCGTTTTTATGGGTAAAGCAGAATAAAAAGAGTGACTCGCTCTTTTGGGGCATGGGATACTGGACACGCAGCAATGCAGAGCTTTGTATCTTAGCAACAAAAGGCGCACCAAAGCGTGTTAATGCAGGGGTGCATCAGGTAGTTGTGTCACATATTGAAGAACACAGCAGAAAACCGATAGAGGTGCATCACAGGATCAACCAGCTTATGGGAGATGTGCCAAAGATAGAACTTTTTGCCCGGAGAAAGACAGACGGGTTTGATGTATGGGGAAACGAAGTAGAATGTGATATTGAACTGACAGGAGGTAAAAAAAATGCAGTTAGTGGTAACTGAAAAGCCGAGCGTGGCACAGGCAATTTCCCGTGTGATCGGCGCAGGTGAGAGAAAAGACGGATATATGGAGGGGAACAATTATATTGTTTCATGGTGCATCGGGCATCTGGTTGAGCTTGCACAGCCGGATGCCTATTCTGATACATGGAAAAAGTGGAGTTATGAGAGCCTGCCCATGATACCGGAGGAATGGCAGACAGAAGTAAAAAGCGGTACAGCGGCGCAGTACAAGGTGTTAAAAGGGCTTATGCACGAGAAAAAAGTAGACAGCGTTGTATGTGCCACTGACGCAGGGCGTGAGGGAGAGCTTATCTTCCGCCTTGTGTATGAGATGGCAGGGTGTGACAAGCCCATGAAGCGGCTCTGGATTTCCTCTATGGAGGAAAGCGCAATCCGTGAGGGTTTTGAAAACCTGCGTCCGGGAAGTGATTATGATAACCTCTACCATTCCGCACTGTGCAGGCAGAGGGCAGACTGGCTTGTAGGGCTGAACGGCACAAGGCTGTTTACGGTTTTATATGGCGGAAAGGTGTTAAAGGTCGGCAGGGTGCAGACACCGACGCTTGCAATGTTAGTGGAGCGTGAGGAAAAAATCAGGAATTTCAAGAAAGAGCAGTATTATATGGCGCATATCCTGATGGACGGGATTGATGCGGCAACGGAAAGGGTTGATGACAAGGCACAGGCAGAAGCTATTGCTGCAGCGTGTGAAAGCAAAGCCGCCACGGTTCTTTCTGTCATAAAGGAAAAGAAAACGGTGCAGCCGCCGAAGCTCTATGACCTCACTACATTACAGAGGGACGCAAACCGTTTATTCGGCTTTACCGCAAAGCAGACTTTAGAGTACACACAGAGTCTTTATGAGAAAAAGCTGGTCACATATCCCCGTACTGACAGCCAGTATTTATCAGACGATATGGAAGATACGGCAAGGGCTGTGATCGGGGCGATTTACAAAGCGGTTCTCTTTGAGGAACAGACCGGGGCAGAGCCGGATATAAAAAGAGTAATGGACAGTAAAAAAGTGACAGACCACCATGCAATCATTCCAACAATGGAGATTGCGGTCACTGACCTTTCTGCTGTGCCGGAGGGGGAAATGAAGATACTTTCCCTTGCCGCAAACCGCTTACTCTGTGCCACAGGGGAAAAGCATGAGTATGAAACAGTCAAAGCAGAGTTTGACTGTAACGGCTCTGTCTTTACAGTTTCAGGGAAATCCATAACAAGAAATGGCTGGAAAGACTTTGAAGCAGCTTTCAGACGTTCCTATAAAACATCGGAAGATAAGGAAAAAGAGGAGAAAAAGCTGCCGGAGCTTTCGGAGGGAATGGTCTTTGAAGGAGTGCAGACAAAGGTAACGGAGCATTTCACGCAGCCGCCGAAGCATTTTACGGATGTGCTATGCTGTCAGTGTGGGGCGTGGAAAGCACCCCAAAAGAAAGGAGCAGGATAGAATGAAGAACAAAGACAGCTTAAAAATCACAGCACTTTATGAGAGATTGTCAAAAGATGATGAACTGAATGGCGAAAGTAATAGTATCACAAACCAGAAGAAAATACTAGAGGATTATGCGGAAAAGAACGGTTACGCCAATATCTCACACTACACTGATGACGGTTGGAGTGGGGCGAGTTTTGACCGCCCGAACTGGAAACGTCTGATTGAAGATGTGGAACAGGGAAAAATCGGCACAGTGATTGTAAAGGACATGAGCCGGGTAGGGAGTGACTACTTGCAGGTTGGATTTTATACCGAAGTAATGTTCCGGGAAAAGGGAGTGCATTTTATAGCAATCTCAAACGGAGTAGACAGCGAAAAAAGGGAAAGTGCGGAGTTTGCGCCATTCCTTAACATCATGAACGAGTGGTATGTGCGTGACACGAGCAGGAAGATTACCACCGTATTACGGGCAAGGGGAATGACGGGGAAAGCCCACACATCAAACCACTGCCTTTACGGTTACAAAAAAGACACGCTTGACAGCACCCATTGGGTAATTGATGAACCCGCAGCCGAAGTTGTCCGCAGGATATTCCGCTTGTGCATTGCAGGAAAAGGGCCATATGATATAGCAAGGATACTCCATGACGAAAAAATAGAAAGACCGTCCTACTACATGGGGCAACGGGGATTAGGAACACACAGTACCACCTATGACACGGAAAACCCTTATATGTGGCGCGGGAATACGGTTGCCGCTATCCTCTCCAAACCCGAATACATGGGGCATACGGTAAACTTCCGCACCTATAAGGAAAGCTACAAGGACAAGAGAGTGAAGAAAACCCCAAAAGAAGAGCTTGTAATCTTCAAGAACACCCAAGAGCCGATTGTTGACGAGGAAACATGGAACATGGCGCAGGAACTGCGAAAGACAGTCCGCAGACCGGATATTTTAGGGGAGGCAAACCCATTGACAGGCAAAATGTTCTGCGCCGACTGCGGGGCAAAGATGTATAACCACCGCCACAGGACAGCGAGATACAGGAAAGACATCTACACCAAGGGCAAAGGACGCTGGATTGCGCCCGAAGATGATTACAACTGCGCTAATTACAACTTAGGCAGGCAGAAATACAGACAGCAGTGTTCCTCACACAGCATACAGACAAAGGCGGTCAATGCGCTTGTCCTTGAAACGATAAAGGAAACATGCAATTATGCGGTAGCCAACGAGGGCGAGTTTAAGGGGATTATCTGCAAACTGTCATCTTCCCGTAAAGCAGACGCAGGAAAGACTGTCAGACAGCGGATAAAGAAGAATGAAAAGCGGTACGGAGAAGTGAACCGTCTGATAAAGAAACTTTATGAGGACAACATCAGCGGAAAATTAAGCGACAAGCGTTTTGACGCAATGCTGAACGATTATGAAACCGAACTTGCGGAACTGGAAAACAGCCTTGAAACAGACAATGCGGAACTGGAAGAAATCAATACCGACAAAGAGAACGCAGACCTGTTTATGGAACTTGCGAAAAAGTATACCGATTTTGAAGAACTCACCCCCGCCATGATTAACGAGTTTGTTTCAAAAATCGTAGTCCATAAAGCCGAGGGCATAGGCGCAGGACGGACGCAGGAAGTGGAGATATTCTTAAATTATATCGGCAAAATCGAGATACCCCATGAGGAAATCGAACTGACCGAGGAAGAAAAGGCACAGCAGGAAAAAGAACGTATACGGTTGGAGAAAAAACGGGCGTGCAACCGTAAGTATATGGCGAGGAAACGGGAAGAAATACGCCGGGAACGGAACAAGGCAATTTAACAGAGCAAGTGACTTGCACAATAAAAAGGCTATGACAGCAATGTTATAGCTTTTTTTGTACAGTAATTATCGTGAAAAAAGAACCTTAATTGCAACGGGCAAGGAAATATTCATCTATGATATTGCACAATTTAAGCGCTCAATAATTAACGGGCGAAAAATCTCTAATCAGCACCAAAATACGGATGCTTTTGTGCGGCGCATCATTCCATGACAGACAAGGCAAGAGAAAGAGAGATAGAAAAGCAAAAGAAAGAACCAAAGAAAAGTAAAAGACAGAGAGAAAGAGAATATAGGTTAGTTATCAATCAATCATATCAATCAATACTTATACATCTAACCATAGATGTACTACCACAGGGAGGGCAGACCATGAACAGAAAACAGGAACAGCAGATTGTAGACTATTACAGCACCGCAAATAAATATATCCGCAGTAAGACACACTCCAATGCGCATCAGACTGTATTTACCAAAGAAAACGACAAATTCCAGTGGCTTGTGTTAGAGCAGAAAAGCCAGTGTGAAGTTGAGGTAAGGCAGACTGACAGGCATGGAACAATTACAGCAAGGGATAATTACGAACTGACAAGAAATATTCCTAAATGCGTGGGTGTGGAGCGTTTATGTGAGGGCGCAAATTTTCAGATACCTTTTAACGCTGATGAAATCAACTTAATCTATCAGTTTGGCGAGCAGAGCAAAGCGGAAACGTGTGCCAGTTTATCAGCTATTCTTCCGCAAGTAAAGGACAGCAATACAAAGCAGATTGTAAGCACCACTTTGAAGAAATTAAATTCCCTGTCAGAAGAAAGCTGTATGGAACTAATAGCCACCACCAAAAGACGGAAACTGACCGAGCGTGACCATTCCATAAAGGCGAGGTTAGCCAGGGCGAAGGAACAGCAGAAAAAACCGATAGTTACCGAAAGAAAACAGCAGAAAAGAAAGGCGGGGATTGAGTTATGAACCTGACACGGTACGAACAGGAAACGATTGTTAATTATAATGCGGGGGAACAGACCGCCACATTGTATACAAGGGATAAGGCGGTCATGCGGAAACTGGATGCGCTTGTTGCTGACTTCCCCGGCACATATAGCCTGACAAATCAGGATGAAGTGTCGAGAACCTATTCCTTCCCGAAATCATACGTCAGTTACCGGAAGCCGAGGGCGGTAAGCGCAGAACAAAGGGAGCGGGCAAGAGTGAGAATGACACAGATAAATTCCACTGATAACAGCCGTAAGAAAGAGAAGAACACATACCATGTCGAATAATATCAAAACTTGCGGCGGAATTACGTTGACTTATATGTAGTGCTTACCATAGAATTTATAGGTAGAAAGATAACTATAAGAAGTTACACAAGAAAGGAGAAAAAATGAACAGAAAAATTGCGAGAAGGGTTATTGCAAAGATAGCCAAAAGGGAAGGAATCAGGGTAAGCGAAGTCAGGGAAGAAATGAGCAAGGCAATCGTGGAAGGTTACAACAACAGAGAAACAAGGGGGAAATGGAACGATATTTTCGGAGAAGATACAATCCCCTCTCCCGAAGAATTTATTACTGCGATAGGGGGGATTGTTGCAAAATAAAAGAACAATACTCTTTGCGGGGCATTGTTCCTTTAACCGGGTTTATATTCAAGCAAGTCTGAAATGGAGCAGTCCAGAGTATCACATATCCTTATCAGCACATCAATGTCTAATCTGGTAATCGTGTTGTTGAGATAACCATTAAGTTGTGAACGTTGCAATTCTGCTCTTTGGCAAAACTTGTTTTTGCTCAGCCCTGCTTCTTCGAGTAATTCCTTCAGGTGAATTTCGATAGTACCCCGTGTTCCGTTCAATATAGACACCTCCTTACATATGTTAGGTATATTATATCTTTTTTATTACTGCAAAATCAGTTATAATATGTTATGGATAAGCAAACAAGTATAATCTAACAAAGATAGGAAGTTATACAAATGAAAGGAGAAGGGGGCATGGGAAAGGGAAGCTACATTACGGATGAAGAACGGAAGAAATGCCAAAAAGTTGCAGAAGCCTTTGAAGAATTATATGAGAGGACGGACATTGCCGTTATTGATGCCGGAAAGTATGGTTTTGTGAAGTTGCAGTATTACAAGCTGCCTGTTGGATTTGATACGGCAGTGACTTACAGAAACAGTGAATCATTATTTAACGATTTATGGTTTGACTGGATGTATGACCAGTTGCTGACAACGGTTCTGGGTACGCCGCTTGTGGATTTGGATTATAAAGAAATATATAAGCGTCTGCCTAAAGAGAAACAGGAAGAAATCATGGCAAGACGGGATTATTTTAGGGAGATGAGCGGAGTGGAGCTTTCCAGAGAGGAGAACTTGTGAAATGAAGTTCTTTGAACTAACATTCATAGTGGAGGACAGCCAGGAGGAACGTCTGGCGGCATTGGCGAAGCGGTTCGGCAAGGTAAACGGTTGGGGAGAAAAAGACATCCTACAGTTTGCCGTTGCCGCCGTACATAAGGCAGAGATAGAAGCAAAACTGGACTTCCTTGAAAACGTGATTGAAGGAATGGAGAAAGGAGCGATTAAATGGAACTGAAATCGGGTACGGGAAATGCCCCGGCAGGACGGATTTATATTACGGAGGATGAATATGTGAAGTGCCGGAAAGTGGCGGATGCATTTACAGAACTTTATGAAATGACGGATGTAATGGTTGCGGATGCCGGGAGGTTTGGATTTGTCCGCTTGCAATGGTTCGATGAAGGGGAAGGCTTCGATTCTGCCGAGGTGTTTTCAGACAGTGCGGAACTGTTTGAAGAACTCTGGCGGATATGGTATGAACATGAGATTTTAACCCCCGTGTTAGGTACGCCGCTTGCGGAGCTTGACTATGATGAAATATTTGAGCGTCTGCCGGAAGAAAAGAAAAAAGAACTCATGGAAAAGAGGGATTATTTCGTGAAAAAGAGCGGGGGCATATCCAAATCGGAAAATAAAGGAGGGCAGACAAGGGAATGTGTACAGTAAAAAATTCCCCGGCAGACCAGACATACATTACAGAGGATGAACGTAGGAAATGCCGGAAAGTGGCAGACGCATTTACAGAACTTGAACAGGACGAGATAGTTGTAGTGGATGCCGGGAAGTTCGGCTTCGTAAAGTTGCAATACTATACATACCCAACAGGATTTGAGGATGCCGTGACATTTACGGACAGCGGGGCATTGTTTGAGGACTTATGGGAGGAATGGCTTCATTCACAGCTTATCATACTGGCGAGGGAAATGGGCATAAGGGATATTAACTATGATGATGTATTTAGCAGGCTTTCCGGCGAGAAGAAAGCGGAACTCATGGAAAAGCGTCAATGCTTTAAAGAAAAGAGCAGTGGCGGTCTGTAAAATCAATAGCAAGGAGAGAGGAATGAAACGAGGAAAATTACTGGACAGAATCGCATCACAGAGAATGGGAAGGGATATTGACAGGGTACTTAGAAAAGACCGGGAATACCGGGATGCAGTAAAACAGCAGGATATTGCGTTTGATGAGTTGAAGAAGCTAGGACTGGATAAGGCACAGCGGCTGACCATTGACCGGGCAATTTCAGCTGACAACCAATGCGGGGCGGTTTACGGGGCAGTTGCCTACCGGTTAGGGATGAAAGACGGGATAAGGCTTATGACTGAAATCAGGCAAATCGCACATCAGCAGTAAAATAATATAAAAACTGAATATCGTATACCTATGGTAGCGGTTTATCCTGACGGAAAAGCGGCTACCTTTTTTATTTTCAGCAACCACTAACACAGCACAGAAAGGACAAGGTATCAGGAATGATTGAGAGCAGGAACGAAGCAAGCAGGAACTTAGAAAAGGCATTGCAGGCATTGGAACAGGCGAAACAGCGTGTCGCCAACGAAAAGAAAAAGCAGAGCGAGAAGAAACGCAAAGCCGAGAACCACCACAAGTATATCATGGGCGGCATTATCGTGAAGTATTTCCCGGAGTGCTACAGCTATGATGAAGCGGAGTTAAACCGCATCTTATCAGTTGCCTTGCAGACAAGGGAGTGTCAGCAGATTATCTCTAAACTCAAATCGGAGAGCCGGGAAACCGCTTCTCCACAATCCACGCTTGCCAATGCCGGGAATGAAAGCGAGGGCGGTACGGAATGATAAAGGCGAAAACATCGGAAAGCCAAGGCAATATATTCACCCTGTTTACAGGGTGCGCACAGATATACCACCAGAGGTGGTATGTGCGCTCTCCGAGGGGCAAGTTTCACTTGCATGGACTCTTGCAGAGGGCGGTGCGCCAAAGGCGGGCGCACATGGGGGAGCTACAATCCCCCATCGGGGCGAAAGAGCCGCCCCTACCCCCTAGTGTACTTTGCGTTCAGACAAAAGCCAAAAAGCGGCTTTTATCTGCCCACAAAGTCTATCCATGCACCCCGACACACTATCGGCAGAATGTAGGTGTTGCGTATGGATAATATCACGAAACAGGCAAGCACACGTTTCTCCATAGTCAGGCGGAGCAAGGGGCAGTCGGCAGTTGAAAAGGCTTCTTATGTCAGCAGGAGCGTCCTTTTTAATGAGTTTGACGGGCAGACCTACCGCCCCAAATACCATGAGGATTTAGTCCACAGCGAAATCCTCCTCCCGCCCAATGCGCCCAGAGAGTATGCAGACAGGGCGGCTTTATGGAACGCCGTCGAACTGGCGGAGAAAAGGCAGGATGCACAGCTTGCGAGGATGTTAAAAGCGTCACTCCCCAACGAATGGAGTTATGAGCTTGCGGAGGAAGTTGTGAGGGATTACGTCCAGAGGAATTTTGTTGACAAGGGAATGTGTGCAGACTGGGCAATCCATGACAGCGAGAACGATAAAGGACAGCGCAATCTTCATATCCATGTACTGCTTACCATGCGCCCTCTTACAGAAAAAGGGGAATGGGGAGCGAAACAGAAGAAAATCTATGACCTTGACGAAAACGGCGAAAAGATACCCGTGATTGATAAAAAGACAGGTCAGCAGAAAGTTGACAAGCGGAACAGGAAACAGTGGAAATGCCACACCGCCGACAGCACAGACTGGAGCAGTCAGGAGAACGCAAAAAAGTGGCGGAAGGATTTAGCCGACACAATCAACGCCGCCAACGAGCGGTTGGGGGTTGCACTTCATTGGGAACACCGCTCTTTTAAAGAACAGGGGATAGATAAAGAGCCGACCATTCATATCGGGGCGGTTGCCAACGCTTTAGAACGCAAAGGCATACAGACCGAGAGGGGCAATATCAACCGGGAAATCATCAAGCATAATAAGGAGTTGGAACAGGCAAAAGAAATGCTTATGCTTGCCAGGCAGGAAGTACACAGCGCACAGTATGCCAAAATTAAAAATGCGGCGGTCAGCGTGATGAATGAAGTCATGGAAATGATTGCGAAGGTGAGGGAACGGAAAGGCAGGCTTGATTTGCCGATTGTCAGCGGAAAGCACCTAAGAAAAATGACTGACAGGACAGCCTTGCAGTCAGCCGACAATGCGGAGAACTTCATCACCACAAGGAAGATAGACAGCTTTGAGAGCCTTGCGAAATTCACAGCGGATAAGGAACAGAAATACAGTCAGCTTGAAACAGTGCATTTGTCAAAGGGGCAGAAACTAAACCGATTAAAGGAACTGTCAAAAATGTATGCCCTCTATGCACCAATCCAAGCCACCTATAAGGAGAGCCAGTCATTAAAAGGACTTGCGAAAATGCGGTATGATAAGGAGCATAAAGACAGCTTATCGAAATACCCAGAATTAAAGGAGCGTATGCAGAGCCTTTTACAGAACGGCGAAAAGGTAACGCCGAAACAGTGGAAAGCCGAGATACAGTCCTTGCAAGCCGAGTATGACAGTGTCGGCAAGGAGCAGACCAAGACCGCAACAGAATTAGCTTATGCGGAGGTAATCGGCTATAACAAGAAGAACCTTGAGAGGGAGCTTCAGAATGAGAGCCGACAGCATAACAGACAACAAAGCAAGACTAAGCAGAGGGAGGAAGAAATTTAATGAAGATTTGATAGAAATATGGGTGTGATTGTGGTATTCTGTTAAAGGTACAAATCGGAATCTGTGTGTGGAGTATATTCAATGGAGAAACTATTTGTGTACGCACTTTTATATAGTGAAGGTTTTGATGTGTGGGCTTCATATGCAGATACATTGGATATGCTTTTTATAGAAAATCTGGAGAACGAAGAGTATCTTTCCTTAGAAATGATGAGGCCGAAAGAGGCTGTTTTGCATAGTATCTCTGTCATGTATAGGAGTGAATTGGATTCTGAATATTTTGGGAAAATATTAATGAAATCGTTGCAGCAGATATATAAAAATATTAGTATTGAAGTTTTTGCAAAAAAGATGTACTCCTTATGGAAGAAGTTACCCCAGCATATATGTAAAGAGGAACCTTTTTTTACCTTATCTTATGCCGATGATTGTCTGTCATATGGTGATGAGTATCAATGCAGGCAATTATATGAGAAAGCAATGTATTATTACGATTGAGCGACAACTTCCAGTTTGTCGAAACAACCATTACCACAATCACAACTGAATAAGGAATATAACACAGCGTCAGAGCGTATAGAAACCAGTCTATGCGCTCTATTTTTATGTAAAGGAGCAGAGAATATGGCAGAAACCAAAAACGAGCAACAGCCCCACAGTTTCAAGCGAAAGTTGGGGAACACCACTTACACCGTCAAGGTACATTTCAGTAAAGATACTGACAAAACCTTTAAGGACAGAGTGCAAAAGCTGATTATCAATGAATGTCTTGAAAAAAGTCAAAAGTAATCCACATCTACACTTGATAACGTTTATCAGAAGATTTATTATTATCCGCAATGGAGCGAGCCGGATCAGAGGATATTGGGGCAGACGCAGAGCGCAAGGGGCTTGGCACACCTGCAACAAGGGCAGACGTAATTGAAAAGTTAGTAAAGGACGGTTTTGTGAAGCGGGAGAAAAAACAGATGATACCCACGGAGGACGGTGTGAAGCTCATCGCCGTACTTCCTGATGTGGTGAAATCGCCGAAACTTACCGCTGACTGGGAAAATGCACTCACCCTTGTGTCAAAGGGCGAGTATTCCATGCAGGAGTTTATGGGCGGCATAGAAGATATGGTAAACAGGCTTGTGCAGACCTACCGCAGTGTCAGCGATGAACAGAAATCCATGTTCGGAGGCAGTAATCAGGAATCTCTCGGAAAATGCCCGAAGTGCGGCGGCGATGTGGTAAAAGGGAAATTCGGCGCTTACTGTAAAAATAAGTGCGGCATGAATGTATCACGGGCAATGGGGGCAGCGCTTACCGACAGCCAGGTAAAAAGTATGCTGGAAGGGAAAAAGACCCTCGTAAAAGGCTTGAAAGGGAAGAAAGGCAGCTATGATGCCTACCTTATCCCGGAGGGTGTGGAGGATTATTCCTATACCAAAGACGGGAAGGAGATCAAAGGTTTTCAGTATAAGCTAAAGCTGGAATTTCCCAAAAAGAAAAAATAACAGAAACTGATTTTTGATGCGGGGCATACGGAAAAATCTGTATGCCCTTAAAATTTATAAAAAATGGAGGATTTGAGATATGGGTGAAATTATGGAAAATGCAACAGTAAACGTACCTGCAGAAAAGGCAGAAGAAACGAAAGCGGAGAAATTTATCCGTCTTGGGGAGTACCGCATGAACAAGGCGATTGATGCCATCGGCAGGATAGAGAACCTTGCCAACAGGTCGGCTTACGACTATACGCCGGAACAGGTGGAAGCAATGTTCTCGGTTCTGGAGTCTAAGGTGGCAGAAGTGAAAGCGAAGTTTACAGCCACAAAAGCGAAAGAAAATACAGCCTTTTCTTTCGGGAACAGGGCAGAATAGGAGGGACTGGCAATGGGAATGGAAATTTTAAGCACAGGCGATAAGATTTTAAATGTGATGAAAGATATGGATATGGGCATACCGGGTTTGGCGGCGCTTTCCGGAGTCCGTGAGAATACACTGCTGGATATTCTGGCAGGTATCCGGGAAGCAGACATAAGCACACTCTGCCAGATTGCAGATGCGCTTGGCGTCTGTGTGCGTGAGCTGTGTCCGGATCAGGAACGCTATACGGTCCCGGTGGAAAAGAATACCCTTGCAAAGCTGATTGTTGTCAGCGAGATAAACGGCGTGGAGCTGGATACGCTGGTAGCGTCCATTCTGGAAAAAGGCATTGAGGAAAACGGGTTTTATGATTAAGGAGGGTGCGGATGGCTGAACAATATCTTGTTTCAAAGAAATACCATGAAATCTCCCTGCTTGCGGGGGAAACTGCAAGGCAGGTGTCAAAAAACGGGGAGGAGTGGGCGAAGTACCTGACTACTGCCGCAAGGCTGTACCGGTATCCGTTTGATGACCAGATGCTCATCTACGCACAAAGACCGGATGCGAGCGCCTGCGCCACGATGGAAACATGGAATGAAAAAATGTTCTGCTGGGTAAACCGTGGGGCAAAGGGGATTGCGCTTTTTGACCGGGAGAGCGAGCGCCCAAGGCTGAAATATGTTTTTGACGTTTCGGACGTACATAAATCAAGAAGGCTGGGGAAAGACCCGTTCCTGTGGGAGATCAGGGAGGAACACAAGGACGCTGTGCTTGCACAGCTTGAAAAAACATACGGTGCAACCGATAAATACAATTCCTTTGAAAGCAGGCTCATGGAGATTGCAGGGAGGATTGCGGAAGATTATTACGGGGAACTGATGCAGGATATGTCCTATGCAAAGGAGGGCAGCTTCTTAGAGGAATTTGACGATCTGAATGTGGGGCTGCGGCTTAGGGAAACGCTTTCCGCAAGCATCGCATACACCCTTTTATCCCGGTGCGGCGCTGACATGGACTTGTGGAAAGACGAGCTGAATTTTGATTATATCAGTGAGTTTAACACCACAAAGGCATTATCCGTGATCGGCAATGCCACCACGGATATGTGCAAGCCCGTTCTCATGGAAATCGGGAAAACGGTTGCGGCTTATGACCGCCAGATTGCCCGAAATAAGGCAAAAGAAAAGGCAAGCGGGGTACAGATTGACAATATAGAAAAAAATCCCCAAAAAGTGCTTGCAAATACACCAGAGCCACGCTATAATGCTTTAAAGCGTGAAAGCGTTTTGCAGACAAGAACGGATATACCAATATATGTGACAGGGGAACAGGCTGTTAAAAATATAGAAACGGAGGGCATTGCACATGGAACTGACATACGAGAAGAACGGGGATTATCTGATACCCAACCTGATACCGGACAGCGAGCCGGAGGAGCCGCTGACCAAGTACGGGCTGATGCACAGGAATTATCTGAAGGAACACCGGAGGGGGATTTACAGCGGGCTTCTGCTGACGGGAGAACTGAAAGCACACTGTCTGGAGATACAGAAACAGGCAGAGGAGAGGATGGACTTCCTGATGGAGCAGATGGCGGAAGCAGAGGGAGTGGACGAAGCGCTGAAAGCGTCCGATCAGATGAAATGGGTGGCGAAGATGAACGCAATCAGGCACTCGGCGGAGGAAAGCGTACTGACGGAGCTGGTTTACAGCCTTTAAGCAGCGGATTACAACAGAATAAGGAAACAGGAAAGCCGGATAATGACCGCACCAGCGGGGAAGATTCATTGTCCGGCTCTTTTTTGGATAATCTGGAGTTTGCAGAGAAAGCGGTAGAGATACAGAAAGGGATTTTGTGTTCTGATGATTTCCTTATCCATAAAAGACCGGAGATTGCAGGATATTTTGCAATGGAGCAGGATACAAGGATGCAGACAGAGTACCTGAAAAATTCGTTCCGCATGGAAGAATTTACGGAGTTTGACATCGGGGAGATGCGGGCGGGATATCGTGCGGACGAGGACGGTCTGACCATGTGGAAGGGGCATTACCTTACCCGTGAAGCGGAAGCAAGGATTTCATGGGAGGATGCCCGTTTCTTTGTCAATTCCTATATCGAAGACGGCGTATACCTGCTTCCGGGGGAAAAGGCGGAGCAGATCGACACAAGCGGGATGTACCAGCAGCTTGACCTCTTTTCCATGTTCACGGAGCAGGTAGGCAGCATTGCCATGAAAGAGGCGGAAGCTGGCATTATCCCGGCAGAAAAAGCAAGCCCTGAACCGACAAAAGAAGTAATTACAAAAGAGCAGCTTGACACGATCCTGCGAAGCGGGGGCGGCAGGGAGAACAGCCGCAAGCGTATTTATGCCAAGTACCAGCAGGGCAAGACACCGGAGGAAATGGCAGAGTTTCTGAAAAAAGAATACAAAACTACCGGGAAAGGTTTTGAGTTTGAGGGAAAACAGATAGCCGTCTGGTTTGACGGGCAGGGCATGACAGCGGGGGATGGCACATCAGCGATAGAAAATCCTAAGTTTACCATGAGCTGGCAGGAGATTGAAACACAGATACGCTCACAGGTGGAAAACGGCACTTATATGGGCGCAAACGAAGCCTATCTTGTGGATGAGGTGGAACGTGACCGCATTGCTACCTATACCGCATATTTTTTCTATGACGGCATGGGGGAAATGCCGGAGGAAATATTTGAAAAAGTCGGGAACCGTTCGGATGCACACGCAAAAATGGTGGAGCTTTTATCATCGCCGGAGGGGATTGATCTGGTCGCTTCCTGCATGGATAAAGCAATGGCACAGCTTGAAAGCGGCGAAAAGAAACTGCGTTTCCGTTCTGTCATGCCAAAAGAGGAACTCAGGGCAGAGCTTGACAACCTGCTCTTACAGAAGAAAACATTTCCGGTATCTGACCATGTGGAAGTGAAGAAAGAAGATTTTATTACACAGGACGAGATTGACCACCGGCTTGGCAGGGGAAGCGGCTTTGAACACGGCTCTTTCCGTATCTATGATTATTTTATGGAGGGGCATGACAGCAAGGAAGCGGCAGCATTTTTGAAAAAGGAATACGGAACAGGCGGAAGCTCCCATGCGCTTGCCGGGGCTGACCATAGCTGGGAGGATCATGATTCTAAAGGTATCAGTCTGAAAAAAGGAGATTTATCAAAACCTTATGCCGATGTGCTGTTGCCGTGGAAAGCTGTGGAGAAGCGTATCAGGAAACTCATTCAGGAAGATAAATATTTATTCCCCGAAGGAAAAGAAGCCTATGCGGAATATAAAGAGGAACAGGCGCAGAAAGAGCTTGAAAAGGCACAGGCAAAGATAGAACGTGACACAAAGGTTGCCTGCAAAGATGCCGTTGACAGGGCTATCGCAGAAAACTTTGACGGATACCGTCTGCCAAAGGGAACAGCGGCGGGTGTCATAAAGGAATACGGCATAGAGCGTGTAAGCTATGTGCTTGCAAATACCGTCATGCACCGCAGGCAGGAGAAAAGGATTTCCCCGGAAAATAAGGAATGGGCAAAGTCCATTGAACCTTATGCAATGTATGAAAGCCGGGATATTGTTGCCGCTTCCCACCCTGCTGTACTGAATGGCTTTATCAATCAGGCAAGAAGATATATCGAGCACGAGAAAAAGCTTGCGGCACAGGCAGAAGCAGAGCAGGCGTTGGAGCCGGGAGAGAATGATATTCCAGATACTTCCGAGGGGGAATTAGACTGGCATATCGTACATGACATGGATGATGATGACGGACAGCCTACGGAGTGGAGCGCAAAGCTGCCTGACGGGGAATTTCTCTGGATTGACAGGGAAACAGAGGGGTATGCCCTGTATGACATTCAAAATACGGATGCAAGCCCGATTTCTGTATCGGAAACACTGGACGGGGCTAAGGAAACAGGGGAACATTACGCTGCCATAGTGTTTGGCAATGTGGAAGAAGTGAAGAAAATCACAGTTGCGCTGGAATCATCAGAAGATTTTTCAGAACCGTCGATAGGTTTTTACACCCATCAATATGCCGATGGCAGGGAGGGTATGCGTTACCGCCTTGTGACAACGGCAGAGGACGGGCTTCTGATACCTTATCCGGAACACAGCCGGTTTTTCCTCAACCGTGAGCTGGCGCAGGAGTACATAGATACTCATGCAGATCTGATTGATGTGATTGGATATGATGAGATGGTAGTCCAGTCTATGCAGGAACAGAGCGCATACAAAAGGGAGCAGATACAGGGGGAAACTTCTGGACATGATGTCCAGAAGTCCAGTGATTCCATTTTTATTGACGGGCAGGAGTGCATAAAAACAGATGAATGGAAGTCCGGCGATGATGTATATGTGCTTGGCAATTCCGTAGAGGACAGTGATTTCTTCTATGCAGAGGTAAACGGAAATACACGCTTTGAGTATGACCATAAGCCGGACAGGGCGGAAATAGAAGATGATTTCATAAACATAGAAGCCATGCGGGATATTGACCGCCACGAAGCGGAGGTGTTTTCACGATTTGAGGGCGGGGCAGAGCCAGATTTTTATTACGCCATTTCTCTCACATCGGATGCCTCTGCTGACAGTTATTATATTTCCGTAATGGACGGAAGCACAGGGGAGGAAATACGGAGTTACCGTGACAGCCACGGAGATATGCCCACATTTAATGTGGTCGATGAAGCGGTCGATTACTGCCACAGGAACGGCATTGATTTTGAGAATGCGGCAGAAGTGGATCAGTGGCATACCATTGAGGTGGAACGCAGAAACGATATTGACCACCGGGGGCAGGAGCCGGAATATTTTTACCAGATGGAAGCCAATCCCCGCAGCGAGAGCGCCAATGAGCGATTTTTCTTACAGGTTTATGAGAAAGAGGGGAATGGAAAGGCAATTCCCCATGATGTGCTTTTTGTGGGAACGCCGGAACAGTGCCAGGAGCTGTTAGGGAAGCTGGAAAACGGGGAGCTGACGCCAGAACAGGTAAAGGAGATATTTGTGCAGGGGCAGGAACCTGGAACTTCTGGACATGATGTCCAGAAGTCAGAAACTGAACCAAAGCCGGAAAAACCAGATTACAAGATTGGCGATACGGTGACTATTGAGGGAACGGAGTTTATTATTGAAAATATTTCCGACATGGAAGTGCAGCTCCGTGACCCGAAGTTGCTTTACCCGATCTTTAGGGCAGAGAGTAAAGAGAATTTTGAACGCCTGTTAGCACAGGAAACAGAAAATACTTTGCCGGAGCCGCCAGTAACTACGGAATCGACGATATATCCGGGCGATAAAAACGGGCTTCCCTATGATATTGTCATAGAAAAAATGCACTTTGGGGAACCTGAACATACAGAGCCGGAGAAAGCAGCGAAGATTGATAAATCCAATGCCGCCAATTTCCATATCACAGATGATGCCCTCGGTATTGGCGGTGCAAAAGAGAAATTTAAAAGAAATGTAGAGGCAATCCGCACCCTTGAGAAGATTGAGGAAGAAAACCGCATTGCCACACCGGAGGAACAGAAGATTTTATCACAGTATGTCGGGTGGGGCGGTCTTGCCGATGCGTTTGACGAAAGCAAAAGTGCATGGGCGGGGGAATATCAGGAACTGAAAAGCCTGCTGTCTGATGCAGAATACGCTTCCGCAAGGGAGAGTACCTTAAATGCCCACTACACAAGCCCCGTCATTATCCGCAGTATCTATGAAGCCTTAGAAAATATGGGCTTTGAAAAAGGGAATGTCTTAGAGCCTGCAATGGGCATCGGGAATTTCTTTGGTATGCTGCCGGAAAAGATGCAGGAGAGCAGGCTGTACGGTGTGGAGCTTGACGGGATCACCGGACGGATTGCAAAACAGCTCTATCCAAAAGCGGATATTAAAATCTCCGGCTTTGAAAAGACAGACTATCCGAATGATTTCTTTGACGTGGCGGTAGGCAACGTGCCTTTCGGTCAGTATAAGGTGGCAGACAGGCAGTATGACAGGAACAATTTCCTGATACACGATTACTTTTTTGCAAAAACTCTGGATAAAGTACGTCCGGGCGGCGTGGTTGCCTTTGTGACAAGCAAGGGTACAATGGACAAGAAAAGCCCCGAAGTAAGAAAATACCTTGCACAGAGGGCGGAGCTTTTAGGGGCGGTCAGATTGCCGAATACCGCTTTTAAGGAAAATGCAGGGACGGAAGTCACTTCCGATATTTTATTTTTAAAGAAGCGTGACAGGGTTATGGACTTGGAGCCGGATTGGGTACACCTTTCGGAAGATGAAAACGGCATCGCCATGAACAGCTATTTTGCCGGACACCCGGAGATGATCGTGGGTAAAATGGAAATGGTTTCCGGTCCCTATGGCATGGAAAGCACCTGCCAGCCCGACACCACAAGACCCTTTGCGGAGCAGCTAAGGGAAGCCATAAGCCGGATTGACGGTGAGATTGAGGAAGCAGCGCTTGATGAGCTTGACAGTGAAGCAGCAGACCAGACCATTCCGGCAGACCCGGATGTGAAGAATTACAGCTATACGCTTGTGGACGATAAGGTTTATTACCGTGAAAACTCCGTAATGAAGCCTGTGGATATGAAAGATTCCATGCTGGAACGCATTAAAGGCATGGTGGGTATCAGGGACTGTACGCAGGAGCTTATCAATGTGCAGTTAGAGGAATATCCGGATACTGTCATTAAAGAAAAGCAGGCAGAATTAAATTCGCTGTATGATGCTTTTTCTAAAAAGTATGGGTTTATCAATTCGCAGACCAACAAGCGGGCATTTAACCAGGACAGCAGCTATTGTCTGTTATGCTCCCTTGAAAAGACGGACGAGGAAGGGAAATTTATCGGCAAGGCGGATATGTTCACAAAGCGCACGATTAAGAAAGCAGAGGTTGTCACAAGCGTTGACACGGCAACCGAAGCCCTTGCGGTATCGCTGTCGGAAAAGGCGAGGGTTGACCTTGACTATATGGCGGAACTGTCCGGGAAAGATGCTGACACGATAAAAGAAGAACTGACAGGAGTTATCTTCCAGAATCCCGTAACGGACAAGTGGGAAACCGCAGACGAGTATTTAAGCGGCAACGTCCGTGACAAACTGGAAACAGCAAAAACCTATGCGGAGAACCACCCGGAATATGCCGTGAACGTGCAGGCGCTCACGCAGGTACAGCCAAAGGAGCTTGACGCAAGTGAGATCGAGGTGCGTATCGGCGCAACATGGGTAAAGCCGGAGTATCTGGAGGATTTCATGCGTGACACCTTTGAAACGCCGCAGCACCTGTTTGATAAAAATGTTATGGGCATACAGTTTTCGGATGTGACAGGGCAGTGGAATGTAAAGGGCAAAAATGCGGATTTCGGGAATACCCTTGTGAACATGACTTACGGAACAAGCCGCAGGAACGCCTATCAGATTTTGGAGGATTCGCTGAACTTAAAGGACAGCCGGGTATATGACACCATAGAGGAGGACGGGAAGGAAAAGAGGGTTTTAAACAAAAAGGAAACCACCCTTGCAGCACAGAAGCAGGATACCATAAGGGAAGCTTTTAAGGACTGGATTTTCCGTGACCCGGACAGGCGGCAGGATCTGGTGGCAAAGTACAATAAGCTGTTCAATTCCACAAGACCGAGGGAATATGACGGGGCGCATTTGAAATTTCCCGGCATGACACCGGATATTGAGCTAAAGCCCCACCAGAAAAATGCAGTCGCACACGTTTTATATGGGGATAATACCCTGCTGGCGCACTGTGTCGGTGCGGGCAAGACCTTTGAAATGACAGCGGCGGCAATGGAAAGCAAGCGTTTAGGATTATGCCAGAAAAGCCTGTTTGTAGTGCCGAACCATTTGACGGAGCAGTGGGCGAGCGACTTCCTGCGGCTCTATCCCGGTGCAAATATCCTTGCGGCAACAAAGAAAGATTTTGAGCCTGCAAACCGGAAGAAATTCTGTTCAAGAATAGCCACGGGAGATTATGATGCGGTCATTATTGGGCATAGTCAGTTTGAGAAAATCCCGCTGTCAATCGAGCGTCAGGAAGCCATGATAGAGCGTCAGATCGGTGAAATCGAGCTTGCCATAGAGCAGGCAAAAGCCGACAACGGGGAGCGCTATACCATTAAGCAGATGGAGAAAACAAGGAAATCGCTCCAGACAAGGCTTGAAAAACTGAACGATACATCGAGGAAAGACAACGTAGTAACCTTTGAACAGCTTGGCGTTGACAGGCTTTTTGTAGATGAAAGTCATTTTTACAAAAACCTTTTCTTATACACAAAAATGCGTAATGTGGCGGGCATTGCACAGACAGAGGCACAGAAATCAAGTGATATGTTCGCCAAATGCCAGTATCTTGATGATGTGATATGTTGTGAACTGTAGATGTAAACATTTTCGGCAAACGCAGTATTTTAGCGGAAATGGGGCATCTGCTA
>QXWV01000144.1 GCA_009911195.1 Lachnospiraceae bacterium | reverse complement strand
TTTTCGCAGATTTGGAAAATCTGCGAAATTTTCCGGTTTTAGCAGCCTATATGAAAAATAACAATATGGCATGAATATTACGGGTAAAAAAATGCAGCAAAATACTATTTATAAGACCATACGCCAATACAGTAAAGGGCCTCTTTCAAAGGAAGATATGTATAAGCTACAGGAGATTGCCAAAGATTATGGATATGTGAAGAACTATGTATATCAGCGGTATGGAGGAGTGGGGAGTCTGGGGAAACTCTTTCCTGGCTATACAGTTCAGAATGAAATGACGCAAAGCGGGCTTCGCACGCAGTTAGGGCTGCCTTCTGTATATTTTTACTGTGCGGTTTTTGAAGCATTGGGAGATATTAAAACACAATGGACGAAGATAAAAAGCGGCATTTTTGCAGCAATCAATGCCCATGAAAGCTTTTCGATACAGGAAAAGCATTATTTGAGGTTTGTTGTCAAAGTCAATGGGTGTTTTGATAATATTTTAAATGGAAAAAAGATGCTCATACCGGAAAATATGTTAGATGCATACAGTAGAATCTGGGATGAGGATGGGGGCTCTGATATATGTGCCGAAAAACTGAACAAATATGTCTGTAGGCAGGTACGAAAAAGATTGCATAGGCTTCATACGGAAAACACTTATGGGTTTGCCATTACACAGAGGGCTTATCGGTATGGGTGGCAGGGAAAGGAACATGGGATTTTCATTTCTACAAAAGAAAACAGAAAACGGGTTTTTGTACCTCTTACTGATGAAAATGAATACAAAAAGCAGCTTTATATCCAATTGAAAACGGAAGAGGGTGCTATCCAAATAGCAGTGCCTATAGAACAGAGAATAAGAAGGCATAAAGAATATAGGAACGAGATAGGCATTTCCTTAGGGATAGAGCATATGGCTACAGTGGATAATGGAAATATATATGGGGAATGTTTTGGACGGTTTCATTATGAAATGGTGGAATATTTGAGGGCATCCAATCAAACATACCGAAGGGAAGGAAGCAACAATCCGGGGCGAAAAAAATATGAGCAGCATAAAGAAAAATTAGATGCCAGGATGGAAACATATGTCAATCAGGAATTGAACCGTTTGATTGCTGAAGAAAGGCCGAAGATTATTTACTTGCCCAAACTTCCCTCAGGAGGGGTACAGGGATATAACAAAAAGATTAACTATTCAGTAACAGTATGGAAAAGGGGATTTGTCAGGGATAGAATCAAACAAAAATGCCTGGAAAATTCCATAGAGCTTGTGGAAATTTTAGGTAAAGATATCAGCAAGGAGTGCAGCAAGTGCGGGGCACAAGGAAATTATCAGGGAGAGCGTTTCTTATGCAATGACTGTGGATATAAAGAGGATAAAAAGGTGAATGCGGCGAAAAACGCAAAAAAACGCGGTATAATTTGCCAAAAAGCAAAAGGGGAAAGAGTCTCTGCGTTGATATAAGATGCACAAAAATGGTTCGGGATAATGAATTTAGTTCATGAAAAATATTTTGCAGATATATTTCGGCCTAAACCGGGATTTTACCGAAAAAATTTCGGACTGTGGGATATTTTATGAAATATAAAAAAAGAAACGGTGCTAGAATAACGGTTTTGTGAATTGGGTGTGCCAAGACCTTCAGAACACAGAATGTGATGTATGAGGGAGCGAAGTGAAACAGGTATAGCCATACAGCTTTCGGGCCAGGAAGCTGCAAAGCTATGTAATGGTTTCACATTATTCGTAAGAATAACCAATGTGCCTTATTATATAAGTTTATATGGGCGACAGTTATAGGCAGCAGGGAGAATGGAGGCGTTAGAAGTGCGTAAGGCGCAGAGGAGGCAGGCAGAAAATTTTATAGAGATTCTTTCCCAGGCGCATTTGGAAATACGCATATTAATGAAAGATAAAAATAATGCAGCGGCGACGGACTTACTAAGACAGTGCCAGGAGGGGGCCGCCGTGTTAGGGGGTTTTATAGAAGAGGCAGATAAGGAATGCCATGCAATCATTTCATTGCTGGAAGATTATTGTGAAATAGTTTATCAATGTTATGAGGAAATCATAAAAGGGATAGAAAACAGCATTGATGTGGATGAAATATGGCATAGGCTGTGCAAGGCTTTGTCGGAAGTTGAATACAGTTTAAAAAATGATATTCCATTACGATATGAGATTGTTTTCATGCCCTATAAGTCCAGTATGTGGGACTCGCTGGAAAGTGTCTGGCAGGCTGCAATAAAGGATGGACAATGTGATGTTTATGTTGTTCCTATTCCATATTATGATAGGAAGGCGGACTTTTCTTTCGGGCAGTTCCATTATGAAGGCGGGGACTTCCCGGATAATGTAGTGATAACGGATTACCGTTCTTATGACCTGGAAAAAAGAAAGCCAGATATTATATATATCCATAATCCATACGATGCCCATAATTTGGTCACTAGCGTTGCGCCACAGTTTTATGCGGACAAGCTGAAGGTGCATACGGAGTGTCTGGCTTATATACCGTATTGCATCTATGGGGAGCCAGATAGCCCGGAGGGGGAAGAAACGATAGAATTTTGTTCACGTTATATTACCCCTGGCCTTTTGTTGTCGGACAGGGTGATACTACAGTCGGAAAATTTTAGGAGCGCTATTGTGAATACGCTGCTGCGGTATTGCGGAAAGGACAGAGGTTTTTGGGAGAAAAAGATAATTGCGCTTGGTTCTCCTAAATATGATAAAGTATGTATTTTGGATTCCTCCAAAGACAATATTGGGTTGGAAGTATCTGCCACAAGCACAAGCCCTTTAATTCCAGGGGAGTGGCAGAAATACTTAGTAAAGCCGGACGGGGGGAAGAAAAGAGTTATCTTTTATAATACAAGCCTGAACGCGCTGCTGCAACATGGTGAACAAATGAACCGGAAAATTCGCAGCGTCCTTGCATGTTTTTATGAACACAGGGAAGAATGTACGCTGTTATGGAGGCCACATCCGTTAATAAAGGCAACCATAGAATCCATGCGCCCTGCCCTTTGGGAAGAATATAAAAAAATCGTGGATACATACCGCATGGGGGGATGGGGGATTTATGACGATACGTCGGATTTTCATGGGGCATTTGCAGCTAGCGATGCTTATTATGGGGATTTTAGCAGTCTGCAGCTTCTTTATCAGGAGACAGGAAAGCCGCTGCTTGGGCAGAATGTGGATATTTTGGACTATAGGAAACGGTTTGTGACGGAGAACATTTACTATGATGGTAAGTATATCTGGGCAACAGCGTTAGATTTTAATGGGTTGTTCCGGATGAATCCCGAAAACTGTGAAATTTCTTATATGGGGAGTTTTCCAGAAGAAAAGGCAGAGGATTATAGAATGTTCTACGGGATTGCAGAATATGGTACAAAACTATATTTTTGCCCATATAATGCGAGGCATATTGCAGTATATGATAAAGCATCGGGAGAATTCAATACGGTTATCCTGAAAGAAAATATTAGGAAGATAGATAAAAAGTTTGCCAGTATTTTATCTTATGGGAGATATATGTATTTGCAGGGCAGCCGGGCACATACTATTGTCAGGCTGGATATAGAAACAAATGATGTTATTTATATTGAGAATTGGGTTGTGGAAATGAAAGAAAGGCAGATTAAGGAATTTCCCTATTTGCTGCAAAGAGATGGGTATATTTATGGCGGATATCTATACTATTACAGTCCAGGTGCGGGCTGCCTGCTTCGTATAAGGTTAACGGATTTTGAATATGAAATCATTTACATACAAAATAGTAATGGTCATTATATAGAAATGGTAATGAAAGGTATTGATGATTACCTATTGCTGCTTCCAGAAAAAAAAGGGGATATTTTTTCCTTTGACCTATCGACTTTAACGTTAACGAAACTGTTGGAAACGGATAGCATTACATGCTCTTGTAAAACTGAAGAATATTTTTATTTTTTCTCAAGTACAGAGAGGTGCTTTTATAGAGTACATACACAATCAAAAGAGTTAGTGAAGATTCCAATAGCGAAAACGATATATGGTATATGTACGGTGAAAGATAAGATTTTTATGACTACATATTTGAGCGGAAACTGGTACATATTTGATACAGCCAGTATGGAAATGGAGGAAGTAGATTTCCGGATGAACGAAAAAGAAATACCGTATTCTGATGGACAGAAAATGATAGAAGAAAACAAAAAAAATAACGGGTATGCGAGAGAAACAGGCTTTGTAAATTTGAGGAAACTGATGGAAACAGATTTAAAAAAAGTGTATAGAGTGTTCGGCAAAGAAAAAAACTGCTGCGGGAAGATGATTCATATTTATATGAAGGGATTGATAGAATGCAAGAAAATGTAAAAGGTATTAAGGAAGCCTATATCTGGGGGGCAGCTGTATATGGGCTGGCTGCATTAGAATACTGCAAAGATAAATTTAAAATTGTAGGTTTTATTGACAAACGTGCTGATTTGCAATTTAAGGAATTTTGCGGATTGCCAGTTATATCACCATTATCATTTTTGTGTCATGAGGATAGAAATAATAGAATTGCTATTATCGCAGTTAGATATCCGGCAGAAGTAATTCAGTTAGCTTATGAATCTTCCGACAGAAGTAATATTAGTTTTTATATTTTTGATGCAATGTTATGCAAAGAAAACCCATTGCTTTATCAGGTGAAGAATGGGGAAATTTGCATACCGGAATATATGGATAAGCATTTTCTGGAATGGAAGGAATATTCTGAACATTATAGCAAATTGAACCCTTTTATATTGGAAATGTTCCGCACAGCATTGAAATGGATAACAAAATACGAAAAGGATATTGAAATATGTGAACTAGGGTGTGGAAGCGGCCAATTTGCAAATATGCTTTTTGATTATGGGTATAAAAATTATGTGGGAATAGACTTTAGCAATCAGGCAATTGAATTTGCAAAAAGAGCGAATCCTCATTATGTCGATAGATTCATCTGCGAAGATGCATTTTCGTATTTGCGGCGAGACAAAAAAGAAGAGAATACGTTGTTTTTTCTGTTTGAAGTATTGGAGCATATGAACCGGGATATAGAGTTGTTTGAAATGCTTCCATTGGGAAGCACGGTAATATTTTCCGTTCCCAATTTTAAAAGTTTTAATCATATACGGACATATGAAAATTTGGAAACGATTAAAAGCAGATACCAGAGATTAGACATATTCGAATATCTGCTATTATCTGCAAGCCAGCAGTATGCAAATAAATGCTATCACTTAGTGGCGGCTGTAAAAATATGAAACAAGTCATACTTAATTCCCAACAACTACATAAGCAGCAAATGATTTTATTGGAACTCCTATGTGAAGTGCGCCGTATTTGTGGGCTGGCCAATATTCATTATACCATTATTGCAGGAACGATGCTGGGGGCTGTCCGACATGGAGGCTTTATTCCATGGGATGACGATGCGGATGTGGCAATGTTCCGAAAGGAATATGAAGCCTTCCGCGATGCATGCGACAAATATCTGGATACTTCAAGGTTCTACTTTCAAGATTCGACCTGTACAAAGGGATACCGCTGGGGATATGGGAAACTCCGCCGCAAGGATAGCCGCTATGTGGTATGCGGTACGGAAAGCCAGCCCTATGAACAGGGCATTTGGATTGACATTTTTCCGTTGGATTATGTTCCGGATAGGTGGGCAGGACGTGCGCTATGCAATTTCCATTGTTTTTGTATACGCAAGCTTCTGTATGCCGAGTCGGGAAAATACCGTGAAGCGCATCCTGTAAAAAAAATAATATATGCTGGATTGTCAAAAATACCGTTAAAAACAATTCTTATACACTATGAAACATATGTAAAACGAAGAAACAGAAAGAGGACAGACTGGGTACGGATTCTCATGTTCCCTACGCCTAACAGGGAATATGGATATCTTCATAAATGGTATGAAGATACATCCGAGATTATGTTTGAAGGGGAAGCGTTTGCCGGCATCCGGGATTATGATGAATACCTTACGTTCAAATTCGGGCATTATATGGAATGGCCGCCGCCTGGGAAACGTAAACAGCACCGGGTCAGTGAACTAAAATTTCCAAAATAGAAAGCAATGGGAGGGGCATGGGATATAGATGAAAAAGGTAATTACATACGGTTCCTTCGATTTATTCCATGAAGGCCACTATCGTCTGCTGAAACGGGCAAAGGCTTTGGGGGATTATTTGATTGTTGGTGTGACAACAGAGCACTATGATGAATTGCGTGGCAAGATGAATGTGGTGGATTCCTTGATGGACCGTATTGAAAATGTGCGTAAGACAGGGTTTGCTGACGAAATCATTATAGAGGACCATGAAGGGCAGAAGGTGGAAGACATTATAAAATATGGTGTGGATATTTTCACTGTAGGCTCTGATTGGACGGGCTCTTTTGACTTCATGAAAAAATACTGCGAAGTGGTTTATCTGGAAAGGACAAGGGATATTTCCAGTACAATGCTTCGCTCCAAGAAATACAATATTATTCGCCTGGGCATCATCGGAACTGGGCGCATTGCGGCCAGAATGGTTCCGGAGGTGAAATATATCAGCGGTATCAATGTGGATGCCATTTATAACCCCCATATAGAAAGTGCCAAAAGATTCGCAGAACAATTTGAAATCAATAGATATATGGATGACCTGGAGGAATTATATCAGGAAATAGATGCGGTATATGTGGCTTCCCCCCATCAAACGCATTATGAATATATCAAAACAGCGATAGGCCATCATAAACATGTCCTATGTGAAAAACCGATGGTGCTGAAAAAATGGCAGGCAGAAAAACTGTTCCAGATGGCGGAAGACAACAAGGTTATTCTGATGGAAGCGATAAAAACCGCTTATTGTCCAGGGTTTAACCAGCTACTTTCGATTGTCCGCAGTGGGGCAATTGGCAATGTGTGCGATGTGGAGGCATGTTTTACAAAGCTGGAAAGCCCTTTAAGCCGGGAACTTACGGATATATCTTATGGCGGGAGCTTTACAGAATTAGGAAGCTATACTATGCTGCCTATTTTAAAGGTTCTAGGGGAAAATTACCGGGAAGTGGAGTTTAAGAGCCAAAGGGCAGAAAATGGGTTGGATATTTATACAAAGGCTTATTTTACATATGATAACGGGTTCGGCACTGCGAAAAACGGATTAGGGGTAAAGTCGGAAGGACAGCTTATTATATCAGGGACAAAAGGCTATATTGTGGTGGATGCCCCATGGTGGAAAACAACGTCTTTTGAAGTGTGTTATGAAGACCAAAGCCAGAACGAGAAATATTTTTCAAAGTTTTTAAATGATGGACTGCGTTATGAAATCGGCGATTTTGTATCCGGTATCAATGGGTTTGGTGAGAAGCTTCTCAAGCTGACGAAAGGCGAGAGCATAGCGTTGGCGGAAGTTATGGAGAAGTTCTTATGGGGAAGGAAAGATAGAACTTCTAGCAGATAAATCGAAGGAAAACAGAGGTATATTGGATGATAAATGTAATCGGACTTGGGTATATCGGCCTGCCGACAGCACTTATGCTGGCGGTAAGTGGAAATCAGGTAATTGGAACGGACAAAAATCAAAACGTGGTGGACTCGTTGAATCATAGGGAACTTACTTTTAAAGAGGAGGGTCTGGGTGATTTATTTTTTCGTGCAGTGAATCATGGAATACAGTTCACATCAGAATATCAGAAGGCGGATGTTTATATTATTTCAGTTCCTACACCTTATGATAAGGCCAGCAAGAAAGTGAATACAAAGTATATAGAAGCAGCGGTAGGCAGTGTACTGGAAGTTTGCCCCCAAGGCAGTACTGTTGTGATTGAAAGCACGGTTTCTCCAGGGGTTATTGACCGGAATATCCGTCCGATGGTGGATAACGCCGCTAAAGATATCAAGCTGGCCCATGCCCCGGAACGCATCATTCCGGGGGCGATGCTTTATGAACTGGAATATAATGCAAGGACCATAGGGGCGGATGACAGGGAGACAGGCGAAAAACTGAAAAAGATATATGGTTCTTTTTGTAAAGGGGAAATTGTCCTGACCGATATCCGTTCTGCAGAAATGTCCAAGGTAGTTGAGAATACATTTCGCGATATTAATATTGCATTTGCCAATGAACTGGCTAAAATATGCCACTTCGACAATATGGATGTGTATGAGATTATCCGTATTGCCAATAAACACCCACGTGTTAATATTTTGTCACCAGGGCCGGGGGTGGGAGGGCATTGCATTTCCGTGGACCCATGGTTTCTTGTGGGGGATTATCCTGGCCTTGCCAATATTATTCTGGCAGCACGTAAAATCAATGATTCTATGCCGGAGTTTGTGCTGAAGAGAATTGGGGAGATTATGGGGGAAAACGGTATCCAGGACACTTCCCGAGTGGGGCTTTACGGCCTGACTTATAAGGAAAATGTGGATGATGTACGGGAAAGCCCGACCTTGCAGCTCTTATCATGCATGAAAAAGCATTTAGCATCGCCCCTGCTGTGCTATGACCCCATGGTAAAAGAAAAAATTGTTGAGAACCAGGTATTTTTCTGGGAGGAATTTCTGGAACGGACGGATTTTGTTGTAATTATGGTGGGGCACGATGAAATTGTGAAACGTTTCGATGACATAAAAGATAGGATTGTGCTTGATACACGCAAATGTGTATCCGGGGATGTATATCATTTGTAAAAAAAAGGAGAAAAGATATTGTGGAGGAGAGGTTATCCAACAAAAAAACATATACATACCGAAAGATGGATTTTTATGTGGACAGAGGACAAAGGGCTGATGCTATAGATGTGGCCGACAAATGTGCGGAAGGGATTTTACATTTGTGGGATAAGTTTTATTTGGACAGCAATAACTGTAAAGGAAATGTTTTTTGCCATCAATTTGAAGGCAGCGATGTGATTTCCCAAAAGGAATATTTATTTGCGATGGATTATTTGACATGCGTTCTTACCGCATATAGGAGAACCGGGAAAGAGATTTATAAAGACACATTTGAAAAATATATGAATCAGTTCTATGACTATTTAAAAATGAATGAACCATTTTATGAAGCTCTTTCTGTTTATTCGCAAATATTGCTTTTTATTAAAAGCCTTGATGTATTGGAATGTATTCCGCACCAAAAATTTTTTTGTGAACTGCTTCGAAAATATTCGTACTGGCTGGTAGATACAAACAATTATGAGAACTATGATAACCATGGGATGTTTCAAAACATTGCACTACTACATTTGAGCGTATTGTTTGAAAGTGAGGCGGAGGCTTCTTTTTGGCAAAGATGTGCTATAGAAAGAATACAACGTTTATTCCAGGACACTTATTACAATGATTTCACAAACAATGAAAATAGTATATTGTATTTTGAATATAATAACTTTCTGTATGAAGAAGCAATCCAGTTTTGCAGATATTATAATATTTCCGGCCTAATGGAAATTGAAAAAAAACTGGAACTGGCAAAAGCAGCATTTATTACTTTAGCACATCGAGATGGCTCAATGCCATTGATTGGTGATGGACGTACTTTGCAAATTGCAGGAAGCAACAATAAATCCCAATTATTTGCTGACATTGGGATTGCAGTTTTAAAGGTCGAAGAAACTTATCTTAGCTTTAAAAACAGGACGATTTATCAGTTCCATGCCCACGTAGACGTATCAAGCATTACGGCACGATATAAACATATAGACTTTTTGATGGATACAGGACAATACAATTATGACCGCTATACCCCGATAAACCGCTATGTCCGTTCAGCAACCGGACATTCAGGTATATTTCCGTTGTATGCGGATAATTTATTTCAGAAGGAATTCTGCGATTCGTTACAGTATTCCAATATTACAGCATATGAGGAAAATGAAGAAAAAGCATTTGTAAAAGGAGAATACAAGTTAAATGATGTATCGGTCTGCCGTGAGATTTCGGTTTTCGCCCATGAAATTGTTGTGAGGGATAGCTGGCAATGCGAAAAACCAACTACAATGCGGCAAAGATTTGTGATTCCGAAAACAATGATTGAAAATGCAAATTTTACGGTTTCCAGAAGGACATTGGAGACAGCGGTTGATAAAGTCAGATTTCGGTTTGAAATCAGTTCCGATTTGCCGGATGCTTTGACCGTTGTACAATTCGGCATTGCAGCGCCGGACTATTATGCTTATGAAGAAACGATGCTGCTTGATACATTCGCAGAAAATACACTTTCCGGCAATATAACGGCAAGAATAACTTTCGAGGAGGAAGAATCATAGATGGAGAAGCCAAGATGTATGCTGACGGTTGATGTGGAGGCAATGCCCAATAGGGCAGAAACGGCGCATGTGGATACGTTAATCTACGGAAGAATAGGGGGCAAAGAATACGGCATAGGAAAAATGATGGATATCGCGGATAAACATCATGTGAAAATGACGTTTTTTGTTGACTTTGCAGAATACGAATTGTATGGCGATGAGATTATCCATGTGGGAGAATATATTTTTTCCCGCGGTCACGATTTACAGGTTCATTGCCATTATGATTTATTGAAAGAGGTTGTGGGGAAAGAGCCATGGGCAAGCAATGAGGAAAATTATTACTCATGGTATAAAAATGATACCGATTCCAGGGTAATGTTGGATTATGTAACAGAAAAATATAACAGATGCACCGGACAAAGCCCGGTGGCCTACCGGGGCGGCGAATACCGTTTTGGCTTATCCTTACTAAATGCTCTGAAAGAAAGAGGGTATCGGGCAGATTTAAGCTATAATTGTATAAGGCCGGAGATTTTACCTTTCAACAAACAATTTTTATATGAAAATGGTTTGGCTGAATTGCCAATCAGTATTTTGCCGGACAGGAAACCATTAAATTTCAATTATCATGCTTTAGAACCGGTAGTGCGTGCAGACTATGATAACGTTATTGAGGAATACCAAAAACTATTTGATGACTATTATGAATATTATGGGAAAGATGCAATTGCAACGATTTTGATGCATAGCTGGTCATTTTTACATAATGCGGAAAGGTTTTCCAGCTCAGGCTTTATGGATGAGCCAAACGATGTACTTGCTGGATTCTTTGATTATTTTCTCGAAAAAATAAAGGATAAAGTAGAATTTATCAGTGTTGCGGATGCCATAGGCCGTATCTCATCAGAAAATTTAAAGATTGTTGATAATCAGGCTATTTTTTGCTCCAATTCGCCATTGGCAAGGAAAAATTTAATGGAAATAGGGCAGTTTATTAAAGAAAAGGCACAAGGTAGACGGATAATCATTTGGGGGAAAGGATGGATGGAATCCACTGTATTCCAAACCGTTAATCTCCATCGTTTGCTTGATATAGCATTTTACATATCCAATGATGCAAGGAATTGTCCAAAATGGAGGGGGAAACCAGTTTATCAATATTCTGATATTAACCTTTCCCCTGAATCGGATTTTGTATTCGTATTGGCACAAGCTACATTTACGGAGATTAGGGATGCTTTGCAGGGATTGGGCTTTAAAGAATGTGAGGATTATTATGATATACAAAAGAAAGTGCCAAAAGAGCAGACGAATGGTGTGAAAACTTTATTAGCATGGCGTTGCCCGATTTGCGGCGGCAATGAATTTGAGACTTATAATTCGGCCATTCCCCGCAGATGTTCATGCTGCGGTTCCGTAGAACGTACCCGTACAATGCCAAAACTGTTCCTTGAAAATGTTCCGGTTGACTTTTCAAATACAAAAATTTTACATATTTCGCCGACAAAACCGGAACGTATATTTTTTAAAAATATCCATGCGGACACTTTGAGAGTAGATATACGCCCGGAATGCAAGGTAGATAAGGTGGCGGACATTTGCAACATGCCGGAAATTGCATCGGAATCATTTGACATGGTATTTGCAAATTGTGTGCTAAATCATGTCTATGATGATGAAAAAGCACTGGAAGAGATATCCAGGGTGCTTCGCCCGGATGGGATAGCCCTTCTTTGGGTGTTGGACAGCGGAAGCTTTAAGACAGTGCTGCATGATGACCCCACAGGCTGGTATGGGAAAGAAAACTATGAAAAGTATAAAATCGGCACTTTCAGGCATTACGGGGAAACAGATTTTACTAAACAGCTTGGAAGGCATTTTCCTAATGTGCAGTGCTATGAAAAATACGATGAAGTTACGGACAGTTCATGTAAATGGTATTGCTGCAGGAAAGGGTAGGGTATGGAAAAACCGAAATGCATATTAACGGTAGATGCAGAAGCGCTGCCTATGCGTGCTCCCCATGACCATGTGGAAAAACTGATTATGGGGCGGTACAAAAGCGGGGATTTGTATGACGGGGAATGGGGCATTGGCAGGATGATGGATATTGCGGACAAACACAATGTCCAAATGACATTCTTCCTTGATTTTGCAGAAACAGAACTTTATGGGGAAGAGGTAATAAATGTAGGGAAATATATTGTTTCCAGGGGGCATGATTTACAAGTGCATTGCCACTATACATTTTTGGAAAGGAAAATACGTGAGTGTTTTCCCTATGCAGGAAAAAGTTATTATGCATGGTATGAAGATGAAGAAATTTCCAGTTATATGATTGACTATTGCCTGGAACAGTATCACAAATGTATCAAAGAAAAAGGGGAATTCATAATTTTCAGAGGAGGGGAGTACCGTTTTGATAAGGCTATCCTTAAGAAGCTGAAAGAAAAAGGGGTTGCGGCGGATTCCAGCTATCACTATATGCGGCCATTTAAAAAGCCTGTTCAAAAGCAGTTCTTTTTTGAAAATGGGCTTCTGGAATTGCCGGTTGGAATTGTGCCAGAATGGAACAAAGTTCCTGAAAAATCTTTGAATTTCAATGAACCTTATTTATATCCTGAAAAAAGGGATGATATTGCCATCTGCCTGAGCGAATATGAAACCATTTTACGCAGTTTTTATAACTGCTATGGAAGCGATGCCCTTGCAGTGATGCTGATGCATAGTTGGTCATTTTGCTTTGAGAAAAAGCGCTTTCAGGAGACAGGGTATATTGACAGGCCAAATCCCTATGCAGCAGAACTATTTGATTGCTTTCTGACCTATTTTAAGGATAAGGTAGACTTTATCTGTGCAGGGAAAGCCATTGAAGGCCATTTATCGGAACATATAGATGTTGTTAAATTTGAGGAAGTATTTGAAAGGCCAAAACAGATGGAACTTAAAAATGAATTGGAACATCTGGAAGAATTGGTTAGGAAAAAGGCAGGCGGACGGAAAATTGTTATTTGGGGAAACGGATGGATAGAGGCACGGATTATGCGCATTCGGGATATGCAACTGTTGCTCAATGTTCCGTTCTATATTTCAAGGGATGGCGGAAAGAGGAAAACATGGCGGGGCAAGCCAGTGAAGACGTTTGAGGAATCGCAGTTAAATCCGGAAAAGTATTATGTACTCTTAATTGCAAATACATGTTTCCCTGAAATAAGGGATAATTTGCAAAAAGCAGGTTTTAAGGAGGACTTGGATTATTATGATGCCGCACGGTTTTTATTAAATAAATTATTATAGATTTATGCCATTGCCGAAGGGAGAAGAGTAAATGTATCAGGATTTTATAGCGGCCTTAAATAGAAAATATGGTTGTACGGATTCGGCGCAATTATCAGGGATAGATTTGCAGCATTACAATTTTGGGGCATCCACTAATGCACGGGGGCAAGATGCCATCGGTGTGTTTGAAGCCTATGGTTTTTCTATGGAAGGGCTAAAAATTTTGGATGTAGGGTGTGCCTATGGCGGATTTGCCATTGAAGCGGCAAGAAGAGGTGCACATTGCTATGGGGTGGAGATATCCAATGCACTTTATGAATTTGCCATGTTGAACTGTAAAGATGAGGTATTCCATAGGGGGAGCTGCAATTTCGTGCGGGTGGATGCTACCTCGCCGGATTTTTTAAAAAAGCTTCCCCTTGATTATTTTGATTTGATTATTGTAAACGATGTATTTGAGCATGTTTATGATACCGTTTGCCTGTTGCGCAACCTGAAGCAGGCGGCCAATAGCCAGGGGGTTATTTATTTTGTCATACCCAATGGGAATGATTTCCGCTTTGTGGCAAGGGAAGGGCATACGGGATGCTGCGGAATCAGCTTGCTGGCGCCCCTTCTATGGCAGACATTGATTCCAGGGAGGGAATCCTACGAAAGAAGCATATATTACAGGCCATACGAATATTATCAGGCATTGTTCGCACATTTCGGGTTTGGCAGGATTGATTTGATGAATTATCCTGGCTATGCAAAAATATCTGCCGTAAAGGAGGATATAAACAGGGCATATGAATTAGTACGGCTAACTGTCGAGGAAAAGAAAGCTGATTTTCCTGATGCCTATATACCGAAATTCCATGCTGCCTGGGAGATGTTTCAAAAACAACTGGAACATGACCTGGAACATTTGGGGGCGTCGGAACTGGCGTGGAAATATATGACGAATTTTTGGGGCGGATTTGCAAAAAGGCAGGAGTTGGATTTGGAAGTGCCTGTAGAGACATGTGAACGGACATCGCGGTCGGATACCGATAGATATGGAATTTCCTTCCTGCTTCAGCGCAAAGAAAACCGCATGTCCATTCGCATTACAAATGTTTCTTCAAGGGAAGAACTTGATTTTGCTTTTCACTTGATGAGAAGGGGGGAAAGCATAGACAGGTCACCGTATCAGAAAGAGGGCTTTTATGAGTGGGAATTAACGGCATCGGGGATGTATTGGGCAGCAATTTTTGTAAAAAAAGCCAGTAGAGAACATAAAGATTATAGAATTCTTACCCAGCCGCTTTATTTTTATACCTAGTACAACGGGGCTTTGATATCCATTTGGACAAGGAGTAAATGTTATGAACCGAAACTATCTAAACGAACTGAAAATCGCTGTGATTATGGACGAATTTACATATAATTGTTATGCGCCGGAATGTGAACTTATGCAAGTGACACCGGAGCATTTCAGGGAGGAAATAGATGCCTTTTGCCCGGATATGCTCTTTATTGAATCCGTATGGAGAGGGAAAGATAACCTCTGGCGTTTTAAACTTCATGACAATATGGAACCTTTGTGTGCACTTACCGCATATTGCAGGGAAAAACATATTCCAATTATATTCTGGTCAAAAGAAGACCCGGTACATTTTGGAGTGTTTATAAGGGCAGCGGCATTGGCCGATTATGTATTTACCACCGATGCAGACTGCATTGAACTTTATAAAGCCCATTTGGGGCATGACAGGGTTTATTATTTGCCCTTTGCCGCCCAGCCGTCCATTCATAATCCGGTGGAAGAGTATGAGCGCAAGGATAAATTCTGTTTTGCCGGTTCTTTTTATGTGAAATATAGAGAGCGGTCAAAAGTATTTCTGGAGCTTGCCCCGTTATTCATGGAATATGGGCTGGACATTTATGACAGGAATTATAGGAAAGAGGAGATGGACAATAACAGCCAGTCCACTTCTGTAGCAAGCCCGGTAGCAGAAAACTACTATTTTCCCGAGGAATTAAAAAAATGTATCCTTGGGGGTCTTCCTTACAGAGAAATTTCCCGTGCCTATAAAGGATATCGGTATGGAGTCAATATGACTTCCATGGTGCAATCCGGTTTTATGTTTGCGAGAAGGGCTTTTGAACTATTGGCATGCAATACGGTTACAGTCAGCAATTACAGCCGTGGGCTGGAACTTTTTTTCGGAGACCTTCTGATAGCGACAAATGATAAGCAAAGGTTAAAAAAGCAGCTAGAGTTTTTTTGCAAGACGGAGATGGAATACCGCAAATACCGTTTGGCCGGGCTTCGCCATGTCCTGTCCGGCCATTTATATGAAGACAGGCTGGGGCGAATAGCTAAAAAGGTATTTGGCAAGTCCATGATGCGCCCGCTTCCCCAGATACTGGTAGTCTGTAAAGAAGAAAACGAATATGTCCGCAGCTTGTTCGAGGCACAAACTTATGAAAATAAACAGTTGGTTATGGGTAGCCCGGATATGGCATTGAGCGCCCTTTCCTTTGATTATATTACAATTTTTTCGGAAAAGGACTACTATGGGCGGAATTATCTTATGGATATGGCGCTGGCTACACGCTTTGCATCGGATAAGGTGATTGGAAAAGCAGCTTATTATACAGGTGGAGAACTGGTGTACCAAGAGAAGGCATATACCCGTGTATTTGAACAGATAATGCTTACGCGGCAAATGGCATCCCGCGCACTTTTTGCAGAACCGGTGAAGATAGAAGATTTGTATTCCTTTTATTTACGGGAGACTATTTTATCATTGGATGAATTCAATTATTGTGAGAATTCCAGGGCTTGCGGTGCAGTGGATGATATAGATGTATATACGGGGATTCCCCTGGATGAAATATATCGTTATACGGAACATATTCCGGCTGTAACGCTGCATAAAGACGTGCCCTTTCCCGTAGAGGAACTTTATGAGCAAGTTTGTATTGGGGAGAAGGATTTGGTGGCAAAATCCTGCCATGACGGAATGCTGTGTCTGAAACGGGAGGCGGACGATGATAAGATTGTCTGGTTGAGGACGGATAAGAATTATGAAATATCGCAGTTTACGGCGGGCAGCCGTATCGGATTCTTTTCCCAGGTATACGAGAAAACCGGAAATGTGCGCTGCCAGATTGAATACTATGATGAGCATAATGAGAAGCTGGATTTTCTCAATTTTGCGTTGGACGGATTCAGCCTGCTGAGAATCAGTGACCGGGCAAAATCATTTAAACTGATATTCCGGATGCGGGGAAAGGCCAGCGTAATGTTGAAAAGTATCTATGCCTCTTCTCCGGATTCCCTTTTGCCGGCGCCATTTCCGGTTAGAGGGGTGCTCTTGATTACGGATGTATATCCGGATTATGAAAATCCGGACAAGGCAAAGGAGCGTCATCTTTTTGCAAAAAAGAAGAATGCGGAAGTGCTTTTGGCCGGTGAAATGCCCCGTTATATTCCTTATTCGGAATATGATGGCGTTCCCGTTACTTCTGTGCAGTATGGTGCGGTCAGGGAGTACCTTGCAGTGAAAACATTTGAACATATATACGTAGATATGGATGCAGAAAGGTTACGGAAGGAACTGACAGGGTATCAATATTCTGAAATTGATTTTCCAATAAGGTGTAAATAGATAATATCCGAGGATAATAGAAAGGACATGATTGATGTAATGAAAAAGGTGCTTGCAGTGTTCGGAACACGCCCGGAAGCTATTAAGATGTGCCCATTGGTTTTAGCACTAAAAAGAACCCGGGGGTTGGAGTGCGTAATCTGCCTGACCGGGCAGCATAAAGAAATGCTGGCACCGGTTATGGACATATTTGGAATACGTGAAGATTATAATTTGGATATTATGCAGCCTGGCCAGACACTGCCATCCATTACCGTGAATGTATTAAACGGGCTGGATGGGGTGTTGGAAAAAGAACAGCCAGATTTGATTTTAGTGCATGGGGATACAACAACGTCTTTTACCGCTGCGCTGGCGGGATTCTACCGAAAGATTCCTATCGGCCATGTGGAGGCTGGACTCCGTACTTACAATATGCATTCCCCATATCCGGAAGAATTCAACAGACAGGCGGTGGACCTTGTGGCAGAACTCTATTTTGCACCGACCAAGCAGGCCGCACAGAATTTGCTCCGGGAAGGAAAGAAGGGAGAAAACATTTATATCACGGGAAATACAGTGATAGATGCCCTTTCTTTAACGGTCAGGAATGATTACCGGAACGAAAATCTGGACTGGTGCAAAGATTCCAGGCTGATTCTGCTGACAGCACACAGGCGGGAAAATCTGGGAGAGCCTATGTGCCATATGTTTCGGGCTATAAAAAGGATAATTGAGGAATGCCCGGATGCAAAAGTGCTATATCCAATCCACAAAAATCCAAAAGTCCGTCAGGTGGCAAGGGAAATATTTGGCGGGGTGGAACGTATCCGGTTAATTGAGCCGTTGGATGTAATAGATTTTCACAATTTTATGGCACATAGCTATATCATTCTTACGGACAGCGGAGGTATACAGGAGGAAGCGCCGTCTCTTGGAAAACCGGTACTGGTAATGCGTGATACTACAGAACGGCCGGAAGGGATAGAGGCCGGAACATTAAAGCTTGTAGGCACATCGGAAGAGAATATCTATCGGGAAATGAAAAAATTGCTTATGGATGAAAAGGCATATAAGGACATGAGTAAAGCGGCAAACCCATATGGAGATGGGCAGGCATCGGAGAGGATTGTCCGTATTATTGTGGATTATCTCTGGTAATTTTCCAGCCAAGGTGTTACAATAAGGATGTTATGGCGTTTCGATTTTTATTATCTTTTCGGAATCTCCTTTTCATCTGCGTGTAAAATCAGATATCAAGGGATTTTGAGAGTGCATGGAAAGTGATGGAGGGAGATATTTTGTCTGGATTTAAAATTATTACCAATACCACGGCGGATTTGCCTTTGGACTATGTGAAAGAAAACAATTTAGGCATTATGGTTTTTAACTATACAATCAAAGGGGAAACCTATAGCAAAGGGCACGAATTGGATTGGAAGGAATTCTATGCTTTGATGCGGGATGGGAACATGCCTACCACATCCCAGGTAAATCCCATGGAATGCAGGGAATATTTTGCTGAATATTTAAAGGAGAATAAGGAACTGTTATATATCGGTTTTTCTTCGGGGCTGAGCGGTAGTTATGGAAGTGCCTGCATTGCGGCAGATATGGAAATGGAAGAGCATCCGGGATGCAGGATTAGGATTATCGACAGCCGATGTGCTTCCATGGGCGAAGGGCTGCTGGTGCACAAGGCGGTACAGTTGCAGAAAGAAGGGAAAACCTTGGATGAGGTAGCCGATTGGCTGGAAGAAAACATACCTCATCTGGTACACATTTTTACGGTGGATGATTTGAACCATCTCTACAGGGGCGGAAGGGTCAGCAGGACGGCTGCTGTCATTGGAACAGTAGTGGGAATAAAACCGGTGCTCCATGTGGACGATGATGGGCATCTGATTCCCCTAAGCAAAGTAAGGGGAAGAAAGAAATCCTTGAATGCCCTTGTAGACTATATGGAAGAGAAGATGGGAAAATATAGGGAAGAAAACGATATTATATTTATCAGCCATGGGGATGCCCTGGAAGATGCCCAGTTTGTGAGGGATAAGGTGAAAGAACGTTTTGGTATAGAAAGTTTTCTGATAAATCATATTGGCCCTACCATTGGGGCGCATTCCGGCCCGGGAACAGTAGCGCTGTTCTTCATGGGGGAATCCAGGTGATGTATTCATGGAGGTGTATATTATGAATTGCCCATATTGCCAAAACGAAATGCCATTAGGGTATATACCGAGCTGGTCACAGCCAGTTCAATGGCTGCCAGATGGAAAAAGGCCGTCTATGTTTGCTTTTACACTTGCCAAAAGCGGAATCCCTCTTATTAATCAGTATAATCTTTTAAAAGCCCATGGGTATAAAGCGAAAGCATACTATTGTCAAAAATGTAAAATAGTTCTTGCACATACGCAGGAGTAGCAGATACAAATCAAAATCAATTGAATAGAAAAAACGTAAAGGCGCATAGAATTATGCGTCTTTTTAATGCGCAGGGGCGCACAGATGAAATTGTTGCTTACGCAACGTGCGCCCCGCGCAGCGAGTAGGGAGAAACTCTTCCCTACTCGATTCTTATAGGAAATTACGCCACAGCGTTGTAAGTCGCCAGGAAGCAAACTGCTACGCGGTGCACAGCGAGTGGGGGAAAACCCTGCCCATAGATGGCTCTTGGCAGATTGCACAAAAGAAACCGGTTAGTCTATATATCAGAAATCATTCCGATGGGCTTTAAAATTTGTACAAATATAAATTAGTCAAAATGTTCAGCCTTTTAGGTAAAAAATATGACTGTTTCGTCAAAGTGATTAATGCTAAAGTAAGTATAACAAAAAAATCATGGAGGTATGATATGAAAAGTATTTTTTCAAAGAAAACAATAGCATTATTGCTCGCTACAGCGATGACAGGAAGCCTGCTTTCCGGCTGCGGAAGCGGGGGCAGTGGAGGAAATGGAGGCAGCGCCGCCGGAGGGAACGAAGAGGTGGCCGCCCAGGCTGGGGGAGAAAGCAGCAAAGGCGGCGAAACGCTTACGGTAATGTGTGTAGGCACGGAAGCGGATTCTTACATAGATTACTATAATGCGGTTGCGGAAAAATTTTCTGAGAATAACGAGTACGGAGTAACAGTTAAAATTGATTTTTATGAAAACGAGCAGTATAAAACGAAATTGACAACTTTGATGGCTTCCAATGCGGTGCCGGATATTTTCTTTACCTGGGAATTATCTTATTTGCAGCCGTTTGTGGAAGGCGGTAAAGTGGTGGATATCACTTCTTACCTGAACGAAGATGAAGAATGGAAAAATTCTTTTGCAGATGGAACGTTGGATTTGGTAGCTTATGATGGGAAAAATTACGGTGTGCCCACCCAGAAATCTTTATGTGTTATGTTTTATAACAAACAGATTTTTGAGGATAATGGAGTTGCAGTGCCTGCTACCTACGAGGAATTCCTCAATGTATGCCAAACTTTGAAGGATAAAGGAATAACGCCTATGGCAATGTGCGGAACGGATGCATGGATTCCGGCTCAGTTCGTACAGCAAATAGCAGGGGGCATGGCAGGGGATAAAATGTTTAAAGACATTTGTGATGGAAAGGAAAAATGGAACAATGCAACCCATGTAAAAGCAGCACAGGAAGTAAAAGCTATGGCAGACAAAGGCTTTTTCCAGGATGGATATATAGGCATGGGGCCGGAAGAATCCAAGGAACAGTTTTTTGCAGGGAAAACGGCAATGTATTTTATGGGCGCATGGGAAGCGGCCAATATAGAACTCAGCGATATCGGTGAAAATGCAGGGGCATTTGTCCTTCCGGCTTATGATGCACAATATAACAATATTTCTGTAGGTTCTATAGATACTAGCTTTGCTGTTTCGGAAACTTGCAAAAATCGGGATGCAGCAGTGGCATTCTTGAAATATTGGACTTCCCAGGAAAGCGAAGATATGCTTTTATATGACTGTGGCAGAATTCCGGCAGGGAATTATGATATTGATGAGTCCAAGCTTTCTTCCCTTATGACGGATATCCTTACAATTTCCAATTCCCAAGTAGGGTTAACCCCTTGGTGGGATAGGCAGTTTGGTGCAGGGGAAGGCGTTGAATTTAACAATACATGTGTAGCGGTATTGGGAGGCGAGGATGCGCAGACAGCTTTTGATGCTTTGCAGCAGTTTGCAGAGGACAATGCTGACAGGTAAAATGTGTGAAACGCCGCAGCCGGTATACGGTTAAAAAAAAGAGGGGCGCTGTAAGGGAAATGTCATTTAGTTAGCACCTTGGCCCAGCCGTGAGGGAAATAAAATGCTTAAGAAGCCCCTTAAAAAGCGTCGGCACTT
>QXWV01000143.1 GCA_009911195.1 Lachnospiraceae bacterium | reverse complement strand
TTTTTGGAGCGGGAGCGTGGCGACGGAGCATTTTATTTCCCTCACGGCGTCCGCCATCGTTAACTAAATGACATTGGCTGTAAGGGCTGCCTCTTTTTATAAAACAGGCGAAATATTATGGATATAAAAGCAGGAGGAATGTCATGAATAAGGTTCTTGGAAATAAGAAAAGCATTGCCGTCTTTGTTTTGCCGGCCTTTATCATATACGCCATTTTCGTCCTTGTGCCGATTGGCTATAACATATACGTAAGTTTTCTGCAAACGGACTTAATGAGCCCCAGCAAGTTTGCAGGGGTAAAAAATTACATAAATCTGTTTAAGGATAAAACTTTTACTGGGGCTTTAAGAAATAATATTCTTATGGTAATTGGCTCATTGATTGCCCATTTGCCGCTGGCGCTGTTGTTTGGAAATATTTTGTTCCAGAAAATAAAAGGAAGCCATTTTTTCCAGACAGTGTTTTTCCTCCCCAGCGTAATCTGCGGCGTAGCAGTGGGCCTTACATGGACTTTTGTCTACAATTCCGAGTTCGGGCTAATTAATAAGTTCTTGGAAATTATCGGACTGGAAAGTTTACAGCATGTCTGGCTGGCCGATAAAAATTTGGCGTTGTTTTGTATTATTATCGTGGTTATGTGGCAGTTTGTAGGATACCATATGGTAATCCAGATTGCGGCGATGAAAAATATTCCTCTTTCTTATTATGAAGCCGCGGAAATTGACGGGGCAAGCAAATGGGTACAGTTTAAATCCATTACTTTCCCCCTGATAAAACCAATCTTGAAGGTAGATGCTGTATTGATTATTACAGGTTCTTTAAAATATTATGATTTGGTGGCGGTTATGACCGGAGGGGGACCGAACCATGCAACGGAACTGATGTCCACCTATATGTTCTATCAGGGTTTCCGTACTCTGAAATATGGATATTCCGCAGCAATCGGTGTAATCCTGCTGGTTTTGTGCATGTGTTCCGTTCTGCTGTCAAACTTTGTATTCCGCACAGAACAGGTGGAATTTTAGAGGATATTGAAAAATATTATACAATGGCGTAAGGCTGCGCAGAAATGAGGTAAAGAATGAAAATATCTATCAAAGAAAGAGTTTTTCTTGTTCTTAAATATGTAGTTCTTACTTTTTTTACAATTTTATGTTTGTATCCTTTGTTATGGCTCTTTTTGAGTTCTTTTAAAAGTAACAGCGAACTTTATTCCAACCCATGGGGGCTTCCGGAAAGCTTCAGCCTGGTGAATTATATGCAGGCTATAACGGAAGGGCATATTTTGCAATATTTTGGAAATTCTGTTATCATTGCAGTATCGGCAGTAGTAGTTGCAGTACTTTTAAGCAGTATGGTTTCCTATGCGATTATGCGGATGCAGTGGAAGCTGTCAAAAGTGGCTTTGCAAGTTTTTCTTCTGGGAATGATGATTCCGGTATACGCTATGATTGTGCCGCTTTTTTCCATGTTTAATAAAATGCACCTTTTGAATACCCATTTGGCAGTCATTATCCCCCATATAGGAATCTCTTTTCCAATGGCTATTTTCATTATGAGCGGTTTTATGGGGGCTTTGCCGAAGGAAATGGAAGAGGCTGCGGTAATGGATGGGTGCAATATCTACCAGATTTTCTTTAAAATTATCATGCCGATTTCCCAATCCTCCATTGTAACAGTGGCGGTAGTTACTTTTATCAATATTTGGAATGATTTGCTCCTACCCCAGATTTTCCTGACGGACTCGTCAAAAATGACGCTGCCCGTGGGGCTGACGGAATTCCAGGGGCAGTATACAACGAATTATGTAGTAGAAATTGCGGCGGTAATCATTACTATTATACCGAGCATCATTGTATATATCTGGCTTCATAAACACATCATGGAAGGTATGGTGGCCGGGGCTGTCAAAGGGTGAAGGATAGACAAAAATGAAATTATTGATTGCTGACGATGAACAACGAATACGGAAAGGGCTGATATCCCTCCCTTGGGAGGATATTGGCATCCATGAAGTGTATCAGGCGGAAAACGGCATAGAAGCCATAGAGGTTCTGAAAAATGAAGAGATAGATATTATCATCAGCGATATCAAGATGCCAGGGTTGACCGGGCTGGATTTGGCGGAGCATATTAAAAAGTATGCTATGGACACGGCAGTAATCCTGTTGACCGGCTTTTCGGATTTTGAATATGCGCAGAGGGCGCTGCGCAATGAAGTGTTTGACTATATGCTAAAACCGCTGCGCCCAAAAGATATACTGAATACGGTGGAGCGGGTAAAAATGCGGCTGGAACAGAAACGGTATAAGGAAATGGCCGTGCGGCAGTATGAGGCAGCTTCGGGTTCTGTGAACTTCGCGGAGCAGATGGAATGGAATTTCCGGGGTGTTAACAGGCAGGCTATGGATATCCTGTTGGATATGGCGCAAAATTATGCCCAGGGTCTATCGCTGAATTCCCTGGCGGAGAAATACCATTTTTCTGTTGGATATCTGTCCAGAATGCTGAAAAAAGAAACCGGATACTCCTTTAGCATTATTTTGAACAGTATCCGCTTGGCAGCAGCGGTGGAGCTTTTGATGCAGGGGCATATGAAAGTCAGCCTGATTGGAGACCAGATAGGATTTCGTGACCAGAAATATTTTGGGCAGGTATTCAAAAAAGCTTTTGGATGTAGCCCGGCGGAATTCCGGAAGAAAGAAGAGATGAAACATTACCGGATAAAGGAAATACTGGAAATGACGGAGGATGGGGAAACATAGCCCCTTCAATCGCTTTGGGCATCTGGGAAAATAAGCCGATTCACAAAGGTTTATAAGCTTTGGGCATGTGAAATAAGGGGGCAGCAAACTGGAACAGGAGGCTTCATGAAGAGGAAAATATCAGGCAGCATAAGAGGGAAAATGATGTATATTTTCACCATATTAATTGGTCTCATGGGAATGGGTCTGATTGCCCTGTTTATGATGATATTTTGGTACGGATATAGTTCCCTTTCCCAAACTTATTTGCAGGATGTAAACAGGCAGACAACAAATAACCTGGAAAATAATATACAGAAAATAGAAGATATCCATGTGAAGACCCTTTCCAGCCAGACAATACAGAACCAGCTGCGGAGCATTAATCAAAGAGGGATGGACAGCTATCGTTTACAGCAATGCCAAAGGCTTATCGAAAGGGAATTGGCAGTGGAAGCCCTCTATGCGTCTTATGTGGTTTCCGTTAGCGTAATTTCCCTGGACGGAACGGAGTCCTCGGTGAAAAAGATGGAAATCGGAGGCACACTGTTTGGTTTTACGGAAGAGGAAATTTATGAAGCGAATGGCACTACCTTGTGGGGGCTGGCCGGGGATGAGGGCAGGATTTGTTCGGCCAAAGCGATTCTGGATTTAAATACAATGCAGCCCATCGGATACATTAATATTATATATGAAAACTCGTATTTCGGGGAAATACTAAAAGACATTTCCCAGGAATACTCAGGGGCTTCTTATCTGGTGGATGAAAAAGGGATTATTACCGTAACCAACAGGGAGGAATTTTTGGGGAAAGAGTTTCCTTTGGATGTGGAATCCTTGCGGGAGTTTGGAAGGGCCAGATATGATATGCTGAGCAATACCCAGGCTTTTTACTACGTAGGAAGCCGGATGCCTAATGGCTGGGTACTGGTGCAGACGGTTTCCACCAGAGAGTTCAACCGGAGATTGGAGCTTTTTTTATGGATTACTGTAGGGGTTGTGCTGGTTGTCCTGGTTATTAGCTTTTTCTGCATCCGGCTGGCCACTTCCCGGATTACACAACCTACCCAGGAACTGGTTAAAAGTATGAAAACGTTGGGGAAAGATGACAAATACCCTAGGGTAAAGGTGGTAACAAAAGATGAAATCGGTATGATTGGCACGGAATATAATAAAATGGCGGAAAATATCGAGACTTTAATCGAAAAAGTATACAAAATGGAATTGACCCAGAAGCAGGCGGAATTGGAGTTTTTGCAGATGCAGATTAATCCCCATTTTCTCTATAATGCGTTGGATACGATTAGCTGGATGGCCTTGGAAAAAGGGGATATGGATATCTCGGAGATGACCATAGCTTTGGCGGAGCTGCTGCGGGCTACCATCCAAAAAGAAAGCTTCATTTCTTTAGAAGAGGAAATGAAAACGGTGAAGGACTATCTGTTTATCCAAAAGGAGCGGTTTGGGGAAAAGGTTTCGGTCCGCTATGAAGTTGACCAGGAAACGCTGGAATGCCAGGTGTCTAACTTCATCCTCCAGCCTTTGATTGAAAATGCCATTATTCACGGGTTGGAGCCCAAAATAGGGAAAGGGATGCTGAATATTTCCATTCAGATACAGGATGAACGGTTATTTTTTGTCATAGAAGATGACGGCGTGGGGATGGATGAAAAGGAAATTTTTTTCCTTTACCAGAAATGCCGGGAAAATGACACGAAAAAGTCCATTGGGCTTAAAAACGTATATAGGAGGCTGCTGTTATGTTATGGGGAAGGAAGCCTGCTGCAGATTGAGGGGAAGAAAGGGGAAGGAACAAGGGTTAGTTTTTCTATCCCTGCGGTTTATTAGCCCGTCATAACATTTAAAAGGTAGGGCTGTGAGAAGATTTGTTTAGATTTTACGTAGAAAGAAACGGAGGAGTATCATGAGGAAAAAACAAAATTATCAATGGGAAAAAATGGCGCTTGGTACATGCTATTATCCGGAGCATTGGGATAAAAGCCTTTGGAGGGAAGATTTGCAGCGGATGCTTGCCTGTGGGATAACTACAATCCGCATCGGCGAATTTGCCTGGAGCAAAGTGGAGCCAAGGGAAGGGGAGTTTACTTATGAATTTTTTGACTCTTTTTTGGATGTGGTGAAGGAAACGCCCATGAAAGTAATTTTCGGCACGCCTACTGCCACACCGCCAGCCTGGCTGACCAATAAATACCCGGAGGTATTAAACTGCCGGATGGATGGGGTGAAATTCCGCCATGGCATGCGCCGGCACTATAACTATAATTCTCCGGTATACCGGGAACTTTGCAGGAGGATTGTAGAAAAATTCGGGGAGCATTACGCCAAACACCCTAATGTAATAGGGTGGCAGATTGACAATGAAATCAACTGTGAAGTGGATGAATTTTATTCGGACAGCGATACGGCGGCTTTCCGGAAATTCCTGCAGGGAAAATATGGGAATCTGGAGACATTGAATAATGCCTGGGGGGCGGTATTCTGGAATCAGGAATATACGGATTGGGAAGAGGTTTATGTGCCCCGCCCTACAATACATAATTCCACAAACCCGCACCAGACGCTGGACTATATCCGGTTTGTATCGGAAAGTGCCATTAGCTTCTGCCAGATGCAGAGCGACATCCTGAAAAAATATATAAAAGAAGGGGATTTCATCACTACCAATGGTATGTTCCGTAATCTGGATAACCATAAAATGACAGATGAGGCCCTGGATGTGTATACTTATGATTCCTATCCGAATTTTGCCTATTGCTTATCGGAAGACCCGAAGCATGTAAAGCATTTGAATGACAGAAGGTGGAGCGACAAGCTGGCTCAGGTACGCTCGATTTGCCCGCATTTCGGGATTATGGAGCAGCAGTCAGGGGCAAACGGCTGGAATACACGGATGGAAGCGCCTGCGCCGAAACCAGGCCAGATGATGCTTTGGGCAATGCAGAGCATTGCACACGGAGCGGACTATGTCAGCTTTTTCCGGTGGCGGACCTGCACGATGGGAACGGAGATTTACTGGCATGGAATTTTGGATTATGATAACAGGGATAACCGGAAATTACAGGAAATCGGGCAAATTTATAAGAGGGTACAGGCCATTGGGGATACAGTAGGTGCTGATTATAAGGCGGCTTTTGCCGTGGTGCAGGATTACAGCAATATATGGGATTCCCAGGTAGATGTATGGCATCAGAGACTGACCTGGGCCAGCGAGGAGGAAATTTTTACCGCCTCCCAATTGCAGCATACGCCTATGGATTATGTATATCTGCTGGAGGAGACAGAGGCTTGTGAACTGGCTCAGTATCCGGTGTTGATTTATCCCCATGGGATTTTGCTGTCGGAAAAGAAGGCAGCGGTGCTGAAAGAATATGTAGAGCAGGGAGGATTCTTAATCCTGGGGGCCAGGACAGGGATGAAAGATGAAAACGGAAAATGCACGATGACACCGATGCCGGGGCTTTTGGCCAAGCTGACAGGAAGCGATGTAAAAGAGTTTACTTTTGTAGGGCCTGCTGATGATGCAGTTTCCATGGATTGGGATGGCAACCGGCTGGAGACAGGTATTTTTAGCGATATCCTGGAGCCTGTAGGCGAAAATGCAAAAGTGCTGGCCAGATATACATCCGATTATTATGAGGGAAGGCCATCTTTAATCGAAAATACTTTTGGGAAAGGAAAGGTGCTCCATTTCGGAGGAACATTCACCAGGGAAAATGTCAAAGCATTCATGGCTTATACGGGAATCCTGAATCCTTGGAAAGAAGTAGTGGAGACTCCGGAAGGCTGCGAAATTAGCGTAAAGGAAAAGGATGGGAAAACTTATCTGTTTGTGCTGAATTATCTGGCAAAAGAACAGGAAATCTGTTTGAAAGCCCCTTGCGAAGACATGGATACCAAGGAATCGGTGCAGGGGAATGTGGCGTTGGCGGCTTATGAAACGAAGGTGTACCGGGTGCTGAAGTAGGCTTGGGATATTAAAGGCAATGGAAAGAACTTGAACTGGTATGGGCCGGTTCAAGTTCTTTTTGGAAAAAGAAGAGTAATAAATAAGTTAAATAAGATTATCCGATAAGAAACTATGTAAATTATTAAATTCTGGCAATTTCATATATAAATCTAAAAATTCAGGTTTAATCAAATTGTCCTTAATAGCAAAACGAACAGGCTTGTCAGGTTTTAGAACTGCGGAGACAGCGCCAAATTGAACTTTGTCAGCATAGAACTTTTGTATTTCTTCCTTTTTTGCCCAACATTTTTTTCGGAGATTTTCGTGTTGCTCTGACATTATTTTATTTCTGAAGTCCTGGGCATCTTGATGCAGAGTGCCGTATGTAAGATTGGTGCATTCTAACAATAGTTTTTCTATTGCTCCTGTTCCTGATGAAGGAAAAAGATACAATTTGCAAATTATCTCTTTTTCATATAGTTTGATGTGACCTTTTTCATAAGATATATTATCAGCCTGAAACTTCTGGATGAATTCTTTTTCGATTTCATTTTTTGTATGCAAATCGGTATCGCAGAATATGAGGAAACCACCAAAGCTTTCATATGCTTCCTGTTTATCAATAAGTTCAGCTAACAAACTGATTTTAGCAGGGATTTTACTACAGCCGCCTGCTTGCTTAATGGCTATTCCGATGCTATCCTTATAATAAAATGTTGGGCTGTCCTGCCTTTGCAGACTTCCAGAAATGGTAGGGTATTTCCCAACCATTTCCGAAAACAACAAGGGCAGCTCCCTGACATTATGAAATGGTTCAAAACCAAGATATTTTTCGAGGACAGCTTCGAGAAACGAACAGTCAGTAATTCCTTCTGCAATTAAAATATAGTATTTATTCACAATCATCGTACATCAAATCCTATCTCATTTCGTAAAGTAAGTAATCTTTCTCCGTTATAGTGTTTAGCTAATGTCTGATTTTCCTGATTACGGATATGGTATATTGATATGTCATTTAATCTGTCTGGGCAATCATCTAAAATGATGTCAATAGTTTCTAAGCTATGTGTAGTCAGAAAAATCTGTACATTATTTGATGTACACACATTTATAAGCTTCCCTATAAAATTTTTTAAAGCTTTGCTGTGAATGCCTGCTTCTATTTCATCGACTAATAAAATGCCATTTTTTGCCAATAAAGCTGAGGTGGCAATAAAAAAGGCTTTATACATTCCGTTTCCATAATCGTTTAAGGTTAAAGGAGTATCCTGATTGTTTTTAAATAATTTGATAGTTCTGTCTTTGCCTATAATTTCAAAATTATTAATTTGTTCATCAAATATTTTCAATATGCCAATTAATTCATGACGTAAATTCATATCTAGAATTCTGTCTATATCAACCATAAGACGCGATGAGCGGTCAAATCTTGAAAACGATATAAACTTACATGGTATATGCAAATCTAAGATATTATTTGGGGATTTTCCCACGCCTATTTTAAAGCTATCGTTTTCTTCTTCAAAACGGACTAAAAATCGGTCCCGCTTCTCCTCATTTTTACCATCATATCTATATAGAAAACGCAGCTCAAATGAACTTAAGCGGCTGGCGGCTTCATCTTTGCCAATAAGCTGTTCCTTGCTATACGTTAAATGTGTATGAAGCATATTATTGGAATCATCCATTCTGGATTTGAGGCAGATAACTGGTTGGTCTCCAATAGAAAAGAGGGATTCAAAATATTCGGGGGAAAAACCATGGTATCTGGATATTAAAGCATCGACCAATAAATCAACATCATCGAACAGGCCGGAAAGAATAATTGCTTCCAATATGGAAGTTTTTCCGCAATTATTTGGTCCGACAAAAATGTTAATCTGGTTCAAATCTTTTAAGGTGAGGTTTTGAAGGCCACGATAACGGCCTACAATAAAATCTTTAATCATAGGAATCCTCATTTCGGATATATTTGTTATTAACTTTCACTGTATCAATTATAGCCAAGATTTTTCAAACGTACAACATTTTTTGAAGATTTCATTATTATAAACATAAGAGGAATGCATTCTACCCATTCCCCTTAACAAATTGACTGGGATAAACCCCTGTCTGCTTTTTAAATGCCTTGCTGAAATAAGCAGGGTCCGGATATCCAGACATTTCGCCTATAGTCTCCATATCCAAATCAGGATAATTGGCCAAAAGATGCTTTGCATGGTTAATTCGGAGGGAAGTAAGGTATTTGATGGGGGAAGAGTTTTTCTGCTTTTTATATAAATGGCTAAGATAATCGGCGGAAAACCCCATTTTTTCCGAAATATCTTTTAAAGAAATCTGCTTGGAAAAATTCTCTTTTAAATATTGTTCCACACAGTCGGCAATCTGCTCCTTGCTCATAATTTGCAGATTCTTTTGTCCGAAGGCCGATATTTCATCTTTTTTTCCATCCAAAGTAATTTTTATTTTTCTTAGGGCTTCTTCTAATTTGGAGGAGGACAAGGGCTTTAAAAGAAATCCCTTTACGCCATATTCTATAGCCCTTTGGGCCAGTTCAAATTCATTATAGCCGCTGACAATGAGTACCTGGATAGCAGGATAGAAGGAGTGTAGCTCTTTACATAACTCCAATCCGTCCATAACGGGCATTTTAACATCGGTAATTACCAGGTGGGGCATATGCTTTTCGATTAAATTTAAAGCGGATTCCCCGTCTTCCGCAGACGCGATGACCTGAAAATTCAAATCGGAATCATTTACCTTTTTTATAATATTTTTACTTAAGAGAAATTCATCCTCCACTACGATTGCTTTATATTCCTGCGGTGTTGTCTTCATATTGCAAATTACCTCCTATTGTTACGCATGCCCCATCGGCGTCATTGTTTTGGATTTGGAAGATAACGCTGTCTCCATACATAAGCAGAAGCCGTAAATATACATTGGCCAATCCCATACCACCTATTTTTAACCGGGAAACATCACGCGTACTTTTTAATTTTTCCAAAGAGGAAAAAACCTCTTTTTTCATTTCATCGGAAAAGCCAACTCCATTATCCTGCACGGAAATATACCAATGGCTATCATCCTGATAGCTTGAAATCGATAGAATCCATGGCGGAGTTTTGTAAAAAGCATATTTCAGGGCATTTTCTACAAGAGGCTGTACTATGAGTTTAGGCACGATAATACCCTGCTTTGTATGGCCAAAGGAAAAGGAATAGAAGAGCCGGTCCTTATATCGTGCTTCCATACAGAGCAGATATTTCTGCGTATAGAAAAATTCATCCTTTATGGATACATAGCTGGCAGAAGCTGTGGAAGTGTATCTTAGGTAATCGCTCAGATTTTCGGTTAATGTGATAATTTCCCGGTTCATATTTTCTTCCGCCATGATGCCGATAGTGGCCAGGTTATTATATAAAAAATGGGGCTTCATCAACGATTGCGTGGCTATTTCTTTGGCTTTGATTTCCTCTTCCCTTGACTGGAGCATCAGGGTAGTGGAATGGTTCAGTTTGGCATACATATGGTCAAATGCATCAATCAATGCATTGATTTCCGCATAATGGCTATCAGGGAGCTTGGGTGAATCATTGGAGGACAGGAGATTATCCAAATGGATGGATTCAAAGGTTTCCTGTAGCTGATGTAGGGGGAACAATATCCGGTTGGATATCATAAAACAAATGCCAAGGGTCAGGATTAAAATCAATATTAAAATAAATATGAAAAACAGGACGGATTTGGCCAAAGTGCCTGATATGACAGAATCAGGCTCGGAAATATAGATGTTCCAGCCTACGGAAGGAATGGTGGCCTGGATGACGGCATTCTTTTTGCCGTTATTATCCTCCATGAGATAAACAATACCGGAGGACAGGGAATTTTGGGTAAAATTCTGCCAAAAGCATATTGAGCTAGAATTATCCGGTGCATTGAACGGATAGACCATTTGACCCTCATTATCTATAATAGAAATGCTGATATTGTTATTGATAAGGATAGTTTCATCTATATTTGAAAAAAAATGAGAGCAGCTTTGAAGCACCTCCACAGCGCCTTCAATTTGATGTGCGTTGTCATAATACAGCCGGACAAAAGCAATATAGTCCATATCCACGGAAAAGGGGGAGGGAGACATATAATGGGAAAGGGGGGCCGGGGCTGTCATGTAGCGGCTTCCGTTTTTCTTTACGGCATCCTCATACCAGGGCCTGGCAGAGAGCTTCATGTCTTTTTGAAAGGTGTAAAATCCCGTACCGACTGCTTTTTCGTTTTTTGGGTATATGTTTACCTGGGAAATATCCGGCTGCAGCCCGATGAAGTCAAACATATTGTTAAAGATTTCCTGTTTTCTGGCATAAATTTCCTGGAAAGAGTGGTTTGTTTCTGCCAGATAAGCGATACCGGAATGAATGGAATTGGAATATATAATATTCATGGATACCGCGGACATGGAAGTGATTTCCTGTTCTAAAGAAGCAGTCACAGATTTAGAAATATTTTTTAAATTCGCATATTCAATGGCTCTCATATTTTTCAGATAATATACGCAAAAAGAGGATACCAATATGGCAAAAGTAAGAAACAATACGAGAAAGTAGTAATAGGGTAAGGCTTTTTGTAAAGTGCGTATTCTGGTTTTCATTGCAACCCCCATAAAAATGCCGACAAAAAAGTACAAGTGGGAAAACAAGTATAGGCATTCCGTTTGAAATAAATTTATTATAGTATGAATATACAGCAAAAGTATACAAAACATTGTACGAAAAATGAAGAGGAAAATCAAGGAGGAATAAGATATGAAGAAAAATAAACAGGTTTTAAAAAAATCTAAACTGCTGCAAAAGGCTGCCATATGTATGGCTGCGGCAATAGCAATTGGCAGCCTGTCAGGCTGCGGCAGCAGCCAGGGGGAAGAAAATGTAAAAGATGCGGAAGCAAAAAGGGTTACGTTAACCTTTGGCTCCCATCAGTCCGGCCTTCCGTCCTGCGGAGTGGTGCAGGAGCTTGCAAAGCAGTATGAAGAAAAAACAGGGGTTAAGGTGGATTTCCAGATATCGCCGGATGCCCAATGGAGGGATTTGCTGAAAGTTAAACTGGATTCAGGAGAAGCGCCGGATATTTTTTGCGTGGATGCCGACCCCTTAAGCCTATATGCCCGAATACGCCCGGATGAAAACGTAGTCGATTTGAGCGGCGAGGAATTCGTTGGGCGGATGGCAGATTATGCCAAGGAATGTGTCACCTATGATGGAAAAGTATATGGTATCCGGTTCGCAGAGCCTAAGCTGAATTTTTACAATTACAATAAAAAGATTTTCGCCGAGCTAAACCTGAAGCCGCCCACAACTTACGAAGAATTCAAAGAAGTGTGCCAGACAATCAAGGATGCCGGAATAACGCCTATTTTTGAAGCGACGCAAAGCGCATGGCATCAGGCAGTTCCCTTATGCGTAACAGGGGGCTACTATGAAAGGCTGGAACCGGGGCTATATGATGCATTAAATAATAATGAAAAGGATATTAAAGATGTGGACATGATGGTTACGGTATTAGAACAAATGAATGAATTCGCCGAACTTGGGTTTTATGGAGAAGATTATTTAAGCAATACGGCGGAATCCGACAAGACGGAATTTGGGGAAGGGCGTGTGGCAATGACCATAGCATCCCAGGGGTTTGGCTCCAGTATTGCGGAAAACTATCCGGAAATGGAAGGGAACGTAGGAATTTTTCTGATTCCCTTTGGTGACAGCAATGTTTTGGGGATTAATGCGTCCAGCGCAGCGTATTTTATAAATTCAAAAAGCGAACATGTTGAGGAAGCTCTTGAATTTTTCCGTTTCCTGGCACAGCCTGATAATTTGCAGTACAGACAGGATAATAATCCAGAAGAAATGGGGCTTTGCTGGCCTGAAATTACACCGGAATACCCGGCAGAAATCAACGAATATATCAACTCCCTGGATGCGGAAACAGTCCTTCAGGTTGGGGTAAAATATATCGACCCCCAATTCATGGATATTGGAAAAGATATCGAAGCGATGTATACGGGGGCTATGACACCGGAGCAGATAATGGAAAATATTTCCCAAAGAAGGGCAGAACAGGCGAAACTGCAAAAGGATGAAGCTTGGGAATAATATAGGGATTTATGCCTGTAAAGAGAGGAGGAACGGACAATGGCTGCAAAAAAAATATACCCTACATGGTTTGTAACAGGGGCTTTGTTGTTTTATGTAGTGCTTTTTTTCCTGCCCGGAATTATGGGAATTGGATATTCGTTTACGGATTGGAATGCATACAGCCCGGAAGTAAATTTTGTTGGATTGGAAAATTATAAAAATATATTCTATGCAAACAGCAATTACGGAACTTTTATAAAAAATACCTTTGTTTTCACTTTGGTAAGCTCCATTTCCAAAACAACCCTTGGAATAGCCCTGGCCATGCTTCTTACCAGTAAGAAAATATGGGGGAAAAATGTACACAGGATGTTGATATTTCTTCCCCAGGTAATGTCTTTTTTGATTATTGGCCTTGTGTTTAAGAACTTGTTTCATCCCAGCAGAGGGTTTATCAATATCACTTTAAATGCTATTGGTTTTGACTTCCTTGCACAGAACTGGCTGGGCGACCTGGATTTTGCTTTTAAATCTGTTTTGGCAGTGGATGCGTGGAAGGGGAGCGGGTATGTAATGATGGTAGTCATTGCCGGGCTAAATGCTATTTCCCCCACCTATTATGAAGCGGCATCCATCGACGGGGCCAGTTTTATTGAGAAATTCAAATATATTACATTGCCATTGTTAAAGCCAGTCATAATGAATGTGACAGTTTTGAACATTACATATGGGTTCAGGGTGTTCGATTTGGTTTATAGCTTAACCAATGGTGGACCAGGAAATGCTACGGGGGTAATTAATACGGCAGTGTACAGTGAATTTTCCAAAGGGAATTATGCTATGGGAACTACGCTTTCCAGCCTGCTTTTTATATTTATTATGTCAATTTCCTATTTTATATTAAAAGTTATGAACAGGGGTGAGGTTGAACAATGAAGAAAATAAAACCATCTGCCATTTTTATGAATTTAGCTGCATGGGTTGCAAGCCTTACCGTTTTGCTTCCAATGCTGGTTGTACTCCTCAATTCGTTCAAATCCCAGAAAGAATCCGTGATTATGGACCTTTCCCTGCCGAAAAAAATTATGTTTGAAAATTATGCTGTAGTAATAGAAAGGGGAAAACTTTTCACGTCTTTTTTAAACAGCACAGTTTATGCGGGATTTAGTGTTATTTTAATTGTATTTGTAGTATCCGCAGCGTCCTATGTCCTGTCAAGGAATCGCTCTTCTTTGCATAAAGTCTTATATTACTTTATAGTGTTGGGGATTGCGATGCCTCTGAATAATGTAGCCCTTATGAAGATTATGAAAGGGTTATCTTTGGTAAATACGCGCTATGGGCTGATTTTCCTCTATGCGGCTATCAATATTCCGTTGGCCCTGTTTCTTATGTTTGGCTTTATCGAAACCGTTCCCAGGGAGATAGATGAAGCTGCCGTCATTGACGGGGCATCTGCAGGGCAGCTTTTTATCCGGGTGATTCTGCCTTTGATAAAGCCGGTTATTGTAACGGTTGGCATTTTGAATTTTATGTCCATTTGGAATGATTTTTCCATGCCGCTATATTTTATGAATAATTCGGATAAGTGGCCTATGACATTGGCCGTCTATAACTTTTTCGGACAGTTTGAACAAAGCTGGAATCTGGTTAGCGCCGACATTGTGTTAACGGCCTTCCCTGTGCTCATCATCTTCATTTTTGGGCAAAAATATATAGTTGGCGGAGTGTCCGCAGGGGCAGTAAAAGGATAATTGGGGGAGTCAAAATTAAGTTTGTGCCGGCGCTGCATCCACAAACTTGAAAACCATTTATAGATTTGGGAATTAATGCAGCGCAGAAATGAGGTAATTTATGAAAAGAAATATTTTATATATCCATACCCATGACAGCGGCCGCTATCTGGAGCCTTATGGGGTAAATGTAAAAACGCCTAATATTATGAGGCTGGCCAGGGAGGGAACTTTGTTCCGTAATGTCCATTGTGCGGCACCCACATGCTCGCCAAGCAGGGTAGGGCTTTTAAGTGGCATGGCTCCCCACAGTTCCAATATGCTCGGGCTGGCACAGCGGGGATTCCAGATGGATGATTATGGTAAGCATTTGGCGGTTTATTTAAAAAAACAAGGATACCATACCTGTCTGTCAGGGGTACAGCATGAAGCCCCGGAAGCGGGAATGATAGGCTATGACGAGGTTTACGAAGCCGATTGCGAGGAATCTGACTTCATGGGCAGAGATAAAGGCGCTTGTGGCCATGCATCGGATTTTCTGAAAACATACAAGGGGGATAAGCCGTTTTTCCTGTCGGTAGGTTTTATCCATACCCATAGGGCATATCCGGAAGATGCGGAGGATTATTTTAACCCGGATTATGTGACGCCGCCGTTTACTGTGGCGGATACAAAGGAAAACAGGAAAGATATGGCAGCCTATATGCGTTCTGCCCAGATTGCCGATGAATGCGTGGGAGAAGTCTTAACGGCGCTGGAAAAATCCGGGATGGAAGAGAATACCATCATTATTTTTACCACAGACCACGGCATTGCATTTCCGTTTATGAAATGCAATTGTTATGACACGGGAACAGGGGTTTCGTTGATTATGAAATATAAAGGGAATCCTGCTGCCGGAAAAGCTTGTGACAGTTTATTATCCCATATCGACGTATTCCCTACTTTATGCGAGATGAATGGCCTGGAAAAACCGGATTATCTTCAAGGGAAATCTTTCGCGGGGATTTTTGTGAAACCGGAACTGGAAATCAATGACGAAGTCTTTTCCGAGGTTACTTATCATGCGGCCTATGAGCCTATGAGGTGTATCCGTACAAAACGGCACAAGCTGATAAGGTATTATGATTTCCATGACGGCCATGTTCCTGCCAATATAGATGAATCTTCCTGCAAAACGCTGCTGATTGACAGCGGGCTGCTGCGGAAATCCAGGGCAAGGGAAATGTTATTTGACCTATACATAGACCCGGCAGAAAGGGAAAATCTGATTGGAAATCCGGATTACAAGGATGTTTATACGGATTTGCGCCTGCGCCTTGAAAACTGGATGGAAGAAACAGGAGACCCTTTGCTTTCGGTGAGCTACCGGGTTTCTAAGCCGGAAGGGGCATATGTGAACAGGCTTGAGGATTTAGACCCGGGCTGTCTGTTAAGGGAATAGATTAAGGAGGGGGATATGTCCATGAAATTCACAAATGGATATTGGTGTATCAGGAAGGAAATGACCCCGCTCTATGCGGTAGAATATGCGGACAGCAAGAGGAATGGGGATGAACTGATTATCTATGCTCCGACAAAGCACGTTGCCCACAGGGGGGACTGCTTAAATCTGGGCATGTTGACGGTACGGCTGTCCAGCCCTATGGAAGATGTTATCAAAGTATCCATCCGGCATTTTGAGGGAACTGCCTATAAAGGCCCTTTTGTGGAAGTAAGGCAGGCCAATCCTCATATTGAGATAAGGGAAACGGCCAATGCTGTTATTTATCAGTCCGGAAGTACAAAAGCTGTCATAAATAAAAGCCCTGATTCCTGGGGTATCCGGTTTTTGGACGGAAACAGGGAATTAACGAATACAGGTTTTCGGAATATGGCCAGCATAACAAACAATGGCCTTGGCAAAACATATATGGTAGATGCCTTGTCCATTGATGTGGACGAATATATTTATGGGCTGGGAGAACGGTTTACGCCTTTTGTCAAAAATGGGCAGACTGTGGAAATGTGGAACGAAGATGGCGGTACATCCAGTGAAATTGCGTACAAGAATATCCCATTTTATATTACCAATAAAGGATATGGGGTGCTTTTGGACAATGAAGGGGATGCATCTTATGAAATTGCCAGCGAAAAGGTGGAACGGGTACAGTTTTCTGTGGAAGGGGAAAGGCTGGATTATTATGTAATCAATGGCCATACGCCGAAAGGGACAATTCAAAAGTATACAGAGCTGACCGGAAAACCGGCACTGCCCCCTGCATGGTCTTTTGGGCTGTGGCTGACCACTTCATTTACTACTGATTATGACGAAAAAACGGTTGGTGGATTCATCCAGGGGATGGAAGAGAGGGATATCCCATTGCATGTATTCCATTTCGACTGTTATTGGATGGAAGCCTATGAATGGTGTAATTTTACCTGGGATTCAAAAACGTTCCCTAATCCCAAGGATATGCTGCGGCGCTATCATGATAAAGGATTGAAAATCTGTGTGTGGATAAATCCATATATAGGTCAGAAGTCGCCTCTATTCAGGGAGGGGATGGAAAATGGATATCTGCTGAAAAAGGAAAATGGCGATATATGGCAGACGGATATGTGGCAGGCTGGAATGGGGCTGGTGGACTTTACGAACCCGGCGGCGGTGCTGTGGTATCAGGGAAAGCTGAAAGCCTTGTTGGATATGGGGGTGGATTGCTTTAAAACCGACTTCGGAGAGCGGATACCGGTAAAAGAGATTGGATATTATGACGGCTCGGACCCGGTAAAAATGCACAATTATTATACCTTCCTGTATAACAAGGCAGTGTTTGAACTGCTGGTACAGGAGAGGGGGGGAGGGGATGCCGTCCTGTTTGCCCGCTCCGCAACGGCAGGGGGACAGCAGTTTCCGGTACATTGGGGTGGCGACTGTTCGGCAAGCTATCCATCCATGGCGGAAACACTAAGAAGCGGCTTATCCCTTTCCTGCGGTGGTTTTGGATTTTGGAGTCATGATGTGGGCGGGTTTGAAAATACGGCTACTGCTGATATATATAAGAGATGGTGTCAGTTTGGGCTTCTAAGCACGCATAGCCGCCTGCATGGTTCTTCTTCCTACCGCGTTCCCTGGCTGTTTGATGAAGAGGCTTGTATGGTGCTGGAGAAATTCATAAAGCTAAAATGCAGATTAATGCCATATTTATACAGACAAGCAGCCATTTCCCATGAAAAGGGAATTCCGGTGATGCGCCCTATGTTTGTGGAGTTTCCGGGCGACAGGGCATGCGAAACGCTGGATAAGCAATATATGCTGGGTGATTTACTGCTGGTGGCTCCTATTTTTAAAGAATCCGGAGAAGTGGAATATTATGTGCCGGAAGGAAAATGGTATAATATTCTTACGGATAAGACGGTGGAAGGGGGAGAATGGAAAAAGGAGACCTATGATTATTTCCATATGCCATTGCTCGTAAGGCAAAACAGCATACTTGCAATGGGCAACAATCATAGGCGTCCAGATTATGAGTATGTAGAAGGGGTAACCTTATACCTCATATTGATGGAGGATGGAAAGATGGCTTATACAGAGATTCCCGACTTGCAAGGGAACAGCGTAATGAAAGTGGCGGCAAGAAGGGATGGGAACAAAATCATGGTAACGGTAACGGGTCAAATCGGGAAAGCTTCATGTAAAGCCCTGGGGATGGAAGGGATGGACATCATAATGAAACAGCAGACTTAAGGTATTGTATGATTATTGTTATTAGTTTCATTGCTCTTTGCAATTTTTTACATGTGCTTTTATTTTTTTCATAGCCCAGTCATAATGGCTGGATGTAACGCTGACAAAATATGACCCTAGCGGACTTGCGCCCACCCATTGGAATACCCCTTTTGTAAATAGCACCTCATTGGAAAATGTTTGTGCCAGGCATAATACCTCATTATGAGTTCTTTCAACCATTTCCTTTGCTTTTTCCAATGAGGTGTTTTGATGTTTTTTCCAGAACTCCACATTCATATCGCCATATGTCTTCCAATTGTACGGCTGTGGAATGAACGGTTGTTGTTCCCCATTTTGGTTTGATTGCACCCAGTTTAACAAAAGCTGATGCCATTCATATAAATGAATGAGAATATCCCTAAGATTTTTATCGCGTTTCCAATGAGCCTCTTTCTTTTTTTCGTCATATGCAAAATTAAATGCAGTGGATAATTCTTTTTCCGTTAATCCAGAAATAAGAGTATTCAGTTTTTTGTAGTTGTCGGTTGCGGCGACCATTAAGCCTGCCTTTGTAGTTGGTCTACCCATATGATTTCTCCTTCACAATTTTAAATGTACATTGACTGCTTCTTCAATATGTGTCCATGCTGTATAGCTATCCAGCGATTGAATTTAATATAGCACACATATCTTGACATCCTATGTCAAGGTTTATTTTTTTCATAAATTGCTTTTGCCCACGCTGCCAAAGTTCCCTTCAAATATTCAGGCTCAATGATTTCCACTTGCGCCCCAAAGGAAAGCAGATACCCGATAAGCCATGCATCCACAGGCATATGTGCGGAGGCGATTAGGCATCCATTTTCCTGGCGCTCAATCTGGGTTTCGTCGAATTCATCATAAACACGGTATGCCATTTCTTTGGAAAACAATAAGGCTATCCTAGGATATGGCTGATGAAAGCCGTTTTCCGGGGTTGATTCCGGGTATGGCTTTGGTACAAAGGATTGCGTTAATCGCTCCAGCCTTAAAATTCTGTTTAACTTAAACAGGCGAAAATCCTGCCTTTTAAGGCAAAATGCTTTCAAATACCATTCTTTCGACTTATAGGATAACTTTAATGGCTGGATGGTGCGTTCGCTTCTTTCGCCATTTGTGTTTTCATAAACTATTTTTATTTCCTGATGGTGAATAACTGCATCCTTTAGTTTTTCAAATTTCTCATTATCGTATGTGGATTTTCCCCAGCGCGCGAAATCCACTTCTAGCCAATTTCCCATATCTACATGAAAAAGTGCGGACAGCTTTGTCAGTGTTTCTTTGCCGGAAGCATAGCCTGTCGCGGATATGCTTTGTATTGCTGCCAGCACTTCCTGCCTTTCATTTTCCGATAATAGCGCCCTGTCCAAAACAAAATCATTCAATAAATATATTCCGCCATTTCTTCCCGGCTCAGTATAGACTGGAATACCAGCGCTGCTTAATGCTTCTATGTCGCGGTAAATTGTCCTGGTAGAAACTTCAAATTTGGCTGCTAATTCAGGGGCGGTGGCATTTCCTTTTTCCAAAAGATTATATAAGATTTTAAATAAACGGCTATCTGACATTTTATCCTCCATGCTGAAATATCTTGCTCTTGGGAATATGTTGCTTTATCTTCTAAAACAAGCATATCATAAAAACCTTGACATGGCTTGACAAGTTTATACAATTTGCGAAAAGGCTTCCATTTTTTGAAACTTCGTGATATGATAAATCAGAAAGTCTGTTATCTGCGGTATATGGAATTTATTTGAAGCTTGCCGTAAGAATAAGTAGGCTTTTATTATGTCTAAGAGGAATATTGAGGAAAAGGAGCGATGTGAAAATGGGAACTAAACAGTCAGACTCCCGTTTTAGCCGAAAAATGAGGAGGAGTCTCAATGGAAGGATATTGAGGAATACTACGCTCAATATTTTGATATTGGTAGCAGTATGTTGCGTGATTATGGCACTTTCCATGCAATCTTTAGCAAATAGTATTTTGTTGGATAGTCTGCAGCCTATGGCTAGACAGTCAGCCAAGACGGTGGAAGCCAATATTCACATGCTGGCAGACCGTATGATGATGATTGCCGGTGATTCGAGGATGGGCATAGTTGAAATAGGAGAAGGGGTAACGGCCTCTGAGTCTGATGGTGAGGTGGAAAAAGATAGCTGGACGGCTGTTTTGGAAGAGGCAGCCGAGATTTATGAATTTCATACGATTGCCCTATATGACTTGGATGGGAGGCTGGTGCAGGGAATAGATGGTGCACCGGAAAGCCTGGATGATAGTTTTTTGGCACTATTGAAGGAAACGGATAATCTGACCACCTATGCAAGCACCATTTTTCAGGATAAACTGGGCATCACTATGGGTATGCCGGTGAAGGAGGATGGTGAGACTGCTAGTTATGTAGTAGGTGTCTATAAATATGACGTGTTGAATGATGTATTAAGCAGCATAAATATAGGAAAAAATGGAATGGCCTATATGGTGAACCGTGAAGGTATTGTTACGGGTCATCCGGACCAGTCCAAGGTGAAAGATAAAAGTACGTTGCTGCAGCTTAGCGATGGAAATGAGGAAGCTATTAAAAGTGTGACAACAGGGGAAACAGGAGCAACAGAATATGCCATTGACGGACAGCAGATGCTGGTTGCTTTTTCGCCCATCCGAGGCACGCAGTGGGCTTTGGTTATTCAGGTGCCAAAATCGGACTATAATAATCTGATGAATGGGGCAATGATAGTTGCAGGGATATGTACGCTGGTTATGCTGGTGATTTCTATTCTGGTGATTCTCCGGATGGCCAGGTCTATTTCTAAACCGGTAAAAAATGTAACAACCCGGATGGTTTCTCTTTCCAACGGGGATTTGCATACAGAGGTGATAAATATCAGGTCAGGGGATGAGCTGGAGGTTATGACCAGGACATTAGCAGATACGGTGGGAAGTATTAATCGATACATATCGGATATCCATCAGGTATTAAGCGGGGTTGCTGATGGTAATCTGCAGATTGGGCCTCAGGTGGAGTATAAAGGGGATTTCACGCTGATTAAAAATAGCCTTGGAACTATTCTCCAGTCCATGAATGAGACCATAATGGGTTTCCGGGCAGCGGCAACCCGCCTGGCCAGTATGGCAGAAGAACTGAGTGGACAATCAGGGCAGCTACATCAGGCATCTTTGGAGCAAAATCAAGCAACGGAGGCGTTAGTTGATGAAGTGACCCATGTTAAAGAGCAGCTTGCTGGCGTTATTAAGAGCAGCGACCAGACCCATACTATGACTGGTGAAATTACCAGAAAGGTGCAGGAAGCAAATACCCAGATGACAGCCCTGTCCAATGCGATGAACGATATCAGTGCCAATGCGCAGGAAATTACAAGTATTGCTAAGGCTATTGACAATATTGCTTTCCAGACCAGTATTTTGGCCCTAAATGCTTCTGTGGAAGCGGCACGTGCCGGAAGCGCAGGAAAGGGATTTGCCGTTGTGGCGGAAGAGGTTAAGGAATTGTCAGGCAAAAGCGCCCAGGCAGCGCAAAGTGCAGTAGAAGTTGTGGCAAATACCAGGGCTGTTATCCAGACAGGCGTGGAACTAAATGACAGTACAGCCGAATCATTGCGGGCTATTTCCGATGTTTCTGCTGAAATTAGCGAAATTTCAGACCAACTGGTGGCAGCAGTGCAAGGGCAGGAGGATGCGCTAATTAGTATGGAAGAGCGGATTGCGACTATTTCCGATATTGCTGACAGGAATCTGCAAAATGCAGGGGGAACAAGCCAGTCCAGTGTACTTCTGGCAAGGGAAGCCGAAGAACTTCAGGCGCAGGTAAAAAAATTTGCTTTGAAGGAGGGACATGAAAAATGAAACGGATGCTTAGCGCATTATTGATTTGTGCAGGTATGTTGCTGTTTACAGCCTGTGGAGAATGCTCATGTACGGTAAAGAAGCAAGCAACCGAAAACAAGAGATAGACCGCCAGCACCACACTATTCCGAAGCAAAAACCAAAAGACAAGCATTATGGAAATGTGCATAACAGGCTATTCCG
>QXWV01000142.1 GCA_009911195.1 Lachnospiraceae bacterium | reverse complement strand
ATGGATAACTCTGTTCACAGCACATGGAAAAGCTAAAGTGCAGCTTTCCCACGTCCTGCAAACAGAGTTACCCACAACTCCATAAGACAGCCAGTTATACACATTCCCACAATGCCGACGACTGCGGAATTTTCCTTTTCATACCTTACAAACATTACATGATTTCGTATTTTTCTTTTTTGGGTACTTTCTTTCCTCACGCTGATGTGCTATAATAGCTTCATTCCAGAAAAGGAGTAAAAAATATGCGGCAAGGTATTCTTAAATAACTATAACCAAATAGTGGGAACAAAGAATCGTAACCGTCCCTTGCGAGGGGCTTAGTTTTTTGTACCCAATTTAAGAATACTTTTGCCTTATCAATTTTGACATATCAAAGAAGAACAGCAAATGCAAGTAGGTGTATGCTGTATATGTGTATGTCCGCAAACAAAATCCCCAGTGGTAAAAGTATTTTACTGCTGGGGATTTTTATGCCCTTTGGGGCTGTAAAAGGAGGACAATCACATGAAAATAATCAATATTGGCATTCTTGCCCATGTAGACGCAGGGAAAACAACTTTGACAGAAAGTCTGCTATACACCAGTGGAGCGATTGCAGAACAAGGCAGTGTGGATAAAGGAACTACAAGAACAGACACCATGATTTTAGAACGGCAGCGGGGAATTACTATTCAGACGGCGGTTACTTCTTTTTGCTGGAATGGTTATAAAATCAATATTGTGGACACTCCCGGTCATATGGATTTTTTAGCCGAAGTATACCGCTCTTTATCTGTCCTTGACGGGGCTATTTTAGTTGTTTCCGCAAAGGACGGTGTGCAGGCGCAGACCCGGATATTATTCCATGCGCTTCAGAAAATGAACATTCCGACAATTATCTTTGTAAATAAGATAGACCAAAACGGAATTGATCTGCGGCGTATTTACCAAAATATTAGGGAAAAACTTACCAGCGATATGATTGTCATGCAGGAGGTTGTCTTATCATCAAAGATAACAATGACTGATATTTCTGATTTAGATAAGTGGGATAGCGTTATTGCTGGAAGTGATGAACTACTAGAGAGATATATCGCAGAGGATTCTTTGGATATGCAGGAATTACAACGTGAAAAATGTCGGAGAACCAGATGTTGTTCCTTGTTCCCTGTTTATCATGGAAGTGCAAAAGACAATTTAGGAACGGAAAAATTGATTGAGGTAATTACAGAAACTTTCGTTCCAGAAACAGAGAATAGCCAGTCCGAATTATGCGGATATGTTTTTAAGATTGAGTATACAGACCAGAAAAGACGGCTTTCCTACTTACGCCTATATCATGGAACGCTCCATTTACGAGATACAATCCTGCTGTCAAAAAAGAAAAAGATAAAGATTACAGAAATGTTTATTCCGTCAAATGGGGAAATCGTTCCGGCAGACCATGCCTGTTCGGGAGAAATTGTTATCTTATCCGATGATACTTTGAAACTGAATGACATTCTGGGAAATGAAAAGCTCTTACCTCGCAGAGCGTGGATTGATAATCCCATGCCGTTGCTTCGGACAACCGTTGAGCCGCAAAAATCGGAACAAAGAGAAGCCTTGCTGAATGCCCTCATAGAAATTGCTGATACAGACCCTCTTTTGCGCTTTGAAATTGATACTGTCACCCATGAGATTATTCTATCTTTTTTGGGAAAGGTGCAGTTAGAAGTTATTTGTTCGTTACTGGAAGAAAAATACCATGTTAGAGTGGCTATGAGGGAGCCTACGGTCATTTATCTTGAAAGACCGATAAAAAGGGCGACCTATACGATTCATATTGAAGTGCCGCCGAATCCGTTTTGGGCGTCCATTGGCTTAACTGTAACGCCGCTTCCTGCCGGAAGTGGAACCCAGTTTAAAAGCGAGGTATCTCTCGGCTATTTAAACCAAAGTTTTCAAAATGCCGTTATGGAAGGCGTGCGTTATGGAATGGAGCAAGGCTTATATGGTTGGAGAGTGACAGATTGTGAAATTTGTTTTGACTATGGAGTTTATTACAGTCCAGTCAGTACCCCCGCAGATTTTCGTTTCCTTGCCCCTGTCGTGTTGGAACAGGCATTGAAAAAAGCAGGAACACAATTATTGGAACCATACCTTTCCTTTACCCTTTTTGCACCGCAGGAATATCTTTCACGGGCTTACAATGACGCACCGAAGTATTGTGCAGTGATTGAATCAACCTTGCTTAAAAATGATGAAGTTATTTTTACGGGAGAAATCCCCGCCCGCTGTATAGGTGAATATAGGAATGATTTGAATTTTTATACAAATGGGAAAAGTGTTTGTCTTATAGAATTAAAAGGGTATCAAGAAACTTCCGGGGAGCCTGTATTGCAGCCACGCCGTCCTAACAGCCGTTTAGATAAAGTTCGGCATATGTTTCAGAAAGTAACGTAACCTTTTGTGCGTTATCCCGGAGAAAAATTCTATTGAATATAAGGAGAACCTATTTTGAATAAAGAGCAGACAAATACAACAAATAAGAACCCAAGGCTTTCAGCTTGCACCGAAGCATACAAAGAACACATCATGTATACTTTTAACGCTTTTTGCAAAGTTGTTATACGCTATGCAACTATCAACTCATGGCGTGACAGGAGCAGGCGGCAGAAAAGAGAAATATCTTTTGAGTATCTTACAGAAGAAAAGTTTTACCCGTTCAGTACGTCAGATAAATATTTCATAGACCCCTACGAGCAGTACCCCGTCACCATATGCGGTCAGACGGTTATCCTCAGCAACGGGGAGCTTGCCACTGCGCTGTTATCCTTGCCGGATAAAAAAAGGGAAATTATTTATCTTTACTTTTTCGGTCATTACACACAACAGGAAATCGGGGAAATGTATGGACGTTGCCGAAGTACGGCGTGGTATCACATACATAGTGCCTTACAGATGTTACAGGAAAAAATGGAGGTGTTTTCGCATGAAGAATCCTAATCTTATTCCCTATGAGACTATTGTCAGAGCAACCAATGGAGAACCGGAAGCCGTGGAAGAAGTTTTACAGCATTACAGCAAGAGAATCCGGTTTGCAGCCCTTGAAAATGGGCACATCAACAAGGACACCGAGGACAATATAAAACGGCGGCTTATCGCTGCCCTGTTCCAGTTCCGCTTTGATGAACAGCCATACCCCAAAACTGAATAAACGCCGCCACATAGAACGGTACACCAAGACAGGAAATCAAGAAAAGGTTTCCTGTTTTTTTGCGCCTATTTTTGGCATTTTGAAAAATCGCCAGTATTATGCCGTGCAAAGGGGGATAGAAAGAAGTTCCCTCTCCCGTTTGGCAAATTCGCAAGCTTTCCGTGGAGGGCGGGCAAAGGGAAATTTCCGCAAATCTCCGCCTATTCCGGCTTGCGTGGTGTTGTAAGGAATAAGGGGAAATTTTCGCAAATCTCCGTCAATTTTGCCTTTTGCGGTGTTGTAGGTATTAGAGGGAGAAATACCGCCACAGCTTTGGCAAAATCCCCGCTTGCGGCACTAAAGGTATTGACGGAAGCCCACACAGAGGAAACCGCCACTTTTTAAGAGCAAGATTCTACCATAGTACCAAAATTCGCTTATCGCTCATTTTGTCCTATGGGAATCTTGTTGGGGTTGCCACCCCAAGCCCGCCTTTTTGCGGCTTGCGCCGCTTGAAA
>QXWV01000141.1 GCA_009911195.1 Lachnospiraceae bacterium | reverse complement strand
AGTATCAAAAAGTACACCTTCTGACAGCCGTAGTTTCGTTATTAGCCTGTTTTTATTTGTTCCGAAACCGCCTATATTCTCGCAGTTTGCGGTAAAAAGTCGCCTTGCTCATATTGCACATCTCCAAAGCATCCGCAAATGACAGTTTCTTTTGTTCCCATGCTCTGACAATCTTTTCAAAATCATCCGGCGTTGTCTTCTCCGGCCTTCCGAACTTCACTCCCCTTGCTTTTGCCGCTGCAATCCCCTCCGCCTGCCTCTTTTTGATGTTCTCGCGCTCACTCTGCGCCACAAAGGACAGAATCTGCAGAACAAGGTCTGCGATAAAAGTCCCCATCAAATCTTTGCCATTTCGGGTATCCAGCAGGGGCATGTCCAGCACACAGATGTCAATTCCAACCTCTTTGGTAAGGATTCGCCACTGATTTTGGATTTCCTCGTAATTGCGCCCCAGACGGTCAATGCTAAGGATATAAAGAAGATCCCCTACTTTTAATTCATGCACTAGCTTTTTATAGTTCAGGCGGTCAAAATCCTTACCTGACTGCTTATCCATGAAAATATTTTTTTCAGGCACGGAGGCTTCTCGCAGAGCAATCATCTGCCTGTCCTCGTTCTGGTCTGTACTGCTGCATCTTACATATCCGTAAGTTCTCTTTCCTTCCATATCTCTTCTCCTCCATAAAAATACCCGCCACCATTATAGTGACAGGGCACCAATATGAAAAATAAGGTAACAATATTCCCTATATTTAACATGATAAGTGCCTGAATAGAGTCAAATTTGTATTCCCTCGCGATAGACGAAAGCCTCTTTCCCATATTTAACTTTAAAATCTGATTGTCGATACTGTCAATTTCCTGTTGTAATTACTTCCGTCTGCTGCCCTTGAAGCAAGTACGGAAGACTTTGGTTGCGCCGGTCTTTCTGTTTCCAACCTCTTTGTTTCAGCAGGGACAGGCTTTAGAATTTTCACAAGCTGCTATAGCGTTTAAATCACAAAATAATCAGTACCATGACAATATAATATACTTAACCGGGTAGCCGAGGAACGTGTTCTCACCTGATCCGAGTTCTGCGAATCTGCATAGCAGGGGTTTATTTTTACTGTGACACAAAAACAGGGCACAGATGATTGCTGCACCATCTGCGCCCTGTACGGATTCGTTATGCCTTTCCCGTCCTATTTTCTGGCCCCGTCCGGGCCAACGGTGTAGCCGCCAATGGTGGTATTGGCCGCCATTGAGCCGTCCGAATAGAAGTAGTACCATTTGCCGCCAATCTGTTCCCAGCCGCTGGCAGGTTTGCCGTTTCTCATGTACTGCCAGGAGCCGCTGTGGTTCTGCACCCAGCCCTGGGCGGTCTGCGGGTCAATGACAACCTCCACAAACCTCCGCAGGACAGTGGCGGCCTCTCTCGGATCAAAACGGTTGCCGCCTTTCCCCTCCATGATGCCCGCCTGCTGCATGGCTTTGACCTCCTTTGCCGCCCAGCCGCTGATTTGGGCGTTGTCCGCAAAGGCCACGGCTTCATGGGCAGCCGGCAGCCCATAGCTCAGCTTTTTTGCGTAGCCTGCCAGAATCACCGCCATCTGTTCCCGCGTGATGTTGGTGTCAGGGGAAAATGTGGTGGCGGCAGTGCCGTTTACGATGCCTTTTTCTGCCGCCCAGTTCACATACGGGGCATAATAGGCATCCGCTTTCACATCCGTGAATTTCCCGGTTTGGTAGCTGTCCGGGTCGATGCCCGCCAGCCGCCCCAGGGCGGTGACGAACATCCCCCGCGTCATGCCGGTGTCGGGGCTGAATTGGTTGTTTCCAGTGCCCGCAAGCAGCCCCCGGCTGGCTGCGAAGATGATGTTATCCCCGGCCCAATGGTTCTTAATGTCCGTAAAGGCCGGAGCCGGTGTTTTGTAGCCTATGCCGTAGATGCTGAAATGCCCGGTTTCAAAGACAACCCCGCCCAGGTCAGGGTCATAGCTGGATTTCGTCAGCCATTCCACCTTGCCCTTGCTGTCCACATAAACTGCGTACAGGTTGCCGGTCTGTTCCTCCTTTGCCGGAGCGTAAGGCAGACGGACAGCGATGGTATGGCCGTCAAAATCGGTAATTGGTGTTTCTTTCCCGCCGGAGAGATAAACCAGCGACAGGTCATAGGCCGGCCTTGTGCCGATAGCTGCTTTGGCCTCCTTGGATAAACCGGACGGGTCTGTCTGTTTCACCCGGAAAATAACGTCCCCGTTTGCCGATAGGGTATCCAGCCATTTCAGCAGTTTTGTATCCATTCCTCCAACAACCACACCCTCAAGGTTGATTTCCAGACGCTTCACATTTTCGCGGACGAGGGTGTTCAGGGTTTGGGCGTTAATGGTTACATTGAAAGAGTTCTGTCCCTCTTTGGGTGTGATAGGAATGACAACTGCCACACCGTTTGCGGTATTTCCGTTCTTTTTGGCATCTTCCTTTGCCACGTTGATGGCGGACTGGACAGCGCCGTTATCTACTGTCACATTGCCCTTTGCATCCGGTTTTACCGGCTTGGTCTGGCTGGCGGTCGGGATTTCCGGCTTGGCTTCATCGGGGCGCGCTACAATCGTGGAGTTGCCGCCTCTTGGAACAGCCGCGCCGCTGGCGGTGATGGGGTACTGGCCTATTGTGTCCATATCCGCGTTGCAGGTCAGGGTGGATTCGGCAGCCAGCGTGTCCCCGCCCACAAGCCCGGTCACGGTATAGGTCAGGGCAGGCTTTGCAGCGCCTGCGTCGGCCTGCTTGCTGTCCGCTGTGATGGTAATGCTGGCGGTTCCAACGCTGATGTTATCGGCATAGCTGCATGTAAAATCCGTGCCGTTCTTAAATACCACTGTTTCCCCGTCTATGGTAACAGAAATGACTGGCTTCGGCTTGATTTCCTGCCTGGTGTAGGTCTGGTCTATAATGGTGACCATATCGTCTGTCAGCACCACCTTAAAGGCAGCCTCCACGGTCAAATCGCCGCTCAAGGGAAACTTGGCAGGGTTCGAGCCGCTTGAAATGTCGCCAGGCAGCCCGCTCCACTGCGCTAGAACATACTTTTCGGCTGGGGTCGCGGTAAGGGTAGCCTGTCCGTTGTCAACATCATAACCAGTTATCAATGCGATTCCATGACCGGTTTTGGTGACTGTAAGTTTATGGCCGGACTTGTCAGTAAGCGCCGTCAGCCGGTTAGCGTGGCAGTCCAGGATTATCAGACTCGACAGGCCGCTCACATCCAGCGTCCCTGTCAAGCTATCAGAATAAATATATAGACTGGTGATACGTTTCGGACTCTCGCTGTTCCATGTGGCGAAGTTCCAGCTTGCCGGAGCATTCTGTTCAGCAGATAACTTTAGTATGCCACAACATACGGCTCACTTTATCCGTGAAGAAGTGTTGAAGCAAATCGTATGGAGCAGGATATTTGACGTGACTGCCCTTTTCTTTGATGACATCATGGCTTTCCATGAAATGATGTATCAGCAACGCTCCGCTGAAACAGAAAAGAAAATGAAGCGCAGGAAACGTGAGGTCGGACAGGCGAGGAAGCGGATAGCGGAACTTGACCGTATCTTCAAGCGGATTTATGAGGACAACATAAGCGGAACAATCAGTCATGACAGGTTTTTGAAGCTGTCCGCAGAATATGAAGCGGAACAGCGGGAACTGGAAGAAAAGGTCAAGGCAGACCAGCAGGAAGTCGATACCTACGAACAGAACAAAAGCGATTTTGACAACTTCGCCGCGATTATCCGCAAATATGTGGGGATAAAGGAACTTACCCCCA
>QXWV01000140.1 GCA_009911195.1 Lachnospiraceae bacterium | reverse complement strand
AAGAAAATCATAGTCCATGCGCCGGAAAAGGTGGACGGGAAACGGGTACAGAAAGTAGATATTGTTTTCAACTTTGTGGGTGAACTCAATTTCCTTTCTGCTACGCAACCGAAAAGGCAAGGCGCATAAGGAAAATGCGCTCGTTGAGCGCAAGAAAAGACGGTACAGCCCTTGTAATTGGGGCTATACCGCCTAATCTGAAATTACTTCCCTCTAACCGTAAACATTTGATTTTCCGGGTTTTTGAGCAATTTTAATACGGTTTGAACAGCCAGTTAACTCTTGCATAAGTTCAATGCCTTATTTTTTGGCATTTTCAAGGAATTTATCAGCTATCTGTCACTTACCTAAATGATTTTATAGTGTTGCATACCATCTATTACAATAATTGCCCTTCATTCTAATTTATTGTCACAGATATTTTTTCCCAAGCGATTCTATATGCATTTGTAAGTTACGTGTCAGTTACCCATAATGATTTATAAAATCACATGATGATTTTTATAAGATTTCTACTCCATATCTGCCACAAATTTTTCATACCACTTTGGCACATTATGCGAAACCCTGACCGGGTTTCCATTCTTATATATTGCAAACCTGCGAAATCCATATCCTCTTTTCTTTGCTTTTGCTATATTGCTTAAAATGGATTTCCCACATAATGTAGTCTCCTGATTAAATGCAATGTCCTCATTAAAATACTTGGCGATTTTCTTTACCGCCATTTTTCCCGCAGTCATAACGTCAGTCATATTTCTCCAATCGCCAAATTCTCTCAATATTTCATCCGTATTCACTCTCGGTATGTCATGCAGACTTTGCAATGACTGATACAAAGTCGATTTACCTGCCCCATTGACTCCTGCTACTAAAATATATTTTTTCACTAAAAGAGATTCCTTTCGATTACCTGCCTCTGCTTCTTTTGCAGAAGAAAATCACCAACCATTTCATAAAAATTTCTTTGTTCTTCCGTTTCGGCCTCCAGTACAAGCTGTAAAGTGTCTTCCGGCTGCAGTTTTTGTATATCTTCATAGATTTTTTCATACTTTTTAACATCACACATAACAACACCTCCATAGTTCGTATTACATTAAATTTATTATACTCCTATTCTCCTAAAAAGTTAAGATAAAAACTCCGCAGGAAAACCTGCGGAGTCCATATTCTTGAATCTGTATAATTTCTCTGCTTAACGCTTGCTGAACTGCGGCGCACGACGAGCCGCTTTGAGGCCGTACTTCTTCCTTTCCTTCATACGAGGGTCTCTCGTCAAGTATCCAGCTTTTTTCAATACAGGTCTGTAATCTGCATCTGCCTGAAGCAAGGCCCTTGCAATCCCATGCCGGATTGCGCCTGCCTGTCCTGTATATCCACCGCCGCATACATTTACTTTAACATCAAATTTATCCACTGTTCCTGTTGCCACAAGAGGCTGGCGAACGATAACTTTCAATGTTTCCAGTCCAAAATAATCGTCAATGTTTCTTTTATTAATCACAATGTTTCCGTTGCCGGGTACTAAATATACTCTTGCAATTGATTTTTTTCTTCTACCGGTTCCGTAGCAATTTGCTGATTTATCCATTTTAATTTCTCCTTTCCGTCCCTCTTAATTAAAATGTTAATACTTCAGGCTTCTGAGCTGCCTGCTCATGTTCCGGCCCTGCGTATACATGGAGTTTCCTGTACATCTGCCTTCCTAAAGGTCCTTTCGGAAGCATCCCTTTCACAGCGAGCTCTATCACTCTCTCCGGTTTTTTTGCCATCATTTCCCTCAAGGTTGTCTCTTTCATACCGCCTACATATCCAGAATGACGGTAATAAATCTTCTGGTCCAGCTTTTTGCCTGTCACTTTCACCTTTGCAGCATTTACAATTATTACATAGTCGCCGGTATCCATGTGGGGAGTAAAAATCGGCTTATTTTTCCCTCTTAAAACTTTAGCAACTTCCGATGCCAAACGTCCGAGTGTCATATTAGTAGCATCAACTACATACCATTTTCTTTCGATAGTAGCTGGACTAGCCATAAAAGTTTTCATTACGTTACCTCCTGCTTCAATCAATTTCCCCGGTTCTTCCTGCCGGGTATTACCGTTTTCTCATTCCGTCGAAACACCGCCATGGTGCAGATGTCCGGCTACACCGTAAGGCTTCATTTAGACAGCATCGGCAGAAAAACATGGTATCCATCCCAACGTTCCCCTACCCCTATATTTATAATGCTTTGCCGGGGCTTTGGCATTGCATTACGAAACATTGTCATACTTTGATATTATATTATACGCTTCCACGTGTGTCAATAATATTTTTGAAATTATTAAAGGAATAAGTAATTGGTCAGCATCAGCCCACACGCCGGGGCGGTAGGCCCTGCTGCGCTTCTGTTCTTTGCCGCTAAAATTTCCATCATATGCTCAGGCTCCCACAGCCCTTTCCCTGCTTCCATAAGAGTTCCCGCAATGATGCGCACCATATTATACAAAAAACCATTTCCCGACACGCGGATAATGATTTCTTCCCCTTCCCTCAGCACCTCAATGCTGTAAATCGTCCTTACCGTACTTTCCGCCTGGCTACCTGCGCTGCAAAAGCTTTTAAAATCGTGCTCGCCCACCAGGTAGGCCGCTGCTTCCTTCATCCTGTCCGCGTTCAATGGAACATATGTAAAATATTCATAAAGCCGTTTGGTAGGAACGGGGAATTCTGCGTTTAAAATCCTATATTCATATGTTTTCCTGCTTTCACAATGCCTGGGATGAAAATCCGCCGCCACTTCCTGGGATTTCCGTACCCGGATATCCTCCGGCAGCCTTTGGTTTAAAGCATAAGATATCTTCGTTCCAGGCATCCTCGCCCCCGTATCAAACACAGCTACATTACAAAGGGCATGTACCCCCGCGTCTGTTCTGCTTCCCCCTATTACTTTAATTTCCTCTTCCAGCAGTTCCCCTAGATGCCGGTTCAGCTCCCCTTCTATAGTAGGGGCATTGTCCTGTGCCTGGAAACCGCTATATCCTGTACCGTCATATGCTACCGTCAGCATGATTCTTTTCATATCGTAAAAATTCTCCCAAAATATATGCAAATCGCCACATAAATAAACAAAATCACATAAGCAGCCCTATCTCTTTTCTGATATACAAGCGGCTTCATTTTCGTCCTATGTTCCCCTCCCCTATAGCATCTGGCTTCCATGGCCATCGCAAGGTCATTGGCCCGCCGGAATGCGGATATGAATAGCGGTACCAAAAGTGGAACAAGGCTCTTTGCCTTTTTTATCAGATTCCCACTTTCAAAATCAGCCCCCCTGGCTATCTGGGCTTTCATAATCTTATCCGTTTCCTCCAACAGAATCGGGATAAACCGCAAGGCAATGGACATCATCATTGATATTTCATGCACTGGCACATGCAATTTTTTAAGGGGAGAGAGAATTTTTTCCATACCGTCCGTCAGATTGTTCGGCGTTGTTGTCAGTGTCATAAGGGAAGAACCTATAATCAAAAATACAAGCCTTATTGCCATCATTACAGCCAGCCTCAACCCTTCTTTCGTAACCGTAAGCTTCCAAACGGAGAACAGCGGCTCGCCCGGCGTCAGGAAGAGGTTAAAGACTACTGCTATCATCAAAAGAAAGACTATGGACTTCATCCCTTTTACCATGAAACGGAACGGTACTTTAGAAAGCTTCACCATACAAGCCAAAAATGCAGCGGCGATGATATATCCAATAAAGTTATTTACTAAAAAAAGAGAAATAATAAAGACTATCGTAGCCACCAGCTTTACCCTGGGGTCCAGCTTATGGATAACGGATTCTGTCTGATAATATTGTCCTAATGTAATATCTCTAAGCATTTTATCTCCTTAATTTTTTAATTATCCATCCTCAACGCTTTCAGAATTTCATTTTTGGCTTCTTCTATTGTTATGACATCCGTATTCACCGGAACCCCTTTCCCTTTCAAAGCCTGCATAATATAAGTTACCTGGGGTGCTGCCAGCCCTACCGCTTCCAGTTCCTTATAATAGCGGAATACATTTTTGGGTTCATCGTCATACATCACACTTCCCTGGTTCATAACCACAATGCGGTCTACATATTTGGCCACATCGTCCATACTATGGGAAACAAGAATCACTGTAATCCCTGTCGCTTTCCTTAATTCTGCAATCTGGTCCAGTATCTCATCCCTCCCCTTCGGGTCCAATCCCGCTGTCGGTTCATCCAGGATAAGTACCTCCGGCTTCATCGCCAGCACCCCTGCAATGGCCACCCTCCTCTTTTGCCCGCCGGACAAATCAAAGGGGGATTGATAAAAATAATCGTCTTCCAGCCCTACCTGCTTCAAGGCCGCATATGCCCTAAGCTGTACCTCTTTTTCATCCAAACCCATATTCTTCGGTCCAAAACATACATCCGAAAAAACGTCAATTTCAAAGAGCTGATGTTCCGGATACTGGAAAACAAGCCCAACCTTACTGCGGAGTTCCTTCTTGTTATATCCTTCCTCATGAATATCTGCCCCGTTGTAATATATATTCCCTGAAGTAGGCTTCATAAGACCATTCAAATGTTGCACTAACGTGGATTTCCCCGAACCGGTGTGCCCAATTAGGCCGATAAACTGCCCGTCCGGAATGTTTAGGCTCACATCCTTTAATGCTGCCACTTCCATGGCTGTCCCCTCTTCATATATATGGCTCACATGATTCAAAATAATTGCCATTTTAATAACCGTGCCTTTCTCTCAATCTATAAAAATCCTGAGGCCAATAATCGCTGCAAGCTTCGCCTTAACGGCGCAATCTTATTACAATTGCGCCTCAAAGCTGCAATCAGCTCTTCATTCGTCAGTATTCCCTCCGGCAGCGCCACTCCGCTCTTTTTCAGTTCATAGGACAATAAAGTCACCTGCGGCACATCCAGACGCAATTCCTTAAGCCTTTCCACCTGGGAAAAAATTTCCCTGGGGCTTCCCTGCATAGCAATATGGCCTTGGTCCATGACAATCGCCCTATCCGCATGAATAATCTCTTCCATATAATGGGTAATCAGAATCACCGTAATGCCTTCCACCTGGTTCAGTGCCCGTACCGCACGGATTACCTCTTTACGTCCGTTAGGGTCCAGCATAGCTGTCGGCTCATCTAAAATAATGCATTTCGGGTGCATCGCTATCACACCGGCGATAGATACCCTCTGCTTCTGCCCACCGGACAGTTTATTTGGGGAATGCTTCCTATACTGGTACATGCCAACCGCCTTTAGGCTCTCCTCCACCCGTTCCCAGATTTCTTTGGTAGGGATGCCCATATTTTCAGGCCCAAAACCTACATCCTCTTCCACTACCTGGCCGATAATCTGATTATCCGGGTTCTGGAAAACCATTCCCGCATTCTGGCGGATATCCCACAGGTATTCATCCTTGGCCGTATCTTTGCCATCTACCCAGACCGTTCCTTCTGTAGGGTAAAGAATTGCGTTCAAATGCTTAGCAAGCGTAGATTTCCCAGAGCCATTATGCCCCAGGATAGCTACAAAATCCCCCTGCTTTATATCCAGGTCTACCTCATCCACCGCACGGGTAATCCCTTCCACATTTCCTTCTTCATCCCGCCTGATATATTCAAAAATAAGTTTCTTCGTTTCAATGATTCCCATTTGTTATCCTGTCTTAAAAAAAAGTTTACAATTTGCTGCGATTCTTATTGTACTAAAAAAAAACGGGGATTACAAGAGGAAACGCATGGTTTTATGGAAACGCCTGGCCTTAAACTTTATTTCAGCAGCCTTAAAGCCGGATACCGTGCTGCCCAGCATGCCTTTCGGTAGTTAAAACCTAATTAAAAATATAGCCAAACTTCCCTTCTATATGTTAAAATGAAAAACATGCAGCAATCCTGTTTATATCCACATTCATCAGATTGCCGAAAATTACTTTTTAACAGACCCTAAAACATTGGAAAGAGGATTTTTATTATGAATAAGGATAAATTATGGAAACCGCTTCTTCTCATCGCCATTATCATCCTCCTGTGTTCCGTGCTTTCCCATATTTTTTCCGGCTCGGATACTTTGCTGGAATACGCGGAAAAAAATCCGGAGCTCGCCTATCCCGATAAGGAACCAGAACAAACCCAGACGGATACTATAATAGAGGATGAAACACCGACCATCCATGAATCGGCGGATAGTTCCCCCTCTAACGGAGACAAGAGCAGCATGGACTCCCCGGAATCGGAAACAGAAACGCCTTCATCTCCGGATACCCAAAATCAGCAGGAAAGTGAGGATTATTCCATGAACGAAAACCCTGAAAGAATTGTATATCAAAACGGCTTTTATTACGAACCGCTCTCCGATGAGCTAATAGCCAGAATTACCGGGATTTCCTATCCCGTCACGGAAGATAAAAAAGACAGCCTTTCTATTGAGGCGCTAAATGTGGCAGCTTCTTCTGAAGATATTCAGGTAGATTATGATGAACTTTGCTATATGAGCGTTCTCCATTACAATCTCCGGGGGGTAGAGCGTACTGGTGAACTCATCTGCAATAGAGCCATTGCACAAGATTTAGTGGAAATTTTTTATGAATTATACCGGAATGAATATCAAATCGAGCAAATTCGCCTTATCGATGAGTATAATGGCGATGATACCCTTTCCATGCAGGATAATAATACCTCCTGCTTCAACTATCGGGTGGTAGATGGCACAACAAGCCTTTCCAAACATGCTTATGGCCTGGCAATTGATATCAATCCCTTTTTTAACCCTTATGTTGTCTTTAAAACGGATGGACCCACATACATTTCCCCTCGTGGAAGCGAAACATATGCGGACCGTTCAAAAGATTTTGCTTATAAAATAGATGAAAATGACTTATGCTATAAGCTATTTACGGAACGCGGGTTTATCTGGGGCGGCAACTGGAACTCCTGTAAAGACTACCAGCACTTCCAGAAAACGATTGAATAGCCTATCTGTTGATGGATACTGCCATCCTGTGGTAAGTATGCCGCACGCCCCTGACCGCAATGGAGTAGGCCATAATATTCTCTGGAAGAGCCATGCCCGGATATCCGGTATCGCCTATATGGTGGATATCTGTACCCGCCATTTTACACATAAGGGCAATGCGCTTTATCGTATCTACATCCGCCCCTTCCTGGGATGTGCCTATAGCTGTAATGGTCAGGACACCCCGGCTATGTGCATAGGCGATTAGCTCCCTCACATATTCCATAGTAATGCCCGGCACTGTACCCGGTGCCGGAAGCAGTATGATATCCGCTCCCGCATCTATAAATTCTTCTATATCCTTTTTCGTAATGATATTCTCCCCGCCCTCCCCTACAACTCCGGAAGCATGCATCTTGCCAGCGGCCAGAATCAACTTCTCCTTTGCCGCCCCGGATATAGCTTTTAACGAATCCGTAATCGCCTTATTGCTTACGCCATTCCCCGGATTCCCTGTCAGCAATATCATATCCACTCCCATGTCTACAGCCATCTGCGCATTGGCCACTGTCGCTTTTCTTCCTTCGGACATTGCCCACAGGGTTTTCTCATTTCCTGCAGCCATCTCTTCTTCCACCGGCTCCAGATTGATTCCTATCATCCGCCCAGTCAGACGTTTTATTTCTTTTACCGCCTCTTTAGGGGCAACTTCAGGAAGAGCCTGTATTTCTGGCTTATTTACATCAAACATATTTAAAAGCAGGATATCCGCCCCCATGGCCGCCGCAAACTCAGCATTGGTCACATCTGCCAAGATAGGCATAGTAAGTCCTATGCACTCACAGGCCAGCACCCGCCCTTCGCTCCCTGCAATAGATTTTAGATAATCCTCCTTTGTGAAGCCGGCCAAATCCGAGGCCGTACAATCCAACATTCTTTTTACTTTATCCATACTCATATCCATGCCTTTCCCTAACCTTCAAACATCTTCAATTCTTAAATTCATGGTATTACTGATTGTATTCATTATTGCCTTTATTAAACCATAGAATACATTCCACGTCAACTTTCCCTACTTCCTCATTACCCTCACAATCGTTATCTCCTTTTTTCCCTCCCCTTCGTTTCCCCTGGTAACTACGCTATAGCTGATATAGCTTATTTCCATTGATTTTCCTTCATCTATATAAAGGTAAAAATTACCATTTTTCCCCGTTACTTCCCGATTCCAGTTGCCACTGCATGACATTATGGCACACAAAATCATAAAAAATATCCCTCGCATCCTTCTTCCCATAAACTTTTCGTCCTTTATGCTCATAGTATATGAGTATTTTAGTAAAGATATTTACTAATGTCAATAGTAAACATTTTTACTATGATAAACTTTTATTGCTATTTCATTTCAAATACTTTCCGCTATGTAAGAGGATACCCTATGAATTACAGGACACGGATTAAAAATTTAAGGGAAGATAACGATAAAACACAGCAGCAAATTGCAGACTATCTGGGCACATCCCAAACCATGTATGCGAGATATGAACGTGGAGCTAATGAAATGCCGCTCCACCATCTCATGCGCCTGGCTAAGTACTACAATGTGGATATGAACTATTTATGCGGCCTTTCCAATGTGAAAAATCCCTTTCCCAAAAAGTAAATCAAATTCCATTCGCGCCCCAATGCAAAAAAACAGCTTCCGTTGGTATCTAAGCCAACAGAAACTGTTTTTCGTCATTTCATTTCCCTGCCAAATCCGCTTTTTATACTAACTCAAGCAGAACTTCCATGGCAGCATCACCTTTACGCTGCCCAATCTTTACAATCCTTGTATAACCGCCCTTGCGGGTTGCATATTTCGGCCCGTATTCATCGAAAAGCTTTGCAGGTAAGTCAATCTTTTTTGTTCCCCTTTTCTTTCCTGCATTCTTTGTAGGAACTTCAGTCACAGGATAGAGAATCCTGAGCATCTGCCTTCTGGCTACGAGCCTGGAAGGAAAATCTTTCCTGATTTCCTTTTCTACTTCATCATATACGGTCACTGTTTTACCATTTTCAATCTTTAAAATCTTGCCGTCTTTATCGCGGTGTGTTTCGGAAAGGACTTTCTTTGTATCCTTGTCAATAATCTGTTTTACCCTTTTGCCGTCTTTATCCTTACGTGCAACCTTTGCAGTAATCTTGACTGTTTCGTAATTGTCCCTTTCCTTTATTGCCAGCGTAATAAGCTTTTCAGCTATTCGCTGTACTTCTTTTGCTTTCGCTTCGGTAGTAACAATCTTTCCATGATACAAAAGATTGGTCACCTGGTTTCTAAGTAATGCTTTTCTCTGGGAAGATGTTCTGCCCAGTTTTCTGTATCCTGCCATTTTTACGGCTCCTTTCTTTTATTCGGGGTTTTCCTATAGAAAGATTCTTTCCAAATCCCCATGGGTACATCCAGCTATGCCTCTTGGTCTTACTTACCGGACGCAGTTTCCATTTTATGAGCCCACACATACATGCCTTTCGGACTTACTATATATGTGATTCCATACTAATATTCCTTTCCAGCCATCATTGCCTGGAAACCAAATTCTATATCATCCAGAAACTTTCCTTACGCTTCATCGCTTGGATTTAGCTGTAAACCCAGTTCTTTCAGTTTAGCTAATACTTCCTCCAAAGATTTCCGGCCCAAATTGCGGACTTTCATCATATCCTCCGAAGTTTTATTCGTTAATTCCTCTACCGTATTGATGCCGGCGCGTTTCAGGCAGTTATAAGAACGAACGGAAAGTTCCAGTTCATCAATGCTCATTTCCAATACTTTCTCTTTCTCATCATCCTCTTTTTCTACCATGATTTCTGCCGTCTTGGCATTTTCAGATAAATCAATGAAAAGGCTTAAATGTTCGCTCAGTACTTTTGCAGCGAGACTAACCGCTTCATCCGGAATCAATGTTCCATTTGTATATACATCCAATGTAAGCTTATCATAATCGGTAATCTGGCCTACACGGGTATTCTCCACTGTTACGTTTACCCTTTCTACAGGCGTATAAATGGAATCTACTGCAATAACCCCAATCGGCAAATCCTCTGTCTTATTTTTATCAGCGCCTACATATCCCCTGCCTTTTGTAATGGTCAACTCCATATACAATTTCGTATCCTTGCCATTCAACGTAGCAATTACCAAATCAGGATTTAAAATTTCAATATCCTGGTCAACCTGAATATCGGATGCATGGACAACGCCTTCCCCATCATACTCGATATATGCGATTTTCGGCTCATTGGTATCACTGTTGTTCCTTATGGCAAGGCTCTTTATGTTCATAATGATTTCCGTTACATCCTCTTTTACTCCGGGGATGGAACTGAACTCGTGCAGAACACCTTCGATTTTTACCTGGCTCACGGCCGCACCCGGCAAGGATGAAAGCATGATTCTTCTTAAAGAATTGCCTAACGTAATGCCATAACCCCTTTCCAAAGGTTCCACTACGAATTTGCCATACTTTTTATCTTCAGAGATTTCCGCAACCTCAATATTGGGCCTTTCAAAATCAAACACTGCAAATACCCTCCTTTACGAACAATCCTATTCCATTTTTAAGTCAGCAAGCAAGCGGATGGCATCCGCTTGCTATTAAGTGCTTAAATTATTTAGAATACAATTCGACTATAAGCATTTCATTAACAGGAACATCTATCATCTCTCTTGTCGGGAGTTCCTTAATTGTTCCCTTCATCGCCTCATGGTCTACATCCATCCATTCAGGAACAAGTCTTCCTGCCGTAACTTCGAGGATATCTTTATATCTCTGTAAAGACTTTGCTTTTTCCCTAACTTCAATTACATCACCAGCACTTATTAAATAGGAAGGAATCTGTACCGGTTTGCCGTTTACAAGAAAATGCTGATGGCCTACCACCTGTCTTGCCTCTCTTCTTGTTCTGGCAAACCCCATTCTAAATACTACGCTGTCAAGCCTTCTCTCCAGCATAACCATCAGGTTCTCACCTGTCATGCCTTTCATTCTGTCGGCTTTTTTGTAATAATTTCTAAAGGGTCTCTCAAGTACGCCATAGATAAATTTTGCTTTCTGTTTTTCCCTCAACTGAAGGCCATACTCGCTTACCTTCTTCCCTGCTCTCGGATTTGTCCTATTGGATTTCTTATCATATCCTAAGTATGCCGGCTCCAATCCCAATGCGCGGCATCTTTTTAAAACTGGTACTCTGTTTACTGCCATTTTCGGCTCCTTTCTTAAATAAACCCTTCTATGAGGTCTATTTTTTAATAAGGCTCTCGGCATTTATTTGCCGGATAATGCCTTTGTTATTGTTTACAACGTAATGTTTTTTACGCTTTCATCCAACTTATTATCGGACCGCTCTTTCAATATACATTATACACGGCGGCGTTTTGGCGGACGGCAGCCGTTATGGGGCACTGGCGTTACGTCACGGATGCTTGTTACTTCCAGCCCACATGCCTGCAGCGCACGGATAGCTGCTTCACGGCCTGAACCCGGTCCTTTTACCATTACATCTACCGTTTTTAATCCATGTACAAGCGCAGCCTTTGTAGCAGTTTCTGCTGCCATCTGTGCCGCATACGGAGTAGATTTCTTTGAACCTCTAAATCCAAGACCACCAGCACTTGCCCAGCTAAGGGCATTTCCTTCTGTGTCTGTCAATGTAACAATTGTATTGTTAAAAGAAGACTGGATATGTGCCTGTCCACGTTCAACGTTTTTCTTGACACGCTTTTTTGTTACTTTCTTTGCAACTTTTTTTGCCATTTTAAACTAACCTACTTTCTCTGCTATTCATTTACTTTTTGTTTCCTAAACTGTAATCCTTATTTTCCTTTGGCCTGCCATTGTCTTTATTCGCAACAGTACGTAAAACGCACTTGGCTTTTGCTATTTAATTATTTCTTCTTATTAGCAACGGTACGTTTAGGCCCTTTTCTTGTCCTGGCATTTGTCTTTGTTTTCTGGCCACGGACAGGAAGACCTTTCCTATGGCGGATTCCTCTGTAGCATCCGATTTCCTGAAGCCTCTTGATGTTCATAGCTACTTCTCTTCTCAGGTCACCTTCTACCATGTACCCCTGGTCGATTACTTCGCTAATTCTCTTTACTTCTTCATCTGTCAGTTCCCTTACGCGTGTATCAGGATTCACCTGTGCTGCCGCAAGGATTTTGTTTGAACTTACCCTTCCAATTCCATAAATGTATGTGAGTCCAATCTCAACACGTTTCTCTCTAGGTAAGTCTACACCTGCAATACGAGCCATTTGCATTTCCTCCATTTACTATAAAATAGTTACTAAGCTGATTGAGGCGCTTTACGCACCCAACCGGAAAAATCAATCCGACCTTTCCAAAACATATCCCTTTGTTCTGGTATCAACAAGTAATCTCCACAGGCTCCTATGTCCAATTAAAATACATCTATACTGAATCGGCGCTTATATCGCTGCCGTTTTTTTCCAATTTAATATATCATAATTAAACAAGAACCCTCTGCCGAAGACGATTCTTCTGGAATCATCTTTCCATACTGTTATACAACAGTCTTGCAGGGATTAACCTTGTCTTTGTTTATGTTTTGGGTTTTCACAGATTATTCTGATTCTTCCTTTTCTTTTGATGACTTTGCATTTTTCGCAAATCGGTTTTACTGATGACCTTACTTTCATGTTAATACCCATGCCCTTTCTGTATACTGCTGGCTTTAGTCCGCAGATACAAATTCCTAGCTGAAAATATACATTTCCAGTTTTATAACTATGCCTTTTCCCAGCCCCAGCCTTTAAAATACCAGCCAAAATCCATCCCAACAATGAAGTTGCCAAATTTCTGGACTGTCCGCTTCAAAAAGACCGTTTCACATTATACCATGGAAACATGGCATTTGCAAGGGATTTTTCCAAGTTTTTTCAATTGTAACAATTAAAGCCTGCGTCCTTATTTATCCCTCCAAATAATACGCCCTTTGGATAAATCATAAGGAGACAGTTCCAAAGTAACTTTATCCCCCGGCAAAATACGGATGAAATTCTGCCTCAGCTTGCCGCTTATATGCGCCAAAACCTTATGGCCATTTTCCAGCTCAACCTGGAACATCGTGTTTGGCAGCTTTTCCACTACCGTACCTTCAATTTCAATTACATCTGCCTTTGACATATCAAACCTCCTGTTTAAAGTTGCGCAATCGCTTTTCTTATTTCTTCATTATATATGTGCCTGCCATAAAAAAGTTTCTCTTTCAAAATATCATCGGCTTCTTTTTTTATTATCTGAATATGCTTTTTATTTTTCTTTTTCGGTTTTTCTGCCTTTTTAAGCCTTCCATCCAAAAGGTAAACATATTCCGCCTCTTCCTTTACAATAAGATATATTGTACCTTTATCATGGCCTGCCTTCGATATTGCAAACATTCCAACCATATCAGTGCCCATATCATACCTTTCCTGTTTTTACTGTAGCATCGTCAGGATTTCCGGTTCCCCATCGGTAATCAGGACCGTATTTTCATAATGGGCGGACAAGGAACCGTCTGCAGTCACTACTGTCCAGTTATCCTCCAGCCATTCTACTTCCCAAGTACCTATATTAATCATCGGCTCAATCGCCAAGGTCATTCCCGGCCTAAGCTTCACCCCACGCCGCCGCTGGGCAAAATTGGGAATTTGAGGGTCTTCGTGAAGTTTGGAGCCTACTCCATGTCCTACCAAATCACGCACAATCCCATATCCAAAACCGGAAATATAATAGTCAATCGCCTTCGATATATCGTTAAGGCGGTTTCCTGCCCTGGCCATCCGAATCCCTTCAAAAAAACTTTGCCTTGTAGCGTCAATCAAATCCTGTGCTTCTTTACTGATTTTCCCCACTCCATGAGTCCTCGCAGCATCGGAATGATACCCTTTATAGATAACGCCCGCATCCAGGCTCACAATATCGCCTTCCTGAAGAATATGCTTCTTATTGGGAATTCCATGAACCACTTGGTCATTCACCGACACGCATATGGATGCCGGATAACCATTATAGTTTAAAAAACTTGGGATACAGCCATAGCTGCGTATAGCTTCTTCACCAATTCTGTCAATATCATATGTTGAAATCCCAGGTTTAATTACTTCTTCCAGGCGTTTATGAACCTCTGCAAGTATTTTCCCCGATTCTCGCATTAAATCTATTTCCCTGGCGGATTTAATTGACACTGCCATAGCCAAACCTCCATGACTTCTCATCCGGCCGCTTCCTGGCAGCCGGATGCCTGCAACTGCTTTATTACCGCTCGCTCCGTTCCCGGCCGTTCTTCACGGAATAACGTGCGATTGGGCTGTAACTCTATTTTGTTTCTGTAACCTCAACAAACTATGCATCCGTTCACTAACTCTCCAAAATAGCTATCATGGAACGGAAGACATCTTCCATTGGCTGTGTGCCGTCAACGGTTCTCAGGATACCTTTATTTCCATAAAACTGAATCAACGGCTGTGTCTGGTCATGATATACTTTTAACCGGTTCAGCACCGTATCTGGCTTGTCATCATCGCGGAGCATCAATTCTTTTCCGCATTTGTCGCATATCCCTTCTTTTTTAGGGGGAACATGTTTTAAATGGTAGGTTGCGCCGCAGGATACACAAGCCCGCCTCCCCGACATCCTTTCCACAATGTTTTCGTCCGGCACATCCACATCAATAGCATAATCAATGGATTCCCCCAATTCTGCCAATGCCTTGTCCAGCACTTCCGCCTGCGGAATCGTCCTTGGGAAGCCGTCCAGCACATAGCCCCCTTTGCAGTCATCCTGGGAAACCCTATCTAAAAGGATTTTCACCGTAAGTTCATCAGGCACCAGCAGCCCTTTGTCCATATACTTCTTGGCCTCCATGCCAAGTTCCGTTCCATTTTTAATATTCGCCCTGAAAATGTCGCCTGTGGAAATATGTGGAACCTGATACTTATCGGCTATCATTTTAGCCTGTGTTCCTTTCCCGGCACCCGGAGCCCCTAACATAATAATCTTCATTTATTTACTTTCCTTCCCACAATCGCAAAAGGACACACGCAAAGCGGGTGTCCATCTGCAATTTAATCATTCAAAAAGCCTTTGTAATTGCGAACTAACATCTGTGATTCAACCTGTTTCACTGTTTCCAGAATAACGCTTACAATAATGATTAAGCTCGTTCCCCCAAAAGATACGCTGGCATTAAATATACCATTGAATATAAATGGAAGAATACCTACAATTGTCAGACCCACAGCGCCGATAAAAATAATATAATTCAATATTTTTGTCAGATATTCGCTGGTTGGCTTGCCCGGCCTGATGCCCGGTATAAAGCCGCCCTGTTTCTTCATGTTCTCCGCAACTTCCAACGGGTTAAAAGTAATTGATGTATAGAAGTACGCAAAGAAAATAACCAATACTATATAAACCAGCAATCCGATAGAGTAAATGGGCTGGCTTGGTTTACACCAGTTTGAGGAATTCATCCCCTTCAGTATTTCTCCCCATACGCCAGTTCCCTGATAACCGAACAAAGAGCTGACAATAAGGGGAAGCTGTAAAAGGGAGGAGGCAAAAATAATCGGAATAACGCCGGATGTATTAATTTTCAACGGTATATTCGTTGTCTGCCCGCCGACCATTTTCCTTCCCTGTACCTTTTTCGCATATTGCACCGGAATCTTGCGCACGCCGCCATTTAAGATAACAACCAGCACTACCATCGCAATAATAATCGCGATAATAATGACTGCTGCTACTACCGCAAGTGCCGTAGATTTATTATATACAAACTGCTCAAACAATTGATTTATATCTTGCGGCAAACGGGAAATGATGTTGATTACGAGCACAATAGATATACCATTGCCTATACCATTTTCCGTAATCCGTTCGCCAATCCACATAAGAAATGCACTGCCTGCTGTCATAGCAGCAATAACTGTAATGACATTCAGTGCATTGTACTCCTCCAACAGCCCCTGCCTGCCAAAACCGATGGCCATAGCCCCTGATTCCAGCAATGCAAATGCTACTGTCACATAACGGGTAATAGAAGCAATTTTCTTCCTTCCGTCTTCCCCATCGCGCTGCATTTCTTCCAGCTTCGGAATCGCTATCGTAAGAAGCTGCATAATAATGGAGGATGTGATGTATGGAGTAATATTTAATGCTAAAATGGACATATTGAGGAACGAACCGCCTGTAAATGCATCCAGAAAATTAAACGCATCCCCTGTCTGTGCCGCAAACCAATTGGAAAAATAATGTCTGTCCACACCCGGTACTGGAAGCTGTGAGCCTAAACGAATCACAACTAACATCAGAAAAGTAAAGAAGAGCTTATTCCTGATTTCCTTAATTTTAAATGCATTCTTTACGGTTGTTAACATTATACCACCTCTGCTGTTCCACCAAGAGCTTCGATTTTTTCCTTTGCCGATGCGCTGAATGCATTGACCCTTACCGTAAGCTTCTTAGTAAAGTCTCCCTGTCCGAGAATTTTAACACCATCCCTGGGATTTTTTATAATACCTTTATCCTTCAATGCCTGTACATCAACCACAGAATCATTATCAAATACCTCAAGGGCGCTTACATTAATCGCAACAATATCCTTTGCGTTATAATTTGTAAAGCCCCTCTTCGGAATACGTCTATATAACGGCATCTGGCCGCCTTCAAATCCTGGCCTGGTTCCCCCTGAACGAGCTTTCTGGCCTTTATGGCCTTTTCCTGCTGTTTTCCCGTTTCCGGAGCCATGTCCGCGGCCTCTTCTGAAACTATTGTGCTTAGAGCCTATTGCCGGCCTTAAATTTGATAATTCCATTTCTTTTGACACCTCCTTATCTGTTTATGCTTCTTCTACCTTAATCAAATGCCTAATCTGCTGAATCTGTCCCCTTGTAGCTGCATTGTCCGGCAATTCTACAGTCTTATTCAGCTTACGCAGCCCCATTGCAATAACTGTTTTCTTATGCTTTGGTTTTGCTCCGATAGGAGATTTCACTAATGTTATTTTTAATGTTTTACCTTCCACTTCTATCTTCTCCTTTCTACTGTTTCGCAAGAACTGGCTTAAGCAGTTCTGTTGCTACGCCATAACCTCGTCTACAGACTTGCCACGGTTCCTGGCAACTTCTTCAGGAGTTTTTAGCTGGCTTAAACCTGCAATTGTCGCAAGGACAACATTTTGCTTATTATTAGAACCCAGGGATTTTGTACGGATATTTTTAATTCCTGCAAGTTCACATACACTACGTGCCGGTCCACCGGCGATAACGCCAGTACCTTCCGGAGCTTTCTTCAGAAGAACGGTTGAAGAACCGAACTTTCCAAGGAAGTCATGCGTAATACTATTGTTTTCATCCAAAGCAACGGATACCAGATTCTTGGAAGCATCCTCTTTTCCTTTGCGGATAGCTTCCGGGATTTCTGCTGCTTTTCCCAGTCCTGCACCTACGTGGCCATTCCCGTCACCAACAACAACTAAAGCTGTGAAGCGGAAGTTACGACCACCTTTTACAACCTTGGTTACACGCTTGATGGCAACTACTTTTTCAGTTAATTCAAACTGACTTGCATCAATGATTGTACGTCTCATGTGATTTTCTCTCCCTTCCTAGAATACTAAGCCAGCTTCTCTGGCTGCTTCAGCTAATGCTGCAACTTTTCCATGATAAATATAGCCGCCTCTGTCATAGACTACCGTTGTAATACCTTTTTCCAGCGCACGCTTTGCAATTACTTTCCCTACATATGCTGCTGCATCAACGTTATTGGTTTTCTCCAGTTCAGCCTTCACATCTTTTTCCAAAGTGGACGCTGCAACCAAAGTCTTTCCAACTGTATCGTCGATAATTTGAGCATACATATGATTATTGCTTCTGAACACTGCCAAACGCGGTCTTTCAGGTGTTCCGCTGAAACGGTTACGAATTCTCAAGTGTTTTTTAACACGAACTTTTGTTCTAGCTTCTTTTTTAACCATTCTCATACTCTCCTTATCTATTTCTTACCAGTCTTACCAACTTTACGTCTGATAACTTCATCAGCATATTTGATACCTTTGCCCTTATAAGGCTCCGGCCTTCTCTTATCCCTGATTTCAGCAGCGAATTGGCCAACTTTTTCTTTGCTAATACCCTTAACAATAATAACATTCTGTCCTTCCAATACCGTTTCGATACCTTCCGGGTCTTCCATCTCCACCGGATGGGAATAACCTAAGGACAATGTCAGCTTCTTGCCGGATTTCGCAGCCCTATAACCTACGCCGTTTACTTCCAGCTTCTTCTCATACCCCTGCGTAACGCCGATTACCATATTGTTAATCAATGTTCTTGTAAGACCGTGAAGGGATTTCATCTTCTTTAAGTCATTAGGTCTGGAAACAACCACTTGCTCCCCTTCCATCTTGATTTCCATTTCTGCGGGTAGCACTCTTTCCAGTGTCCCCTTAGGACCTTTTACAGTCACTTTATTATTTTCTGCAATATCCACAGTTACCCCTGCCGGAATCGCGATTGGCATTCTCCCTATTCGTGACATGCCCGTACCTCCTATACTTATTTTTGAAATCTAATTGCATCCAACGCACCGGCATCCCGGCGCACCATTGACCAGTTCCGCCAACATTCCTCCAATGCACCTTTCGCCGGCATCAACCGGCATCCAAACGCCAGCCATCAAACCCAGTTCCCACCGATACACTAAACATGACATAGAATTTCTTAGGCGGCGTCCTTTGACGCCTTAGAAATTCTTCATGTTTTGCTACCAGACGAATGCCAGCACTTCACCGCCTACATTCAGTTCCCTGGCCTTTTTATCTGTAATAACGCCCTGGTTCGTAGAAATGATTGCCACGCCGAGTCCTCCAAGCACCTTGGGGAGCTCATCCTTGCCGGCATATACACGAAGACCCGGTTTAGAAATCCTTTTCAACCCTGCGATAATTTTTTCATTTTTATCCGCACCGTATTTCAAAGTAATACGGATTGTTTTGAAGTTACCGTCATCAATTATATCCAATTTTCTGATGTATCCCTCATCCAAAAGAATCTGTGCAATTGCCAGTTTCATCTTGGAAGACGGAACATCTACTGTATCATGTTTTGCAGTATTTGCATTACGGATTCTTGTAAGCATATCTGCAATCGGGTCACTCATTGTCATGATTTAGTTTCCTCCTTCTCCTATTGACTTGAATCATGTTTGAAGAATACAAAACGCATTCTTCCGAACAAAACTTAGTGTTTTTAAGCAATATCTTTTATTGTTGCAATATCTTTTATTGCCTTAGAAACGCTTTTTGTTCTGTTACCAACTTGCTTTTTTAACGCCAGGAATCTGGCCCTTATATGCTAACTCACGGAAGCAAATCCTGCAAACTCCGTATTTTCTTAAATAAGCATGTGGACGGCCACAAATTTTGCAGCGGCTGTATGCCCTTGTAGAGAACTTAGGTTTGCGCTGCTGTTTTATTTTCATTGCTGTTTTAGCCATGAATCTTCCTCCTCTTATTTTGCAAACGGCATATTGAATAATCTTAACAATTCACGGGCTTCTTCGTCTGTTTTTGCCGTTGTAACAACGATAACATCCATACCTCTAATCTTGTCAATTTTATCATATTCGATTTCAGGGAAAATAAGCTGCTCTTTAATACCGAGCGCATAGTTTCCTCTTCCGTCAAACGAGTTGGGATTTACGCCCCTGAAGTCACGTACACGGGGCAAAGCCAGGTTAACCAGGCGGTCAAGGAATTCATACATTCTTTCCCCGCGAAGTGTAACCTTACATCCGATAGGCATTCCTTCTCTGATTTTGAAATTAGCAATAGAGTGCTTTGCCTTTGTAACAACCGCTTTCTGGCCGGTAATTGTTTCCATATCTTTTACCGCAGATTCCAACACTTTTGCATTTTCTTTTGCTTCGCCAACGCCCATGTTGAGAACGATTTTTTCCAGCTTCGGCACTTCCATAATATTCTTATATCCAAACTTTTTTCTCATCGCATCTACAATCTCGTCATTATACATCGTTTTAAGTCTGCTCATGCGCCTAAACCTCCTTCCTTAGAATTAATCAATAACATCCCCTGTTGATTTTGCAAAACGCACTTTTTTATCATCCACAAATTTAAAACCGATTCTGGTAGGTTTCCCTTTGTGCAAGTACATTACATTCGATATATCAATAGGAGCTTCCTTCTGCACGATTCCACCATTCTGGTTAGCAGCGGAGGGCTTCATATGCTTTGTAATCATATTGATGCCTTCTACCAATACTCTGCCATTTTTCCTGTCAATGGAAACAACCTTTCCTTCTTTACCATTGTCCTTGCCGGCGATAACTCTTACGGTGTCGCCCTTTTTAATTTTCAATGTAGCCATTCCGGCACCTCCTTACAATACTTCCGGAGCCAGAGAAACAATTTTCATGAACTGTTTCTCACGAAGCTCTCTCGCCACTGGTCCAAAAATACGTGTTCCTCTCGGAGTCTTATCATCTTTAATAATAACAGCAGCATTTTCATCAAATCTTATATAAGAACCGTCTTTACGGCGTGCGCCTTTTACAGTACGGACAACTACAGCCTTTACTACATCGCCTTTTTTTACAACACCGCCGGGTGTTGCATCTTTAACCGTAGCAACGATGATATCACCGATACGCGCATATCTCCTTGTAGAGCCGCCCATAACCCTGATGCAGAGAATCTCTTTCGCACCTGTGTTATCAGCAACTTTAAGTCTGCTCTCTTGCTGAATCATACTATTCCTCCATTCTTACCCGGCCCATATACCAGGGCACAGGCACAAATTTTCCGATTAAGAATCTCTGGACCCTCAATCTGCTTTCCTTCCAAAACTGATTATTTCACCTTTTCAATAATCTCAACAAGTCTCCATCTTTTATCTTTAGACAAGGGCCTTGTCTCCATTACTTTTACTGTATCGCCAATGTTGCATTCATTTTTTTCATCATGGGCTTTCAATTTATAGGTTTTCTTTACGATTTTTCCGTAAAGAGGATGTTTTACATGGTTTTCAATAGCCACAACAATTGTTTTATCCATTTTGTTGCTGGTTACTTTTCCAATACGTGTTTTTCTCAGATTTCTTTCCACGGTCGATTCTCCTTTCTAACAAACAAGTTTCATAGCTTTCCGGTTACTGCTCAGCTTTTTGTTTCTGTGTGATAACCGTCTGGATTCTGGCAATGTTCTTTCTTACCTCTTTAATCCTGGCTGTATTGTCCAACTGGTTTGTTGCATTTTGGAATCTCAAATTGAAAAGTTCTTTCTTAGCAGCTACTAATTCCTGTGCCAGTTCTGCAGCTGATTTTGTCCTTAAATCTTCTACATACTTTTTAGTTTTCATTTGATGCACCGCCTTCCAAGTCTGCTTTAGAGACAATTTTACATTTGCATGGAAGCTTGTGTGTTGCAAGACGCAATGCTTCTCTTGCGATTTCTTCGGAAACCCCGGAAATCTCAAACATTACACGTCCCGGCTTAACAACTGCTACCCAGTATTCCAAGGTACCTTTTCCGGAACCCATACGTGTTTCTGCTGGTTTCGCTGTGACTGGTTTGTCAGGGAAAATCTTAATCCAAACCTTACCGCCACGTTTGATATAACGCGTCATAGCGATACGGGCAGCTTCTATCTGGTTGGACTTAATCCAGCATGGCTCTAATGCTACAATACCGTACTCACCGTAAGAAATCTTATTGCCACGGGTCGCTTTACCTCTCATAGAACCACGGAACTGTTTACGACGTTTTACTCTTTTAGGCATTAACATTATTTATCGCTCCCTTCCTCCGAAGATACCTTTTCTTCGTTTTTGTTCTTAGTAGGAAGTACTTCACCCTTGTAAATCCATACTTTTACACCAACTTTACCATAAGTTGTGTCGGCTTCTGCAAAGCCATAGTCAATATCTGCACGCAGAGTCTGAAGGGGAATTGTTCCTTCGCTGTAAAACTCTGTACGGGCCATATCTGCACCGCCAAGACGTCCGGAGCAAGCTGTTTTAATCCCAAGGGCTCCCGCTTTCATCGTCCTTCCCATGCAGGACTTCATTGCACGCCTGAAAGATACACGGTTCTCCAACTGCTGTGCAATATTTTCCGCAACAAGCTGTGCGTCTTTGTCCGGCCTCTTGATTTCTTTGATATCTACCAGAACTTTCTTATCCGTAAGCTTGGAAAGCTCTTTCTTCGTCACTTCGATTTCCGCACCGCCTTTACCGATAACAACGCCCGGTTTAGCCGTGTAGATAATTATTTTAACTCTGTCAGATGCTCTTTCAATTTCAATCTTAGAAATGCCGGCGCTGTATAATTTCTTCTTGATGAATTTTCTTATCTTATAGTCTTCAATCAGGAAGTCTGAAAACTCAGCATCAGCATACCATCTGGAATCCCATTCTTTAATAATGCCGACCCTTAAGCCGTGAGGATTAACTTTCTGTCCCATGAATAACCTTTCTCCTTTCTTTATCTTGCATCAAGCACAACTGTGATATGGCTCGTTTTCTTTTCAATCCTGTATGCCCTGCCCTGTGCCCTCGGTCTTACTCTTTTCATTGTAGGCCCTTTGTTTGCAAAACACTCTGCTATATAAAGATTTTCCGGATTCGGGTATTTCGTCGGATCCTGGCTATATTTGTATTCAGCATTTGCAATCGCCGATTCCAATAATTTTTTAACAACGCCCGAAGCGTATCTGGGATTGTATTCCAAAATACCCAAGGCGGTAGTTACATCCTTGCCCCTGATGGCATCGAGAACGAAACAAGCTTTCTGAACAGGAATCCTAGCGTAAGATAACTTAGCTGAAGGCCTGACATCTTTCTGTGCATTTCTTTCCCTTTTAATCTGGCTTCTATGTCCTTTTGCCATTTTCTTGCTCCTCCTTCCAAATTACCTTACTTTCGATTTCTTTTCGTCTTTCCCATGGCCCCTGTAAGTCCTGGTGGCAACAAATTCGCCAAGCTTATGGCCAACCATATCTTCTGTAACATATACAGGCACATGCTTTCTTCCGTCATGAACTGCAAATGTATGCCCTACAAATGAAGGGAAAATCGTAGACCGGCGGGACCAGGTTTTGATTACCTGTTTTTGTCCTGCTGCATTCATAGCATCTACTTTTTTCAGCAAGCTTGCGTCTGCGAATGGTCCTTTTTTCAGTGATCTGCCCATTGTTCTTCCTCCTATTATTTAATGCTTTTGCCGTCTCTTCTTCTTATAATCAACTTGTCGGACGCTTTTTTCTTCTTACGTGTCTTCAAGCCAAGAGCAGGTTTGCCCCAAGGTGTACTCGGCCCAGGACGTCCAATACCGGTCTTGCCTTCACCACCGCCATGCGGATGGTCATTCGGGTTCATAACCGAACCACGTACCGTAGGACGGATGCCCATATGGCGCTTACGACCTGCTTTACCAATGTTGATTAAGTTATGGTCTGCATTTCCTACAACACCAATTGTTGCACGGCATACAATAGGCACCATTCTCATTTCGCCGGAAGGCAGCCTGAGAGTTGCATATTTTCCTTCTTTTGCCATTAACTGTGCGCTGTTCCCTGCGGAACGTACCATCTGTCCGCCTTTTCCAGGATGCAATTCAATATTGTGAACCTGCGTACCAACCGGAATGTTTTCAAGCGGCAGACAATTGCCGATTCTCACTTCCGCTTCCGGACCATTCATAATCATCATACCGTCTGTCAACCCCTGGGGAGCGATGATATAGCTTTTCTGCCCATCCTTGTAGCAAACCAGCGCGATATTCGCTGTCCTGTTAGGGTCATATTCGATACCGATTACTTTTGCCGGGATACCGTCTTTATTTCTCTTAAAATCGATAATCCTATATTTTCTCTTATGGCCGCCCCCACGATGCCTTACCGTAATTTTACCCTGATTATTACGTCCAGCTTTTTTGTTCAGTGGAGCGCAAAGAGATTTCTCAGGAGTTTTCTTTGTGATTTCGGAATAGTCCGAACCCGTCATATGTCTTCTGGACGGTGTATATGGGTTATATGTCTTAATTCCCATGATTTCAGTCTCCTTTACTTTAGCTTTGCGCGGCTTGCCTTTAAGCCGCATACATTCTTATTGCTTCTCTATGGTTTCTTACAGCCCTGCAAAAATTTCGATTTCCTTGCTGTCCTCTGTCAGCCAGACAATCGCTTTCTTTGTCTTAGCAGTCCTTCCATATGTCATGCCGCGTCTTTTTTTCTTGCCGGCCAGGTTCATTGTATTAACTTTCTTTACCTTTGTTCCTTCAAACATTTTTTCCACAGCCTGCTTAATCTGTGTCTTATTTGCTTCCGTATGAACCAAAAACGTATATTTCTTTTCGCTCATACCAGCCATACTCTGTTCTGTGATAACCGGTTTGAGGATTACATCATAATATTGAATGTTTGCCATTATGCGTACACCTCCTCGATATTGGCTACCGCTTCTTTTGTCAAGATTACGGTATCGTACTTCATGATATCATAAACATTAATTATACTCTTTACTTCTTTTACATCCCCTTCCGTTTCGATTGCTACATAAGAAACGCGTACAGTAGGGATATTCCTTGCGGAAAGAATCAGGTTTTTATCAATAGTCCCTGCAACTACCAGTGCCTTGCTTACCTTCAGGTTATCAAGCACTTTCTTGAACTCCTTTGTTTTGATTTCATTCAATTTCAGCTCATCAAGGACAATGAGTTTTCCTCCCTGCACCCTGCTTGTCAGTGCGGAACGGACTGCCGCCTGTTTTTCCTTCTTGTTCAATTTAAAGGAATAATCCCTCGGCACCGGAGCAAAAACAACACCGCCGCCCTTCCACTGGGGAGCCCTTGTAGAACCCTGCCTTGCATGGCCAGTTCCTTTCTGCCTCCAAGGTTTCTTGCCGCCGCCGGAAACTTCAGAACGGGTTTTTGCTTTCTGTGTTCCCTGACGTTTGTTCGCAAGGTGTTGCACTACCGACATATGCACCAGATGTTCATTCACTTCAACACCGAACACCGCATCGTTTAAGTCGATTTTATCAACTTCCTTGCCTTCCATATTATAAACAGATACGTTTGCCATCTGAATGGTCCTCCTTTCGTCCGCTAAAGATTAAGCCTTAACGGTTTCTTTTATTGTCACTAGAGCTTTCTTCGGTCCCGGCACTGCGCCTTTGATAAGAATCAGATTCTTTTCTGCATCTACGCGTACAACTTCAAGATTCTGCACGGTAACTTTTACGCAGCCCATATGTCCGGGCATCCCTTTTCCTTTAAACACACGGCTCGGTGAAGAGCATGCACCGTTGGAACCCTGATGACGGTGGAATTTGGAACCATGGGTCATAGGCCCTCTGTGCTGTCCATGCCTCTTGATAGCACCCTGGAAACCTTTACCTTTGGAGATAGCAGAAGCATCCACTTTATCGCCGGCTGCAAATATATCCGCCTTAATCTCTTTGCCCAATTCATATTCTTCGGAATTCTCAAACTTGAACTCCCTTACATATCTCTTGCTAGAAACGCCGGCTTTGTCAAAATGCCCTTTCATAGCCTTAGTTACGCCATGTCTATGGAACACTTCCTTTCTGCCGCCCTTGTCTTTGTTTACGATTCTGTCCTTTTTATCGGCAAAACCAACCTGAACCGCTTTGTAACCATCATTTTCCACTGTTTTCACCTGGGTTACATAGCAAGGCCCTGCCTGAAGCACCGTTACCGGTATCAGGGAACCGTCTTCGTTGAAGATTTGAGTCATTCCGACTTTTGTTGCTAAAATTCCTTTTTTCATTTCTACCTCCTGTTTATTCTACAGCGGCCTAGCCTTCCAAACCTACGCCTGCGCACCATCCCGCATATCAGGCTTTCCGGTTCTTCACTGCCATGCATACTAGTAGGGGTCTATTGGTTTTTCATTGAAAAGAAGACTTATTTCGTCTTCATTTTAATGTCAATATATACGCCTGCCGGCATTTCCAGCCTCTGCAGTGCATCCACCGTCTTCGGTGTAGGTGTGATGATGTCAATCAACCTCTTATGAGTCCTCTGCTCGAACTGCTCCCTGGAATCTTTGTATTTGTGGACAGCCCTAAGGATAGTCACTATTTCCTTCTTTGTAGGAAGGGGTACCGGCCCGCTCACCTGAGAGCCGTTTTTCTTAACTGTTTCAATGATTTTTTTGGCAGATGCATCCACTAAGTGATGATCATAAGCTTTTAAGGTAATCCTCATTACTTGACTTGCCATAAAAAAAGTCGCCTCCTTTTCGCACTTTTTAATCCTTAAGTACGACAAGCGGTGACTGTACACTCGTCCGTGTGTGTCCTGACAATTAAAATGCTGCATTTTTTCAAAGGAAAGCTTTATGCAATCCCACGGCTTGTCTTGCAGCCGTTTCATGCCCTTCACACACCGTTACATAACTACTAAGTAACATTATTGTCTGTACAGTGACTTGTCGTCAGTTTCTTCCCGCCGGTTTACCGGCTCTTTGACATTCGCTCCACGGAAAACCTGCCTCAATGGGCAGCAACCTCGCGTTTCACAGCTATCATGTCACAGCACTTGATAGTATACACGATGTTTTGTATAAATGCAAGTACTTTTTTATTTTTTTATAGAATCCCTATGGAATCTTTGAGCCATATAAAAACAACATTAATTCCCTAACGGAAATTGATGATGTATGTTATAATATCAAAATAAAAGTATACACACGCAAAAAGGAGACTAATTTATGTGGACAGCCAATCACTGGAAAGATTACGAAGTGTTAGATACATCCTGTGGGGAAAAGCTGGAACGGTGGGGAAAATATCTTTTAGTACGCCCTGACCCCCAGGTCATATGGAATACGCCAAAGGAAAATCCGGGATGGGAAAAAAAGAACGGTCATTATCACCGCAGCTCCAAGGGCGGCGGCGAATGGGAATTTTTCCGTCTGCCCGATGAATGGGCCATACATTACCAGGAGCTTACCTTCCGCCTAAAGCCTTTCAGCTTTAAGCATACCGGGCTTTTCCCCGAACAGGCCGCGAACTGGGATTGGTTCGCCCCCCTTATCCGCAATGCTGAAAAACCGGTAAAAGTCCTGAATTTATTCGCTTATACCGGCGGCGCTACCCTGGCCGCCGCTAAGGCTGGTGCCAGTGTTACCCATGTGGACGCTTCCAAAGGCATGGTCACCTGGGCGAAGGAAAATGCCGTGGCCTCCGGGCTTGGGGATGCCCCCATCCGCTGGCTGGTAGATGACTGTGTGAAATTTGTAGAACGGGAAATCCGCCGGGGCAATACTTATGACGCCATCATTATGGACCCCCCTTCCTATGGCAGAGGCCCTAAGGGGGAAATATGGAAAATAGAAGAAAGCATTTTCCCTTTCATTGAGCTGACCGCAAAAGTCCTCTCTGAAAATGCCCTCTTCTATTTAGTGAATTCCTATACTACCGGGCTACAGCCCGCCGTTTTATCCTATATGATAAATACTGCCATCGTTCCCGCCTTTGGCGGGCATGTAACAGCGGATGAAATTGGCCTTCCCGTCACGGACAGCGGCCTTATCCTCCCCTGTGGTGCATCCGCGCGGTGGCAACGTAAATAACTCCTGCCGCTGGGAACACGGAAATCCCATTTTCATGGGCAACGCAGCGGGCAGGGCGTTTGGCCCATGCAGGATTCGGTTTTGCGGCTATTGATAAAAAACAGCAATTTCACTTATGAAATGGGGTTCATACCCAGGGAAAAACCGCCATCCATGGCGGTTTTAAGAAGCATGGGCATGGATGCCCGTTGCTTCTGCCCCGGCCGCATCCAACCCCTTTATCCATTTCATTAGTGAAATCTGCTTTTTATCCTAGCCGCAAAACCGAATCCTGCATGGGCCAAACGCCCTGCCCGCTGCGTTGCCCATGAAAATGGGATTTCCGTGCCGCCAAAAGCCGATATTCCATCCGGCGGGAATCGTACTTTTTGCACCTGCTGATTAGAATCTTCCATAGGGCACGCCGCCGCAGCACATCCCACCCCCGCCGCAGCAGAAATTGCAAATTAAATTCGCAATACAAATTTTCATGCATATATTCCCGCTGCTGGCATAAGGGTTTCCATAGGCAAATTGCCTTTGTTGGTACTGTGTTCCGCCGTTTTCAAACCGGTATACCAGATTCCGGTAATCCATATTGTCCGGCTCTATTGCGGCGGCCCGTTTGGCGTGCTCCATAGCCGCCACCGTGTTTCCCAGCCCCGCATGGGCCAAGGCACTATAATAGAACCACCTTGCCCCTCTTTCGGGCATACCGTCCAGCACATTCCTCGCTTCTTTATAATATCCGTTCCGTACATAATTCCCCGCAGCCCTCAAGTGGCCATCTTCCTCATAACCGGTACTGCTGCCAAAACTACCGAAGCCTCCAAAACCTCCAAAGCCGCCAAATCCCCCAAAACTGCCGTAACCGCCCTCTCCATAACCTGAGCTTCTATCCCTTCCATATCCGGCGTTCCCATAACCTGTACTTCCAAATCCATCTGTCCGTTCTTTCATAATCTGCTGGTATGCTTCCTGGATTTGTTTAAACTTTTCTTCCGCCTGGGCTTTCTTCGGATTATTCACGTTGGCATCCGGATGGTATTTCCTGCTCAACATCCTATATGCTTTTTTGATTTCATCCTCGGAAGCATTTCGTGCCACCCCCAGGACTTCATACGGATTATTCATTTCCCTTCGCCTGTTCCTTTTCTATAGATTCCCGTTCGGCCCTCACTTTTTCATAGCGGTACCACACTCCGGAATAAATGATATTCCGTAATATTTCTATGTTTTCCAAAATAGGCAGCTTTTCAAATTCTTTCGAGCATTCCGCCATCAGTAATGTTAAAATACTTTTGCATTGTTCCTCGAAATCCGGGGTTTCATACATTTCCTGCAGCGGATTATAGCTACCCGACTTCAAATCTTTCCCAATATCTTCATACGCATCGCATAAGTAAATAAATTTCCCCAAATACAGCCCCATGCGGTAAAGATTTTCTTTCCAGACGTCATCCTTGCAGACAAGGATTTCTGCCATTACTTTTCCAAACAGCCAGGCCATTTTATCTATATCCCGGCATCCTGCTTTTTCTTCCTTTCCCAATTCAGCCATTAATTTCTCAATTTTCCGTATTTTCTTCCCATACTTTCTTTCCAGCTTCCTGTATCCGTTCGTTAGCAGCCCGGCATACATCTTCTGCCGGAGCTTTTTGTCATCATTCCAATCATCCATACATTTATAATAGGAAAGCAGCAGATTCATATCTGCCGCATATTCCGTATACTCATTTATCTTAACGCTATGCTTTTCAAAAGGATGGACAGCACATTTACAGCTACCTGCCATTTCTTTTGGCTCATAAAGGCCGGTAAGAAGCAATACTACAAAAGTCATATCATAGGATAATGTAAGCTGCCCTGCCAACCCATACTTTTCCTTCAGCTTCCGGCATAAACCGCAGTAATACGAATGGTAAATATCAAATTCTTTAAATTTCATATCTCCCTTATTGATTATCACATAACCGAACATGATAACACCCCTTTAGCCACCACTTTCATACGAATATTATAAGATAACTATTATCGTAATGCTTTCCTTGCCGGATAGCAATAAACGGAAAATAAAAAAATTATTAAAAAATTTTATCGGTAAAAGACATAAACAGCCCTTTTTGGCTAAAGACAAATGTTTTCCTGCTATACTCCCGGTTAATCACTAAAAAGACATCTTCTTCCGAAGACAGAATCCGCCCCTCCTTATCCACATACCAGGTACTTAAGCGAAAATCATCCAAAGAAAAAATATCCTTGGCCATGGTGAAGGAATCCTCTCCAGACAAGGGCTTCCCTTCCAATATCCGGGGCAAAAAGCAGTCTCCTGTCCTTCTTCCCATCTCCCTTAGCTTTTCCGCAAATTCCTCTGCCTGTTCCTCCTGCCCGTTGGCATATATTTTCACGGCATTTTTCCCTTTCAGCAGCTTTATCAGTTTTTCCTCCGAATGTATTACCGGAAATATCTTATACTCCTCCGCTTTTCCCATTCTGCCATGAATCGCATCATCATAAGCATACATTACTGTCCTCGTCCGGTTTTCCTCCCCCAGATATAAATCATTGTACACCACATCGAACAGCCCTTCTAAAAATGCCGTGCACATATCCTCCCTCTTCTCCTTTGGCGTATATTTCATAAAGAAGCGAATCCAGTTCCTCCATGCATAATAAAGCGGAAAAGTATTGACAGCCTCCTTTTTCGCCCCCATGGAATGCAATATCTTGGAGCTGCCCAAAGAAGCCACCTTATATCCCGCCAGGTTGCACCTAAGCCCCCACTCCGTGTCATCCCAGTAAAGGAAATTCTCCTCCGGCAGCATTCCGATTTCCCTGATTACCGAAGCCCTCACTAACACCGAACAGGCTGCCACCGCATCCGAATAGACTACCTCCGGCATGGAGCCGTCTTCCCTCTGCCCGGAATATTTCGCTTCACAGCAATATTCTTCCCAAACGATATCAATCCCGAACTGCTGCACATAATCCGGCTTCTCCATATGGTACACCTTAGAGCCTGCCATACCCACCTCGGGATGTTCCTCCAGAAATATATACAACTCCCCTAACGCATTCTCATCCACCAGAACGTCATTATCCAGACACCAGATATATTCATACCCTTGTTCCAGGGCATAGCGTATGCCCCGGTTAAAACCTCCGCTTCCACCCAGGTTCTCCTCATTGACCAGCATCTTCACCTTTTCCCCAAACCTGGTCCGGATGCATTCTGCCGAACCGTCTGTGGAAGCATTGTCCACAGCAATGATATCAAAATCCTGAAATACCGACTCCGTCACACTCTGAATGCACTCCGCCACATAATCTTTTTTATTATAATTGCAGATAACCGCCGCTACCTTCCTCATCCTGCTCCCCCGTTCTCCTGCTTTATTGTACAAATTTGTTCAAAAAAGCCCGGCACAAGACAAGCCGGGCTTCCACTTTACTTTTATCATATTACAGTTGCGCCATTATATGAGTGCCTGTTATCAAAACCGTGAAATCCTTACAGGGAAAAATCAAAATTCTGGCCAATGTTCCGTTCTGCTGCTGACATCATAGCTCCTCCGAAATCAGACTCCACCACCTGGTCAATCATCCGTCTAAGCTCATCCCATGAACTGGCGGTTACAGTTACCTTATTGGTTTTATCCAGCCGCTGGGCTTCCCCGCTTTCTTCCCCCTGGGCCGATTCCACACGCTTTTTGGCCTCCTTTTCTTCCCCACGCTTCTTCTCCGCCTGCTTTGCAGACTGCTTTTTCGCCGCTATATTCTCTTCTTTCTTCGCGGCTATCCTTTCCCTCTGCTTCGCCAGGGATTTATCCACTACTGCGAAGAACGATGCATTCCCGTAATCATCAAAGGTCATCCCAAAAGAACTTACCTTGCTGGCATTCGCACCCAAGTTCTGCTTCATCAGTTGCATCTGGGAAGTGGCGTTATTTAAAATACCTTCATATTTCTTGCGGTATTCTTCATCCTCCGCCATTCTCTCGATTTTGTCCGAGTCGATGAGCACAAGGATTTCCTTGCTGCTGGCATACATTCCTTTATTTCTTTCCACTTCCGCCTTCTTATCCGGTGAAATGAGGACAAACTCCATATTGGAATATTTCTTTTTCAATTGTTCATAATACTTCAACGCCTTGTCGCTCAACTTCGGACTGCCAATCGTCCTTCCGCTCACATTGTTCAGCTTCTCTTCCGCAGCCGTCTGCTGCTTTTTCACCTTCTCATCCTTTGTTCCATAGCTTTTTCCACTCTGGTACTCCGCCGATGCGATAGAATTCACATAAGCACTCTGATTAATCCCATTCACGCCCATAGCAATCATCCTCCTTGAAACTTACAACTAATTTTCAAAATCCGTTTTGAAAAATCACAGTATCTATTGTTTATATCGGCGTCTTGATGGGTTTTATTTACAGCTTACATAGGAAGAATAATTAAGGCTCAAATCCGCTGCAAAGCCAACAACTCCTAATATTAACCCCATCCCCAACGCTTAATGGTGGAACAAACGTATCCCGGTAAATATCATGGCCATGCCATATTTATCGCAGCATTCAATCACCGCATCATCCCTTACCGAGCCGCCCGGCTGGGCAATATATTTTACGCCGCTTTTATATGCCCTTTCGATATTATCCGAAAACGGGAAAAATGCATCGGAGCCCAAGGCCACTCCCTGATTTCCATCCAGCCAGGCACGCTTTTCTTCCCTTGTGAAAACCGGAGGCTTTTCCTGGAAACGCTTCTGCCATTCCCCTTCCCGGAGCACATCCTCATATTCCTCCCCAATATAGACGTCAATCGTATTATCCCTGTCCGCCCGGCCAAGGGAATCCAAGAACTTAAGCCCAAGAACCTGCGGCGACTGGCGCAGATACCAGTTATCCGCCTTCTGGCCTGCCAGCCTGGTGCAGTGAATCCTCGACTGCTGCCCTGCCCCTATACCGATAGCCTGTCCGCCTTTTACATAGCAGACCGAATTGGACTGGGTATATTTCAATGTAATCAAAGCGATTTTCAAGTCAATCAAAGCCTCTTCCGGGATTTGCGTGTTTTCAGTCACCACATGGGACAGAAGCCCGCCGTCAATATCCAGTTCATTTCTCCCCTGCTCAAAGGTAATGCCGTAAACCTGTTTCCTTTCCACTTTCGCGGGAACATAAGAAGGGTCTATCTGAATCACGTTGTAGTTCCCCTTTTTCTTTTCCTTCAACAGCTCTAACGCCGCCGGAGTATAACCAGGGGCAATCACCCCATCGGATACTTCCCTTTTAATCAACCGCGCCGTATCCTCATCGCATTCATCCGACAATGCAATAAAATCCCCAAAAGAAGACATTCTATCCGCCCCCCTTGCCCTGGCGTAGGCACAGGCTAACGGGGAAAGCTCCCCCAGGTCATCCACCCAGTAAATCCGGGCCAGCGTTTCATCAAGCGGCAGGCCCACCGCTGCCCCTGCCGGGGATACGTGCTTAAAAGATGTGGCCGCTGGCAGCCCCGTAGCCTCTTTCAATTCCTTTACCAACTGCCATCCGTTAAAAGCATCCAGAAAATTAATATATCCCGGTTTCCCGTTCAGAACGCGCACCGGCAGCTCGCTTCCATCCTCCATATATATTCTGGAAGGTTTCTGGTTCGGGTTACATCCATATTTCAATTCCATTTCATTCATCTTGCATTTCCCCCTCTCTCATTCTTGTTCACAATCCTGGTCTCGTATTCTCCAGTAGCTATATCGATATACCTTACAAACAGCGAAACCTTGTTTTCCTCATTCAGGCTTTCCCACACCATTTTAGTAAAATCATCGATTCCGCCGCCGATTCCCACCAGCTTAGGTTCTCCCTCAAAGCTGGGCAGAGGATTGCCGTCATGCATATAGGTATGGATAAAATGGCCTTCACCCGCCGCCGGGGTTTCATAAGTAAATGTATACCGGCTGCAGGAATCCGGGCTGCCATTATTGCTCTTTAAAATAGACATGGCATAATGATACTCTCCCTTTTCCACTTCCATAACCCCGGAAATCCTGGGCGTATAGTTAGGGGCATCCGGTTCAAACTCCCGGCTCCGCAGGGACTGCTCAAAAGTCATCCCCGCTTCCAGCCCTTCATATACGGTATCGGTCTGGTCTCCATTGGTCACAATGGTTTTCCCTCCCAGCACACGCACCGGCGCATAAATAATCAGGCTAGGGTCTTCCAGCTTAGAGGCGTCGAAGGCTTCTGTCCTGATTCCTTCCCCTTCCGCCACAAACACGCGGTTTCTGCTGTTGGAGCTTCTCCCCATGATGAAATATGCCGTAACCGCCTTTTTCCCGTCTTCCGTCCTGCCGATTACAATTCCCCTTCCGGGATATGCATTATTTTTCAGTTCCCGTTCCAGTGACAACTTCTGCATTTTCTCCTCCGTTCCGCCGCCATCGCGGCCTTTTTCCTTCTATAGCCTCCCGGAATCATTCCTATTTTGCCAGAATATTCCGAGGGCTATTTCCGGCAAATTATTATATCCACATCTGATATGCGGAAATTAAACGTGCTATTCGATATACAGGGTACAATGATTACTATTTATCATGAATCTCGCTATGCAGTTCCTGTAGGGATTTCAATTCACCGTCTTTGTGCGTTTTTACATAATGAATCCCCTCTGCAGTCACCCTGGCAGCCGCTACCGTAGTAAAATAAGGCACTTTTGCCTTAATCGCCGCTTTTCTGAGGTAACTGTCATCATGAAGGCCGTCTTTACCGATAGGGGTATTCAGCACCAGATGGATATCCCCATTGGTAATCATATCCCCGATATTCGGGCGGCCTTCGTAAAGCTTCTTTACCTTGGTAGCCGGAATGCCCGCCGCCGCAATTAAATCATAAGTTCCCCCGGTAGCTACAATCCGGAAACCGTCTTCCGCAAAGCTACGGGCCGCCTCTATTACTTCATCTTTATCTTTATCATTTACGGAGATTAACACTGTCCCTTCCAACGGCAGTTTGGACTGTGCTGCCTCCTGCGCCTTGAAGAAAGCTTCCCCGTAAGAGGGCGACAAGCCCAGCACTTCCCCTGTAGAGCGCATTTCCGGCCCCAGGACTGGGTCCACTTCCTGGAACATATTAAAGGGGAAAACTGCCTCTTTTACCCCGTAATTGGGAATCTCCTGTTCCTTCAGGCCCGAAACCGGGGAGGGCCTTCCGGTAATCTCTTCCGTAATAATTTCCGTTGCCAGAGGTACCATACGGATATTGCATACCTTGGAAACCAACGGCACAGTACGGGATGCCCTGGGGTTGGCTTCCAGGACAAAAACCTTTCCGTTCTCAATAGCATACTGCATGTTCATCAGCCCTTTTACATGCATTTCTTCCGCAATTTTTCTTGTGTATTCTTTTATGGTCTCCACATTTTCTTCGGAAATATGTACCGAAGGTATGATACATGCGGAATCGCCGGAATGGATGCCCGCCAGTTCAATATGTTCCATTACTGCAGGAACAAAGGCATGAGTGCCATCGCTGATAGCATCCGCTTCGCATTCCAGCGCATGGTTCAGGAAACGGTCGATAAGAATCGGCCGGTCCGGCGTCACCCCTACCGCCGCATTCATATATTCCCTCATGCTTTCATCATCATACACTACTTCCATACCCCGGCCTCCCAGCACATAGGAGGGGCGCACCATAACAGGGTAACCAATTCTCCCTGCAATGTGGACAGCCTCTTCCACCGTAGTGGCCATTCCTGATTCCGGCATAGGAATATCCAGTTTTTCCATCATTTCCCGGAACAAATCCCTGTCCTCCGCCAAATCTATCACCGAAGGGGAAGTTCCCAATATTTTCACACCGTTCTTTTCCAGTTCTGCCGCCAGATTTAATGGTGTCTGCCCGCCAAACTGAGCGATTACCCCTAACGGCTTTTCCTTTTTATAAATGCTCAGTACATCTTCCAAAGTCAAAGGCTCGAAATAAAGCTTATCGGAGGTATCGTAATCCGTAGAAACCGTTTCCGGGTTGCAGTTTACAATAATTGTCTCAAACCCCAGCTTTTTCAACGCCATGGACGCATGTACACAGCAGTAGTCGAACTCGATTCCCTGGCCGATACGGTTAGGCCCGCCGCCCAGAATCATAATCTTCTGCTTGTCCTCTGCCACAGGGTTTTTATCCTCTCCATTGTAGGTGGAATAGTAATAGGCACTATCCTGTGTTCCACTCACATGAACCCCTTCCCATGTCTCTTCCAGCCCTAACTCTATCCTGCGGCAGCGAATCTCTTCCTCAGGAATCTCCAGCAACTGGCTCAAATATTTATCCGAAAATCCATCCTTTTTAGCGGCAATCAATGCTTTATCGCCGGGCATGGAACCTTTTTGTTTCAGAAGCTCTTCCTCTTCTTCCACCAGTTCCTTCATCTGCTCAATAAAATAGGCTTTTACCCTCGTTATTTCAACAATTTCCTCCACTGTCGCCCCTTTGCGCAACGCTTCATACATAAGGAAATGACGTTCGCTGGAAGGCGTAATTAACCGTTGCAGCAGCTCTTCTTTCGTCAAAGTGTGGAAATCTTTGGCATAGCCCAGACCGTAACGCCCTGTTTCCAGTGAACGGATAGCTTTCTGGAATGCCTCTTTATAATTCTTTCCAATGCTCATTACTTCCCCTACGGCACGCATCTGGGTTCCTAATTTATCCTCTACCCCTTTAAATTTCTCAAATGCCCAGCGGGCAAATTTAATCACCACATAATCGCCGTCGGGCACATATTTATCCAATGTTCCATATTTACCGCATGGAATTTCCTTCAATGTTAATCCCGTTGCCAACATAGCTGATACAAGGGCAATCGGAAATCCGGTTGCTTTCGATGCCAATGCCGAAGAACGGGAAGTACGGGGGTTGATTTCGATAACGATGATGCGGTCTGAAACAGGGTCATGGGCAAACTGCACATTAGTCCCTCCAATGACCTGAACGGACTCCACAATCTTATATGCCTGCTCCTGCAGCCGTTTCTGGCACTCCTTTGAAATTGTCAGCATAGGGGCTGCACAAAAAGAATCCCCGGTATGTACTCCCAGCGGGTCAATATTCTCGATAAAGCATACGGTAATAATATTATTTTCCGCATCGCGCACCACTTCCAGCTCCAGCTCTTCCCAGCCGAGAATGGATTCTTCCACCAGAACCTGCCCTACAAGGCTGGCCTGAAGCCCCCTGGCACAGACTACCTTTAACTCTTCCTTATTATATACCAGCCCGCCGCCAGCACCCCCCATCGTATAAGCCGGGCGGAGTACCACCGGATATCCCAGCTTTTCTGCAATGGAAAGAGCCTCATCCACCGAATATGCCACCTCACTCCGTGCCATTTCAATGCCTAAGCTATTCATTGTTTTCTTAAACTCTATACGGTCTTCCCCCCGTTCGATAGCGTCCGCCTGTACACCGATAATTTCCACCTGATACTTATCCAGGATTCCCGCTTTATTTAATTCCGCGCACAAATTAAGCCCGGACTGTCCTCCCAAATTGGGAAGCAGGGCGTCTGGGCGTTCTTTTTCAATAATCTGTGTCAGCCGCTCTACATTCAGCGGCTCAATATAAGTTACATCTGCCGTTTCCGGGTCCGTCATAATCGTTGCCGGATTGGAATTCACCAATACAATTTCATAACCTAATTTGCGAAGTGCTTTGCAGGCTTGTGTTCCCGAATAATCAAATTCACAAGCCTGGCCGATAATAATCGGGCCTGAACCAATAATTAGTACTTTATGGATATCTGTCCTTTTAGGCATAAAAACCCTCCTGTGTTCCCTTGTCTGCTTGTTGCCCGCACACCATTTCCGGTATGCCGATACACCGCATACTTGCTAACCTATGTATCAGATATGATTTTAACATTAGAGGGTTCTGGGTGTCAATTAATTTGTAACAGTTCAGTCCGCTGCGAAAATTGAAATTTTAAATTCCA
>QXWV01000139.1 GCA_009911195.1 Lachnospiraceae bacterium | reverse complement strand
ATAGCAGTGCTATACTCTCCATGTCCTCCTGACAGCAGCAGAAGGAGGTTCTCCATGAGTAAATACATACCTGGCAATCAGAAACACCGAACCATGGATTGTATCTTGCTGCACGTCTCCTCCCATATCACCACAGCAAATCTGCTGTACCATATAGCCAATGATGCCCATATCTGCCACGGTAATCCTATAATGATATATCGGCGTCCTGAAATCGAAAAATGCGTTGGCAACGGATTTTCTCCAATATATGGTAAATGTGTTCCCTTCATCATAGTCAACATCGTATATCATTTTTCTATATGACAGAACAGGATTCCCATCACCCCCTTTTTCTACTTGAAAGCAAGCCTAGCGGTGTCAACTGCCCTATCAGATAATGAATCAAAGTATCATAAGGCACCCTGTTTTCCAGTAAAAACTTCTGCTTCCTAAGTCCTTTCCATTTAATGTCAACAATACCATCCTTTATTGCAAATGCAACCAATAAAGTCAGGAAATTCGCTCCCAATATGCCCTCTATCCCATTACGTACGCAGATACCTGCTATGATACCTATTGCCACTGCAATAAAATAAATAATATTATATTTCCTCCCCCCATCATCCAGGGAAGCCATCGATGTCAGCCTTAGCAGTTCCTTATTTTTCATATTCATATTTTTCCTCATTTCTGCACTGCTTTTTTAACATCCCAAGTTTATGATGCAGCACGGACACAAACCTGGAGGAAGAGCGGGTTCCTTTGCTGCCTCATCTGCCAGCCAGTAAAAAATGGAATACTGTAATACAAAGAAAAGCCGCAATAAGAATTCCATATAAATATATTTTCTTCTGCCTAAACGATTCCCTGGCATCTATTTCCTGCAATTGTTCCATCCCATACAATTGTTCATATTTGCCCAGTTCTGCAATTCTGATGCTTCCCGTTTTCTGCAGCGCCGACAATTTATTCTCGGCAATCAAAGCAAACAGTTCCGGCGGCAAATACCTCCCCTTTTCTTCCTCAAACTGCATTCTCGTTTTTGAATCATAAAAGAACAAGGCCATCCCTAAAATCCCTCCCCATATTACAATGTTGAAAAGAGCATTTCCAAAGCCTGCCAGCATAGAGCGAATCAAACATATGAAAACCATCTGTATAATGTACGCCGCCAGTGCCGGTACGCGGAGCATCTTTTCATCCTGTTCCGCCTGCACGTAGTTCCTATAGTGCTGCGGCCTCTCCAGCCTTATTTTCTCAATCCCCTTTTCGGCCAGGTTTCTTACAAGACCTTCATACTCTGGTTGGGAAGTAAAATGGGCAGCCTGGCTGGTATTTCCCTGATTCCGAATATCCTGAAGGTAGGCAAGCAGCTCTTCATAGGAAGCATATTTCTCATAGCATATTTTATCACTATCCAATATAATTTTTAGAACTTCTAAAAATTTTTCCGCCTTATTGCTGGAAGAAAACCTGACTGGAACTGGCGCAAACTTCACATCGAATTGGGTAAATCTGCTTCCACAATTCTGGCAAATCCAATATTCTTTCTGCTCTTGCTCACTCCACGTCTCCTTCTTCCCTGTCCCGCACATGCCGCACAGTATCCCAATAGGGTCAAGCACATAAGGCCGCAACACGCTTTACCCCCGCCAAACCCTTTTGTACTGCTATGGATTTTCACGTTATTAGTCACAAACACTTGACAATCCGTACTTCCGCATTTTGGACATCTCATCCTAAATCCCTCCCTGTATAAATTTTGCCATCATAATAATCAGCTTTATCTCTAACCGCATGCTTCCAACACTAATAAAAATGAGATTACGCAAAGGAGATTATCCATTGATAAGCTACTCCCCATTATTTGAGACAATGAAAAGAAGAAAAATAACTTCCTATCGGCTGGAAAAACTGGGTTTTTCACGGGCCACTTATTATTCCATCCAAAAAGGCAACAGCATTTCTACGAATACCGTCAACCAATTATGCAAACTTTTCCGTTCGGATTTTTAGCTTATCTTATCGTATCAAATATACTCCTCGGAATCTTCCAATATCTCCCAAATTTAATTGCCGGTATTGTTCCCTCCTTAATCATCCGGTAAACTGTAGATGAACTAACCTCCAGCCTTTCACAAAATTCTTTTACTGTCATATAAGATTTCTCCATTTTTTTATCCTTTTCAAAGCAGAATGCTTTTCTAATTGTTTATAAAAATTCCAACACATAAATAATCATGGATGGCCATGACCTATCATTAACTTTATGTTGTTCAAAATTTTTTCTATTTTTAATTTTTCCTTTCTCAGTCCTATAAAATTATTTTTTAATATTGTGGTCACAAAAAAATAATCCAGGATGGCGCTGTCCTTTCACTGCATATACAAATTCAACCAAAATCTAAAAATTTTTTGCGTACTTGTTAATTAATAAATATAGAGTATTAAAAATATTAAAATATGGAGGACATAATGAATAAGAAAAAAAATACTAAATCAGAATTCATAAAATTCAGAATTACAAAAGAAGAAAAAGAAAAATTAATAAAGACTGCAAAATCAGAAAATGAAAGCTTAAGCAGTTATATCCAAAAGAAAATACAACAGGAATATCCGAATCCATTCCAATCATTGCCATAGATAATTGATACAAATAACTTTTTTAACAAAATTTATCACAAAATTGAAAAAAACGGTAATGAAACATTGGCAAAAGAAATTTTTTGCTCTATCACAAATATATCTCCAGCCCTAGAAGAAAGGAATAGCATATGAAAACAACATCCATGGGATTTCCTAAAAACAACACATGGCATGACCACTACCATGAACCGTCTGCCGTAAAAAACGTCATAAAATACGGTGTACGTAAAAACAAAAACCCGCAAGATGACCTGATTACATATGGCGAGATAGGGGTAATGGAATTTCTTGGCATCAACAGTATGCGCAGTCAAATCGAAGCTGTCCAGCAGATGCGTACCCGCAAGGGAGATTTCGGAAGATATATCGACCATGAGTTTTTCTCCCTTACCCCCGAAGCCGAACAGCTCATACAGGAAAACAATCTGGACATTGATACAATTGCAAGGAAGATGGCATATTATTTTTACCAGAAAGACCATTGCCAGGGAGACCGTTTCAAATTTTGTGTAAACTCAAAAAACTGACATAAGATTTATGAATAGTTGCAAGCGGGCAGAGCCGGTCTTCTGGTTCTGCCCTTGTCTGTATTATACAGGGAATTTTATCCCTGTCAATGCAGTGCCTTAAAATCTCTTTTACAGATTCCTGCCAGATAAGCGCTCCTCAAAATAAATCTCCAGCTGGGAATGAATCTGGCCCCAGTCCTGGCGGTGGCCCGTCCATTTCTTTGTGATGTCCATCATTGCCAGGTACAGCATTTTTAACAGGCTGTCGTCGGTGGGGAACACGGTTTTGGATTTCGTTACTTTCCGCAGCTGGCGGTTGAACCCTTCAATCGCATTTGTCATGTAAATCAGACGCCGAGCCGCTTCCGGATACTTAAAATAAGTGGACAGGGTTGCCCAGTTGTCATGCCAAGATTTGTAGATTTTCGGGTATTTGGCGTCCCATTTGTCCCGGAACAGCTCCAGCTCATTCAGTGCGCTCTCCTCTGTCGGGGCAGCGTATACGCGCTTTAAGTCCGACATCAGCTTTTTGATGTCCTTATAGGATACAAATTTCGTGGAGTTCCGGATCTGGTGGATGATGCACTGCTGGATCTCCGCCTGCGGGTATACCGCCTCTATGGCCTGGGGGAAGCCGGAAAGCCCGTCCACGCAGGCAATCAGGATGTCCTCCACACCGCGGTTTTTCAGGCCATTCATGATGGAAAGCCAGAATTTGGCGCTTTCATTTTCGCCAACATACATCCCCAGCACGTCCTTCTTCCCGTTCATGTCAATGCCTAATGCAATGTAGACGGCACGCTTTACTATGCGCCCCTCGCTGCGGACATGGTAATGGATGGCATCCATAAATACAACCGCATAGACTTCTTCCAGCGGGCGTTCCTGCCATTCCCTGACGATGGGAAGTATCTTGTCCGTAATCCGGCTGACCGTGCTGTCGGATATATCCATGTCATAGAGTTCCTTCATGTGGGATTCTATGTCGCTGGTTGTCATGCCTTTTGCATACATGGAAAGAATCTTTTCCTCCATGTCCTGCGTCACGGTATTCTGGTATTTTTTAATGAGCCGGGGCTCATACTCCCCGTTCCGGTCGCGCGGGATTGCAACATCCATGTCTCCATAGCTGGTGTGCATGGTCTTTTGGGAATGTCCGTTGCGGCTGTTGTCAGTGTCCTTGTTCCGGTAATCGTACTTTGAGTAGCCGAGTTCCTCATCCAGCCCTTCATCCAGTACATCTTCCAGAATCACGGACATCATGTCGCGCATGACGGCATTTACATCCGTTCCGTTTTTAATGCTGATGTCATTCTCTTTGAGATAGCTGCGCATCATTTCCCGCATGGCTGCTTTTTGTGGGCTTTCGTTTTTTCTTGCCATAATAATACCTCCAAACTGAGTAATTCTATCTTACATCAGTTTGAAGGTTTACACAAACTTTGGGATAGTCCCGAGGGGAATAGCATTTTACCAAATGTCATCCCCTTCATCATCTGTTCATCAATTTTTTATGTGTAACCCCCAAATCGCACAGGAAAGATTTTCTTCCTACTCGCCGCGTGACCCATACACAATTTAGTGGATTATTTCCTCTGTATGGGTCTGCGCATAGAAAAAGTGCTTCCAGCCTGAAACTCACTAAAAACGCTTTGAATCATAATATCTCTACAAATATTCCCTTGCTTCCTCTAATGATAGTTGGAACTTCTCTTGCACTTTCTTCAATATCTCATCCTCCGACACTTCCAAATCCCTGTAGGCAGATATCATCCCGTAGATTT
>QXWV01000138.1 GCA_009911195.1 Lachnospiraceae bacterium | reverse complement strand
CCTTACAAAAGAGTCATCCGGCATCTTTCCGGCCACATAGTCCAAAAACGCCTTTAGCTCCTTGCTTACGTCATCCAACCATACGCTTTTCACATCAACATCAGTATTACAAGGTATTTTATATAGTTCATTTCCAGCTTCGGATTCTGCATGACCTTTTCAAACGGAAAATCATTGGAAGTACCCAAATTCTTCATTTTGATTATTAGGTCATATATCAACTAATTTCAGCAGAAAATTGATAAACTACCTATGCATCAACGCAATTTATTATTCCATAGTTTATATTCCTACAAAACATTAATTGCGGCGTGTCAATTGGATGACTGCATGTACCATTTTCGATTCCGAATTTGTAATGCCATCCGTCCCTGCCCTTCTTTCCTTCATCCACGCATCGCTGTCCATACCCTACTGTAGCAAAGCCAACAATAAATCAGATTCTCAAATGCCCTTTAAGGATTATCCGAATATTTATATTCAAAATCTTTCCAATTAACAGGTGTTACGAGAATTATAGCCGCTCCTAATAGTGTAAATTCATTTATGTATTCCGCAATAAGTTTCTAATTGCTTAAATACATCCCTTTTCAGTTTGACTAACGGCTTCTCCAATGGGCTGTCATTAAGGAAGTCAAACCATAAAGAAAAAATATTTCCTATGTCAAAACCCATAGTTTTCGTATAGTAGTCTTCCTTAAATGCTTCGTATTCCTTGATATGGAAAAACAGACTTTTTACATCCTCTAGATGCGCCTGATATATTTTGTCCAGTTTAAAAACCTCATTGGAAGCTATCGCCTTTGGATTGCCCCGACTATTGACAGCTATCTGCTCTATCTCTGAGGAATACATCATATCTATATTGTCCAATAGCACTTCAAAAAGCAAGCTATCCGAACTGTCCTTATATGGGTTCAAATGCCTCTCATCCTTGGAGCCTTTTGCTTTGGAATTACATATGTTACAGCTTGGAATCATATTGTATATGTTCATTTGCAGATATGGGTATGCGGACTGTGGGTAATAGTGGTCCACATCAGCAGTTGTCTTTTCTGTACCGTCCTTTGACTCGTAAGATGTTATATATTGTCTATTGCAGTATGGGCAGACTTTCACCTTAGTAGCAACAACATATCTGTGTCTGTTCCAAACATGTTTCTCCCCGTCCTGCCCTGCTATCCGACTCCCTGCATTAAAACCATCATAGTAAAAAATACGATTTAAAATATGGGCAATATCTTCAGCGGTTGCTTTCTGTTCCTCATTTTTTGCATCCCTGAATTGAAACCCGAAAGAATCGAAAAATCTTTTTTCAAATATCCCAATTATTTTTTCCAATGCATCCGAAATACAGAAATACACTAACTGCTTCTCCCTATCCCGCTCATTATACCCGAACAGTTCCTTTAGAAAATACAGCACCTTTCCTTTATTCTGCTCCCCCGTTTTATCTCCCAGTATTTTTTCCAGCCTTCCGGCAATCATCTTTTTTGCATATTCTTTATGTAAGGACTCAATTTTCTTCCTTTCCACACTATTTATCCGAATCTCAATCATTATATCCACCAGCAAACTTCTTATATTCCAAATCCATCTCCAGTTTCTTTTTCACAAAAGGCTCCCCTATATTTTCAATGATATATTCCACTTCCCTTTCCCCTATACTGCATTCTTTATTTTCAATATAATCTGCCGCAGCTTGTATCTTCCCCTTAGAGAATGCGCCAATACTGCCGTCATCCATAAAAAATGAATCATAAAAAAGCCGACTGATATTAGCTCCAAATGTAGGATTATCTTTCCTTACAACCCTGCACAACTTCTTTAGGTAAATCACCCTGTCATCTGGAATATCGGAAAGTATAATGGGGGAATGAGAAGCAAGTATTATTTGTACTTTCTTCTTTTTAAACTTTTCCTCCCCGTTCATCCATTCTACCATGCGCATCAAAATATCCTGCTGCCATTTAGGATGAAGGAATGCATCTATTTCATCCACAATAAGCAGTAGATTCCCCGCTGTTTCATCCAGCATAGATTTATAAATAGATGAAAATATATTAATCAGCGCCACTTCACCGGAGGACATTGGATTGGGTGTCACCTTGAACATCCTCCCCAGAAATGATTCCGGATTCCTATATTCCTTCAGCAATATATTCATCAGTTCTGTATGTTCTCCGTTAACTCTGTCCGGTATTTCAAGGCTTCCATATCTGCTTTCATACATGAACCTAAATGCTTTTATCTGTTGATACCACTGGGTATCCCTTAAAACAGGCTCCTTTCCATCCACAATTTCAAAAAAATCATCCAATATTTCTATATCCAGACCGCTAATGCCCCTTATCCTTATTACCAGCTCCTTTTTATCCGAATCATCTATCTGATTCATTATTGTATGAAATGCTGCCATGCTTTTTATATCTTGATAATTTTTTTCCATTTCATCAAAATCGACATTTATATTATCACCGTTAAAAAGATTCAGGAACAAGGCTATTTCGCATACGATATTAGCATACAGCATCCCCCAGTTATCCCCGGTTAGATTTGCTATAATATTTTCATAAATATTCTTTCTGATAAAATATACGCTTTTATCAAATTGACTCATCATCCCAATACTTCTGTTCCTTAAGATATATTCCCCAAATGGCACTATCGTTAAGCCAAACTCCAAAAACTCAGGGAGCATCCCCTTAACTTCAGCAGATGCATTCCTTGCTACAATAAGAAAATTATAGTTGATAGCAGACCCATAGGCTTCTCCGATATCTACCCCCATTTTTGACGCATACTGCTGGATGATTGTTAAGTACAAACCTGACTCTCTGCCCTTCGCCCCATAGCATTCCCTCATATATTGCATTTCCCTTTTTATCATGAGTATGGGGGAAAAGCACATGGATTTCTTAATTCCCATTTCGCTGTACTCGCCCATGCCATAATTTGGGGTTATATGGCTTGCGTCAAAAGCATTGGTAAAAAATACCGTTGACATTTCATGCTCTTCCATAGCATCTTCAAAATCTTCATTCTTCATGCGGTATAAATTAATCAACTGATAATCCACATCGCTATGTACTTTTATTTCGGATATCCCCTCCAGGAAATAAAAAACCAGAAGCTTTTCCTTTTGACCGCTGCAGCCTCCCTTTAAATAAATAACAATTTTTGCACACTTATTCTCATCCCCCTCATCATCTATAGGAACAATGCCTTCGCATATATCATATAAACATCTTGCTACTGTTGTCTTTCCTGCTCCGTTTTCCCCAACGATTGCCGCAACATCCAAAACGTTCTCCCCGTAAAACTCCCTAATGTAGGCCCCATTCCGAGAAATATACAGCTCATTCCAATCATTATCATAATGGATTATAAATTCCGGCGAAAAAAGGAACTCCTGATTCACTATTCTATCGTTGTAATTTTCCAGCCAGACATATATTAATTTCATTAGTTCCCCCACTTCTGCGCGTTTTTATTGCATAAATATCATTTACTGACTTTTTCTCCTATGGCATCCCTTGCTATTGTTGTCCATATACAAAAAATTAAAGAACATAAAAAATAGCAGTAAATCATAGGAAAAGCGCTTCCAGACTAAAATAGTCAGAAACGCTTTGAATCATAATATCTCTACAAATATTCCCTTGCTTCCTCTAATGATAGTTGGAATTTCTCTTGCACTTTCTTCAATATCTCATCCTCCGGCACTTCCAAATCCCTATAGGCAGATATCATCCCGTAGATTTTCCCTTTTTCAATATTTTCTTGGTCACGCATTAACAACGTCATATATTCATGCCTCCATTCCCTGTTCTTCTTGGCT
>QXWV01000137.1 GCA_009911195.1 Lachnospiraceae bacterium | reverse complement strand
CGCGCCCGTTCGACTTGCATGTGTTAGGCACGCCGCCAGCGTTCATCCTGAGCCAGGATCAAACTCTCATGTTCTTGCCCATAAGCTTCCATCCGGCCAGGCCATGCTGGCAAGTATCTCCCTTGCTCTGCGCTTCCTGTCCGCCCTGCACCCTTGTGCAGGCTTTACTGTTTTTGGTTCTTGTTCCTTCTGAATTTCCCTCTTGCCTTTTCAGGCCGCCCTTGCGGGCATCTTCTTTAAGGATTTTCAGGGTTGCATTGCTGTTCATTTGCCAAGGTTCGTTGTTGCTTACCGTTTATCATTTCCTTTCATCGTAATGACTACTTTATAATAATGATAAAACGGAACGGAGAAGGAGGGATTTGAACCCTCGCGCCGCTATTAACGACCTGCACCCTTTCCAGGGGTGTCCCTTCAGCCATCTTGGGTACTTCTCCAAATAAAACTGATGATACATATGATACTTCATATGACCTATTCATTTTTCCGGAGAAGGTATCTCCAGCGGAGAGGGTGGGATTCGAACCCACGCGCCCTTGCGGACAAACGGTTTTCAAGACCGCCTCGTTATGACCACTTCGATACCCCTCCATGTCGATGCATTGCCATCTATAGACAATTTACACTTATGAAGTGCCGCTTCCTGTTAGGTTACACTTATGAATCCAAAAAGCTTTTTCAGAAGTGCATTCCTCAGCGGCGCAAAAATTATTCTAGCAAAAAATATGTAAGGTGTCAACCACTTTTTTCATTTTTTTCTACCTTTTTTTTCAAGCTGTAAAAATGCAACTAAATACACGGTTTTCCGACGAATATTGTCTGGACTTAAACTGCTATTTTCCGCCGTTCTGCAGCAGTACTCCGGCCATCTTCAAATCTTCCGGTGTAGTAATTTTAATATTGCTATAGCTCCCTTCTATTAGCTTTACTTTCTGCCCTGTGAAAGTTTCTACTGCCATTGCATCGTCTGTAATTTTTATGGATTTTTGCAATAGTTCCTGTTCTTTCTCTATTAATAGAGTATATGCTTTCCTAATCAAATCATAGGAAAATACTTGTGGGGTCTGTATGGTCCAAACCGTATCACGGTTAGGGGTAGCCATTGCAAAGCCTTCGGAATCTGCAATTTTTACCGTGTCTTTTGATGGCATTCCTATGACACACGCGTCATATTGAGCGACACATCTGTAGGCACGCTCTAACATTTCCTCTGTCACAAAAGGACGTGCCCCATCATGGATAAAAATATAATCGCAATTTGCCGCTTTTATCCCTTCGTAAACAGAATGGTATCTTTCTTTTCCCCCTGCTGCAATATGTGTAACTTTATGGAAACTATATTTTTCCACCACATTCTTCCTGCAATATTCTATATCATCTTTTGAAGCCACCAATATGATTTCATCAATAAAACTATCCTGAAATGTCTTCAAAGCATAATAAATAACCGGTTTATCCCCAATTAGCAAATATTGCTTTGGAACTTGGCTCTGCATCCTTTTCCCCTGTCCGGCCGCCAATACCACTGCGGCACAGCGCTTTTTCCTTTTTGGGCTTTTTTCCATCATATAGCAACCAAGCCGTACTTTTGGCACATCCCCGTTCCATTTCTCAATTTGGCTTTCGTCCATCATATAACAACCAAACCCTTTCTCAAACCGATTCCCCCAGTTTCAAATTAGGCACCGCATTTAAATCCAATCCGTGACGGACTCCCTTCCGGTATTCATAATAGCCGGCAGTACCTATCATCGCCGCATTATCCGTACATAACATAGGGGAGGGAGAGTAAAAATGAATCCCATTTACTTTACATTCCCTTTCAAAAGCTTCCCTAAGCGAAGAATTAGATGCTACGCCTCCTGCAATGGCGAACTTATCAAACCCATACTCCTTTACTCCATGGATGGAATGCTCTACCAGCACATCAATGACTGCCTTCTGGAAAGAAGCTGCCACATCCGCCTGGTTCACCTTTTCACCTTTCATTTCACAGGAATTTAAGTAATTCAAAACGGCAGATTTCAAACCACTGAAACTAAAATCATACTCCGAACCAACCACTTTCGCCCTGGGAAAGTGCACCGCATCCGGATTCCCTTCCTTAGAAACTTTATCTATTTTAGGGCCGCCCGGATATCCAAGCCCAATCGCCCTGGCCACTTTGTCAAAAGCCTCCCCGGCCGCATCATCCCTCGTCCGGCCTATAATTTCGTATTCTCCATAATCTTTCACCACTACCAGATGGGAATGCCCCCCGGATACCACCAGGCATACAAAAGGGGGCTCCAAATCCTTATTTTCAATAAAATTGGCACTGATATGCCCTTCTATATGATGTACCCCAATCAAAGGAATTCCGGAAGCGAAGCTAATCGCCTTCGCAGCAGAAACGCCCACCAGCAATGCCCCTACCAGTCCAGGCCCATAAGTCACGGCAATAGCGCTCATATCCTGAAGCTCTTTCCCGGCATCCGTAAGCGCCTGTTTTATCACCTGATTGATTTTTTCAATATGTTTCCTGGAAGCAATTTCTGGCACCACCCCGCCATACACCGTATGGAGCGCAATCTGCGAGTAAATCACATTGGATAGCACTTCCCGCCCATTTCTTACAACAGCGGCAGCCGTCTCATCACATGAACTTTCTATCGCTAATATCAATATATCATCTTTCTTATCCGACATGTCCCCATTCCTTACTCTTCTACCAGTTTCCAGCCATATATCTTCCATCGGCCGTTTTCATCTTTTCTTAAAAGGAACTGCTCTACTGTGCTGATAATATCCGTTCCCTTCCTAATGTTAAAATTACAATACAGTCTCGCCCAGTCATATCCATCCTTACTAAAGTAATCCACATCGGTACTGCTCGGCAGGCTATAGCTGGATATCACATTTTCGCTCATGGAAAGGATGTCCACTTTCAGGTTTTCCAGGTACACTTCTTCTGTCTGGTTTTCCACCAGTTCGATGTCATAAAGCTTCTGTATCTGTCTGCCAAGCTCCTCGATTTCCGCTTCCGTATGTTCTTCATTATAAAAACATTGGGTAATATCGCAATAATATTTCATGACTTCTTTCGGTGACGGGGGATAATTGCTCTCCAGATTCCGCATCAGTACCTGCTGAGATTTAGTAATCTTTGTATCATCCTCACTCCCCCCATTGCTTTTATGGGTAAGATAATAGTAAAACCCTACCAACATAACCGCCAGAATGCAAACCGCTACCACTACTCTTATCGTTCCATTCCCTTTTCTCTGCCCGCTTTTTGCCATAACCCTACTCCTCTTCAAAAATAAGTTCTACACTCTTCCCATCCTTACCCGCTTCCGAATGTGGAAATATCTTTTTCACATCCTTCATAAATTCCTCCGGCCGGATAAGGGAGGGGCTATAATGGGTCAGCCACATTTTTCCCACGCCCGCCTTTTTTGCAAGTTCCGCCGCTTCACCAAACATCATATGTTTATACTCTTTCGCTTTTTCCTTCTTTTCCGGTTCCCCGTACATTCCTTCACAAATAAAAAGGTCCGCCCCTGCCGCATTCCTTACAATGCTTTCCGTAGGCCTGGTGTCCGTACAGTAAGTCACCTTTAGCCCCTTTCTCGCTTCCCCAAGAACCATATCCGGAGTATAAATTTTCCCCTCCAGCTCCACGTTTTCCCCTTTTTGGAGATAACTCCAATATCTACGGTCTATTCCGAGCTGCATCGCTTTATCCACCTGGAATTTTCCAATACGGTCAACCACTATATTATATCCATAGCATACCACATTATGGTTAACACGGAAAGCTTCTATCCTGAAATCCTCAAATTCAAAATGCTGCTCCATTTCCGTAATTTCCTGACACTCAATTTCAAACGGAAGTTCAGGCGCAATCACCCGTAAAGCCGTCACCACCCTTGTCAACCCTTTCGGCCCTACTAAAAGAAGCGGCTTTGTCCGTTCCGCATTCCCCATGGTGAGGAGCATTCCGGGCAGTCCGCTAATATGGTCCGCATGATAATGGGTAAAACAGATAATATCAATCGGCTTGGGGCTCCACCCCTTTTCCTTCATGGCAATCTGCGTACCTTCCCCACAATCAATCAATATACTTTTTCCATGAATCCTGGCCATCAGGGAAGTCAGCCAACGGTATGGCAGCGGCATCATCCCCCCTGTGCCAAGCAAACAAATATCCAGCATACTTATCCTCCATATCCTTTCTTTCACCGGCCGGTGCTTTATGTCAGATTACTCAGAATGCATTATCAGCCTGCAATGAGGATAAACGGAACAATGCTGGCAGCATTTTTTATAAAAGTTCTGTTGCCTCCTGCCGCTGTGCCGGTATCCTGAATCTGGCAATCATTTTATCATAACATTCTTCACATAAATCAAAACTATGGATTTCCCCGTCTTTTTTACTAAAATATCCAAAAACTGCATCGGCTTCAAAACAACCTTCTTTCAAAATTCCATTTTCTACCAATAAATTTTTTCCGCATCCATTACAAATGACAGAAGCAAGTCCGCTGCTGCCTTCTTCCAGATATTTACGCATAGTCTCATCCTCCTAAGATGTACTAAAATCAATCGCTATATCTGTTATTATACATGCTAGTTGGCGGGAAAAACAGTGGTAATTGTTCCATCCATTGCCTGCCTTTTCCACATAATCAGGGCATCTTCCCTTTCCCCGCTTTCTTTCAGTTTCTCATAGAAGCCCTTGCGAACCCCCTCCCCCTGAAAGCCAAATTTCTCATACAGCCCTATTGCCGGATAATTGCTGCAACGCACTTCCAGAGTAAAGTCCCGTATGCCAAGCTTCTCGCCTTCCTTAAGCGTATGTTCCAGCAAAGCCGACGCCACTCCCTTTTGCCGATAACGGGTTTGCACCGATACATTTGTGATTTCACCCTCACCGGCTATATTTCTGAGTCCGCAAATCCCTATCAACTGCCCGTCTGCTTCTGCCACATAATAATAAGCATAATCCAAACGGAGTGTTTCCTCAAAGGCTTGTTCTGTCCACCCGTCCGGAAAATTATCCGCCTCCAGTGCCGATGCCGACCCCGCATCCGCTTCCGTCATTTGTCTTATCGTTATCATCCGTCCTTATGCCCTTTCTTTCATGGCGTCAGAACCCATTTTTGCTTCTTTTTCTTTCCTTTCCCTTTCTGCCTGGGAAGGTCTTAGATAAATGGGCACATGTTCTTCGGCGGAAACTTTTTTCCCTAAACGGTAATATGCGCCGCCCAATGCGGCAATGGATGCGGCCCTTTGCCTGTTCATATGCGCCGGTGCGAAACTGTAGCCCACTTCCATCAGTTCCCCCAGCCTATCCTGAAATACGGGAACTCCATCTCCTAAAAATATGACTTCATGCCCCATTTCATTCAACATTCCTGCGATTTCTTCTATAGATACCGCACACTGGCCTTTCACCGTTTCCATTTTATACCCTGTCCCGCTTTCCTCTTTTACAAACTTATATATTCCCGTATATACTTGCCCTCTCCGAGCATCCATCATGGGGCATACATAATCCCCAGCCCCATACATATTATAGGCAAGCCCTTCCAGGGTAGGCACTTCTATCAAAGGGATATCCAATGCCAGCCCCAGCCCCTTTGCCGTAGCGGAGCCAATCCGCAAACCCGTAAAAGACCCTGGGCCTGCCGCCAGAGCCACTGCGTCCAGCGAAGATACGTCCAATTCCGCCATTTTTCTTATCTCATTCATCATCGGCACTAAAGTCTGGGAATGGGTTTTCTTATATTGGATATTATATTCTGCTGTTAAAATATCATCTTCCATCACTGCCACGGAGGCCACCAGCCCGGAGCTGTCCAACGCCAATATTTTCATATCCTTCCTCGTTCCTCCACCGTCATTCCCCCATCATCCGAATCCTTGCTGATTGTTATTTTCCTGTAATCTGCCCCTTTGCTTAAGTCCTTGCTAATCGTTATTTTCCTGCAATTCTTCGGAAGAATCTCCTCAATCAAATTAGCCCATTCGATAAGGCACACACCATTTCCATAAAAATAATCTTCATACCCGATTTCATCCATCTCTTCCACGCATCCAATGCGGTAAACGTCAAAGTGATAAAAAGGCAGCCGGCCTTCCTCATAAATCTGCAATATTGTAAATGTAGGGCTGTTCACCGCTTCTTTTATCCCCAATCCCTTCGCAACCCCTTGGGTAAAAACGGTTTTCCCTGCGCCCAAATCGCCAACTAATGTATATATTTCTCCAGGGGATGCATTTTCCCCTATCTGCTGTCCAAACGCAAAGGTGTCCTCTGCGCTGAAAGAATCCTTTGTCATCTAATTCCCCCACCCCCTGATGCTTACTTTTGCCGGAGGCATATGCGTTGAAATCATTTCAATCACCCCTGGAACCAGTTCCCCCAAATCCTGTTTGGGGAAAATGGACGCATTTACCCGGGAAGTATACACAATCAGGCTCTTTGGTGTAGAAACTGCTTTGTACATATCCGCCCACTTCTGCATCTGGACTTCCTCCCCCTGGGAGACCTCCATCCCTTCCTCTGTCAGCTTATAATGAAGGGGTTCTTTGAACGCCGGAGTATTCATCATTTGCTGCCTTGACTTTATAAAAAGTGTCCAGGGCAGATAGGCCAGTATCACCAGGCCAGCGATGAGGAAAATAATTCCTCCCCTGTAAAAAAAATATACAATCATCAGTGCACCTACTATTGTTCCGATTAGGCCGGAAGCGCTGTAGTAAGTATGCCTTAGCATATAGTCATATAATACATTTGCTGTAATCTTAACATCAAATTCCAATTCCATGGCGCTGCTCCTTTGTTGCCGCTATCTCTTAACTGATTATCCGCTGCCCGTTTCCTCATTTTTTACTTTTTACTTTCGATGGTGGAAATCCTGCCGTTTTCCTATTATTATACCGGAAATCTTTGAAAGTGCAAGGGGAATGTACGGGAAATGATGGAGACAAAAGGAAATGCCAAGGGCAGAGCCTGAGGAGATAGTTACCGGATTTTACCCGCCGGTAGCCGACACCCTCTGCCCTGCCCCTGTATTTCATTTCTATATCATGCCGAAAGGATAAGTGGAAAAATAATCCACTACTTTCCCAATGTC
>QXWV01000136.1 GCA_009911195.1 Lachnospiraceae bacterium | reverse complement strand
GTGAACTACCTCACCAAGTGCCGACGCTTTTTAAGGGACTCCTTAAGCATTTTATTTCCCTCACGGCTGGGCTGAGGCGCTAACTAAATGACATTAACTACTTTCCCCATCCCTTATTCATGCCGCAACGCCTCAATAGGGCTGAGTTTAGCAGCTTTCCTCGCCGGGTAAATTCCGAAAAACAGCCCTACCGCAGACGAGAATACTGTAGCTCCGATTACTGTGGACATCTGTGTCTTAGTTGCGATATTCGCTATGCTGCCAATTGCATTGCCTCCTAAAACCCCTAGCCCGATACCGATGAGACCTCCCAACAAAGTGATAATCGCCGCTTCTGCCAGGAACTGCAAAAGGATAGAGCCAGTTCTGGCACCTAAAGATTTCCGGATGCCAATCTCCCTTGTCCTTTCCGTTACGGATACCAGCATGATATTCATAACGCCGATACCCCCAACCAACAGCGAAATAGCGGCCACGAAGGATACAAAGGTAGTAATAACCCCTAAAATGCTGTCATACTGGGCAGACATATCCGCCATGTTCTGTACCTGAATCTGCCCTTCCCCCCGTACATTATATTTATTTTCCAACAGATTTATCGCATTTTGCCCCACTTCCGCACAATATGCCGTAGATTCCGCAAAGACTAAAATATCGTTAAATTCTTCCGCATAAAAGTAAAAATCATTTACCAGCATCGCCAGAGGAACTTCCACATCGATACGTGTACTGCTGCCCATCAGCATACTTGCGCTATCCTCCCGAATACCCACAATAGTAACTTCCTGGGAAAGCCCGTACATGGCAAGTTCAAAGCTCATGCCGATGACATCCGTAGTTCCGAACATGAGGATAGCGCTGTTTTCCGAAATGACGCAAACCCGGTTGCCACTTTCCGCATCTTCTTTTGTGAAGTATTTTCCTTTGATAACCGGGCCTCCATTGGCAGAATAATACTGGAGGCTTTCCGTACCGGCCATAGCCCTGGCTTCAAAGTTTCCCTTGGGGCCATTAGCATTTCCCCATCCCCCTAATATAGGGGTAACGCCTTTTACATGGTCTATATTCTCCATAATCAAATCGAAATCATCTTCGCTAAACCGCATGGTCACGTCTTCCAATGTGGTATCCAAATATAGTTCGATTAGCCCGCTTCCCATGCTTTCCAATTCATCGTTAATCTGGCTTCTCACTCCGTTTCCGATTGCCATTACCATAATAACCGAAGCAATACCAATAATAATTCCCAGCATGGTAAGGACGGAGCGACCCTTATTGCTCTTGATATTCATCAGGGCAATTTTTATATATTCCCATATCTGTGCCATATCCAGCCTCCCATTACTGTTGCTGTATTGCCATAACTTCCATGCCTTCAGTGATGTTCGCATCGATTTCTGTCAATATCTGGTCATTCTCGTTTAATCCTTCCGTTATCTCAATGTCCATATCGGAGGAAATCCCTGTCTGCACCGGTTTTCTCACAACAATACCGTTTTCCACTACATATACGAAGTTGCCGTCCATATCCGCATTCACTGCGCTGAAAGGTACTAAAAGCGCCCCTTCCGATTTCGATGTGCTGATAGCGACCTTCGCTTCCACGCCAAGAAAGATATTCTCATCAGGATTTAATATTTTAATATCTGTACCTACTACCGATGCCCCGCTGGTATTCTTGGTTGCCATTTTATCAATTTTGCTCACTTCGCCGTCATAAACCATGCCGCCAATAGTTACGGTAGCCTTCTGCCCTACCTTTAACTTTTCCAAATCATATTTCGATACGGAAATGCTGACTTTCACATCCTCTGTGCTCTCCAGCTTAAACAACTGGTCTCCGACCACGGGCGTCTTTCCTTCTACCACATTCATTTCAGTCACTACGCCGTCAAATTCTGCAACAATCCCGCTCTCCGTTGCCAGAATAGCATCCAGGGTCTCTTGGGAAGCAATATTTTCCAATTCGTTTTTTGCTTCCAGTTCCTGTTTTGCACCTTCATTCAGCTTCGTGCTCTCCGCAGAGTCTTTCTGTGCTTTCATCTCGGCTTTATATTCTTTACAGTTATTTAGCATCTCTGTATATGTCTTGATTTCTTCTTCCCATGCGCGTATCTGTTCATTATTTGTCTGTTCATAAGCGTTTATCTGCACCAGCTTCTGTAAATTTTCATATTCCTCGGAATCCGGTTCATCCGCCCAATCAATCAGCGATATTTGGAGCAATGCCCCTTCATGGGCCAAGGCTGCTTTCTTTTCTTCTACTTGCCTTTCCAAATCCTTCACATAATTATCAATATCCGTAATCTGCTGCTCCAACACGCCAAGATTTACGTTAGCTTCCCCTAAATCCCCCAGGCTTTCGTTGTTCTTCTGGACAGAGCTTTTATATCCGCCTTCGTTCACCTGCAACTGTAGTTCCGCCGTCCTCTTTTCATTTGCCAAATCCGTTTCGTCATATGTAAGGACTGGATTGCCCTTGGTAACCGTTTCCCCGGCGTTAATATTAATCTTGCCGATTTTGATGCTTACCGGGGCGAAATATGTCATGGTTTCCCCTGATACAACAGAACCGCTTGTATTAATGGTCTGTTCAATATCCCCCCTTGTCACCGGATAAGTAAAGACAGTAGGCTTTGCATTGGCCTTGGCAATGTTGGAAACTATAATAAATAGTACAAAGATGCCTGCCACCGAGCCCCAAATGCTCCTTTTGATAATTTTCTTCTTTCTTGCCGGGTCCATTGGCGTTTTGCCCGTTGCCTTCCCACTTTTCTTTTCCTCTTTTGCCAGCCTTTTCAGTTCCTTCTTTTTTTCCTTTTCTTTCCTCTTCTGTTCTTTCTTTTCTTCCTTGCTCATTTCCACGCCGATGCCCTCTTTTTGCAAATTATTAATGTCACTCATTGTTCTGCTCTCCTCTCACAATAGGTTCGTCAAGATTTTCTTCCCCTTTGGCCGAATCGCTTACTATCCTGCCATCCATTATTTTAATTACACGTTTAGCCTGTGCTGCTATATCATTATCATGTGTAATCAGGATAACTGTACGCCCTTCCTCGTGCAGCCCTTTTAAAATTCCCATAATCTCTTTTGTAGAACCGGAATCCAGGTTTCCGGTAGGCTCATCGGCCAAAATAATCGGCGGTGCCTGTGCGATTGCCCTGGCAATTGCCACCCTCTGCTGCTGCCCCCCGGACATTTCCGACGGCTTATGGCTTTTACGTTTGCCCAAGCCAACCTTTTCCAGCGCCGTCTCCGAAAGCCTCGACCGTTCTTTCCTTGAGACTCCTCTATATATCAATGGCAATTCCACATTTTCCAATGCGGTCAAATTGGCAATCAAGTTAAATCCCTGAAAAATAAACCCGATTTCTTTATTTCTAATATCGGATAGCTCATTATCGCTCATATGAGATACGTCCTTATCATGCAGCATATAAGTGCCGCTGGTAGGTACATCAAGACATCCCAGCATATTCATCAAGGTAGATTTCCCGGACCCGGACTGGCCAATAATAGCAACGAACTCATTCTCATGAATTTGCAAATCTATATGGTCCAGCGCCCTTACTTCATTTTCCCCAGGATTATATACTTTGCAAATATCCCGGATATCAACCAATGCACTCATCATTCTCCTCCATTCCTCCCGGTTTTCAAACCCCAGCTACATAAAATGGCAATACTTTCATTGCCGCTTCTCCATAGCCAATCCGTCTGTCTTACTGTATTACTTGTCTAATACAATAATCACTTTTGTATAATTTGTCAACCGTTTGTCAAGACTTTTTTTATCAATTTATATTCAAACACACAATTGTTACAGGACTGTTACAATTTATGTTCCTAAAATTTATACTACTTGTTTCATTATATTGAAAATTCCTAACAATACCATGAGAAATACCTTAAAAAATTCTAAAAAAAAATTAAGAAAGACATGTTACCCATAGTTTAAAACGGGGCAACATGCCTTTTATCTTCATTTTTTTTATCGATTCTAATTTTTAATATATCTATTCCGATAATGATGTCTTCACCGCCATCTTCCTATGCCCTTCCTTCAAAATCGGGCTAAGTTTCTTATACGCCAGCATTGTGACTATAGAAACGCTGCCCCCTTTCAAAATGTTTAAGGGAGCCACCGCAAAGATAACCAGTGTAGATACGCTGTTGATGGCAGGGTTAATAGCTGTACCCAGCGCTATGATTTCTTCCAATGGCATGCCAAAAAGCTGGGAAAATTTAGGCAGCAGATAGACCGCATTAAAGGCCGTGCCGAAAATGGTCATACATAAGGTGCCTGTTGCGGAGCCAACAATGGCCATATTTTTTGTCTTTTTGAAAAAATAAAGGATGGAAGCGGGCAGCAGAAAGCTGCATCCAATGACAAAGTTGGCCAAATCCCCTACAAAAGCAGTGGTTGTTCCTTTGAACACAAGCTTCAACAATATTTTGCAGAATTCTATCATAACGCCTGCCACTGGCCCATAAGCAAACGCGCCTATAAGGGCCGGTATCTCGCTAAAATCCAGTTCATAAAAGAAAGGGGCAAAGGGTACCGGAAATTCCAGAAGCATCAGCATAAAAGCAATCGCCGAAAATACGCCGATAACCGCTATCTTTCTCGTGGAAAGCACCCGCTCCGCATCATTGTCCCTCTTCTTTGCCGCTTTCTCAGCCCCATAGGCCACCGCAAACATCAGGGCAACAATACCCAAAAATTCTAAGACAAAAATAAGATTCTCTGTTACCGACTGCATTAAATTATTCATATTCATTTCCTCCTAAAATAATAATATTGAAAAATTATATTTGGAGAAAATTCTTCCATTGCGGAAAAAAACCCCGGACACTATAAAATGTCCGGGGCTATTTTCCGCAATTATGCTGTTTCATCGGAACAAGGAAGTTTCCTCCATGTTTTCCTCCAATCAAACCAACATCTTATTTTCCTTCTCTCATCCAGACTTTACTGTCGGTTTTGGAATTCCACCAAATCAGCCGCCGGAAAGCTTAATGCTTTGCCGAAACGGGTCGCGGACTATCACCGCCGGTAGGGAATGACGAATTATCGTTTCACCCAACCCCGAAGAATTTTCTCAGTTATTTAATTCCTATTCAGCATATAACGCTCCCCTTATTTTGTCAAGATATTTTTCTTATTTTCAATCTTCATGGTCAACGCAATTCTTTTTTTCGCCGCATCCACAGAAATGACCTGCACATCCACAACATCGCCTACACTTACCGCTTCCAGGGGATGTTTGATAAATCTATCCGTAATCTGGGAAATATGCACCAGCCCATCCTGATGGACGCCGATATCCACAAATGCGCCAAAATCAATCACGTTACGGACAGTTCCCTTCAACACCATACCCGGCTTCAAATCTTTCATTTCCAGCACATCGCTGCGCAAAATAGGTGCAGGCATATCTTCCCTGGGGTCTCTTGCCGGTTTTTCCAGCTCTTTCAGTATATCCGTCAAAGTAATTTCACCTATCCCCAAATCCTGTGCCAGCTTCTTTTTATCTTTAACCCTTCTTTCCAAAGCGCTGACCGCTGCCGCCCCTTCCTGCTTTCTGCCTGGCAAACCGGAAACCTCATCCTGCCCTTCCAGCACCGCTGTGCCCATCGCCGCTGCCAAAGCTTTCCCCATAGCAGTTCCGGTATTGCGGATGACTACTTTATTTTGCTTTTTCTCCTGTTTCGGAACGGGTTTTTTTGCTTTCCCTTTCTCCTGCGCCGCCTTTTTCTGGGCTTCTTTTACATCCTCCATGGTAAGACCCATCTTATCCAATAATTTTAATGTAGCCTCGTAAGATTCCGGATGCACACTGGTGGCATCCAACGGGTTCTCCCCATCCAAAATCCGCAAAAACCCTGCGCATTGTTCAAAGGCTTTCGGCCCTAACTTCGCCACTTTTAGCAACTGTTTCCTTGTTGTAAAGCGGCCATTGTTTTCCCTGTAATCCACAATATTTTTGGCTATTGTTTTAGTAATGCCGGATATATATTCCAGCAGGGAAGCCGAAGCCGTATTTAAGTCCACCCCTACCTTGTTCACACAGTCTTCCACCACGCCCCCTAACGTTTCGCTTAACTTTTTCTGGTTCATATCGTGCTGATACTGCCCTACCCCAATAGATTTAGGGTCTATTTTCACCAGCTCCGCCAACGGGTCCTGCAGTCTCCTCGCAATGGATGCCGCACTCCTTTGTCCCACGTCAAAATTAGGGAATTCCTCAGTGGCCAGCTTGCTGGCAGAATAAACCGAAGCGCCCGCCTCGTTGACAATCACATACTGCACCGGGGTATCCAATTCTTTAATCAAATCCACAATTACCTGCTCCGATTCCCGGGAAGCCGTGCCATTCCCTACAGAAATCAGGGAAATCCCATGTTTCTTTATCAGTTTTTTCAGCTCTGCCTTGGCTTCCGCCACCTTATTCTGAGGGGCGGTCGGGAAAATTACTTTGGTGTCCAATACTTTGCCCGTAGCATCCACCACTGCCAGCTTACAGCCTGTCCGGAACGCCGGGTCCCAGCCCAGCACTACTTTCCCTGAAATAGGGGGCTGCATCAAAAGCTGCTCCAGATTTTTGCCAAAAACGGAAATCGCACCATCTTCCGCTTTCTCTGTAAGTTCATTGCGGATTTCCCTTTCGATGGCGGGGGCGATGAGGCGGTGATAGCTGTCATCAATGACCGCCTCCAGCACAGGGGATGTTATTCCATTATCGGCAGCAATTACCTTCTTTTCCAAATAGCGTAAAATACGCTCTTCCGGCGCAACGATTTTTACTGTAAGAATCTTTTCTCCCTCTCCCCGGTTCAGCGCCAAAATACGGTGTCCGGCCACTTTTTTCAAAGGCTCTTCATAATTATAGTACATCTCGTATACAGTCTCAGCCTTTTCGTCCTTCGCTGTACTCGTGATAGTACCTTCCTCCATTGTAATATTCCTAATATATATTCGGTAATCCGCTTCATCGGAAATGCTCTCCGCGATAATATCCTTTGCGCCCTGTATAGCCTCCGCCGCTGTTTTTACCTCTTTTTCCTCATTTACATACTTTTCCGCTTCCTCTTCCAGCGGATACGCCGCTTCCTGGGCCAATATCCATTGCGCCAGGCCGTCCAGCCCTTTTTCCTTCGCCACACTGGCCCGGGTTTTCCTCTTAGGCCGGTATGGGCGGTATAAATCCTCGACTACCACAAGGGTTTCTGCCGCCAATATTTTTTCCTTTAGCTCCCCGGTCAGCTTACCCTGTTCCTCTATGCTTCCGATTACCTGTTCTTTCTTCTCCTCCAAATTGCGCAGATAAGTCAACCTTTCATACAAATTGCGGAGCACCTCGTCATTCAAGGAGCCTGTAACTTCTTTCCGGTATCTGGAAATAAAAGGGATGGTATTCCCTTCATCAATGAGGTTTACCGCAGCCTCCACCTGCCATTTCTGTACTGCCAGTTCCTCGCTCAGCTTCAAAATAATATCCATAGTTAAAAACCATACCCTTTCTTATTTATCGTTTTTCCTTCCAAAAACGGATGAGCGTCAAAAGTTCTTCCCATCTCTAATATCCTATACGAAAACTATCCAATTTTCAAGATTGTATTATGGCTTATTAAGTGATACAATAAGTAATATATTTATTTAGAAATATCTTCTGGATTTAATACTGTCTCTTATGCTTAATACACAATTGGGAGAAAATTATGGATTTCAATAATTATGGAAATGAAAATAATGCTAATGACTCTAGCGGTCAAGAAAATGCCGGAGATATAAATAACGGAATGGGCTATGGCGGAAACCGGAATAATAATACGGATTATAGCCAGCCTCCCTCCAGCCCCCCGCCTTATGGCTTCCCCTATCCCCCCTCCTACCAGATGCCGGGGAAAAGCTTGGCTACTGGGGCTATGATATTAGGCATCATATCCATTTTGTTTACTTTTTTATTACCTATTTATATCCCTATGATTTTGGGAAGCATCGCCATTGTATTGGCCATCCTGTCTAAGGGTACCAAGAAAAATATGCCGGGCCAGGCCACCGCAGGGCTTGTTTGCGGGGCGGGCAGCCTTGTGGTAAATGTATGTATGCTTACGGTTTCTATGGTTTTTATTTTGTCCCATCCGGAGATTTTACAGGATACGGCGCGTGCCTATGACACCTTTCTCGAACAATATTACGGGGAATCCACAGAGGAAATGCTCGGCCAGTCTCTTGAAGACATGATTAATGAAACATTTGGGTTAGAATAAATTTAGCATATTATAGAATAAAGGAATATACAGCAAGTTTATTGATTTCGTAATTAACAAAATTAGGCAGAAATAGAAAGGAGATTTTTATGAGTACGATTAGCCCAATTAATAATTCAGCCGGATACGGCGGATATGGAGTTTATAATAATTCCGGCTCTGCCGGGGAAAGTTCAGGCGTCACACAAAATCCTGGGGAGTCCACGGTAAAGTCACCAGGGAGGAAGTCTTCCCCTGCGGAGTGTGAGACCTGTAAGAACCGGAAGTATCAGGATGGCTCAGATGAAATGGTGTCCTTTAAATCGGCCACCCATATTTCCCCTCAGGCTTCCGCTTCTGCCGTACGTTCCCATGAACAGGAACATGTATCCAATGCCTATAAGAAAGCAGCACAAAAAAATGGGAAGGTAATAGCCGCCAATGTTTCCATCCACACTTCTGTTTGCCCAGAATGCGGAAGAAGTTATGTTTCCGGCGGAACTACTAATACCCAGATTAAATATTATAATGAAGAAAACCCTTACCAGAAAGATTTAAAGGCTGCGGATGCTTTAAAATACCAGGGAATGAACCTTGATATGGCTGTATAGGCAGGCACGCTGCCCATAGAAAGAATTTTTGTATCGGAGACTTTAACTTATGAATAAATACAAATCCTCTGCCCAGTTAAAAGGCATTGCAAAGGACCAGCTTTTTGGTCATTATGGCACTACTATCGGCGCCTTGCTTCTGGTCGGTATTATTACTTTGATTATTACCAGCATGCCCGATTGGTTTGTTTCGGCAAACAGTATACCGGAACTTATTATTTACTGCCTCATCAGCTTTATCGTCAGCCTGTTTACCGGTATATTTTCTTCCGGCGAGGCTTTCCTTTATCTGAAGCTCACCTGTGGGCAAAAAGTTTCTATAAAGGATGTCTTTTCCGGTTTCCGGGTCTATCCGGATAAGGCCATTATCCTTCAGTTGGTTTTTTCCCTGCTGACTTATGTCTGCCAGGTGCCCATAATGATTTTTTATTATCTGTTTTTGACCACCGGAACCGTCAAATATATATTGTTTCTATCCATTTTCTGTGTAATCGGTTCGGCTGTTTCTATCATTATAGGGCTTATGTTTTCTCAGGCATTTTATCTTTTGCAGGATTTTCCCCAATATTCCGCAAAAGAGATACTGAAAATGAGCCGGCAGATTATGAAGGGGCATAAAGGGCGGTTGTTTTATATTTTTTTGAGCTTCCTTCCTTTATATTTACTGGGTATTTTCTCATTCTTCATTGTGTATCTTTGGCTGATACCATACACTAATGCGGTAATGGCAAACTTCTATATGGATTTGATGAAAAACAGGAGTCTGACGTCTCCACAATAATATATTTATTCTTTATAGCAGTTTGGCCCAGTGCTTTGCCATAGAATGCTAAGCACTGGGCCAAACTGCTATTATTATTTCAATTATTCTTCCGCTATTTTCCCGCCAACACTCAGCCATTTCAAATAGGCATTGATAAACGGGTCCAAGCCGCCGTCTAATACGGCATCCGCATTGCCGGATTCCTCGCTCGTCCTATGGTCTTTTACCATAGTATAAGGCTGCAGCACATAAGAACGTATCTGGTTGCCCCATCCGATTTCTTTTACTTCTCCCCGGATATCGGAAAGTTTCTCCGCATTTTCTTCCTTTTTTAACATATAAAGCTTTGCTTTCAACATCTGCATGGCTTTATCTTTATTCTGGAACTGGGAGCGCTCATTCTGGCACTGCACCACAATTCCGGTAGGAAGATGGGTAATCCTGATAGCCGAAGATGTTTTATTGATGTGCTGCCCACCGGCGCCGCTGCTTCGGTAAGTATCAATACGCAAATCGTCAGCGTTGATGTCCACATCCATATCTTCCCCAATATCCGGCATAACATCCAGGGATACAAAGGATGTCTGCCTTTTCCCCTGGGCATTAAAAGGAGAAATGCGCACCAGGCGGTGTACTCCTTTTTCCGATTTTAAATAGCCATAGGCATTTTCTCCATTTACTTGGAAGGTTACCGATTTAATGCCTGCCTCATCGCCATCCAGATAATCCAGCACTTCCACCGAAAAGCCTTTACGCTCCGCCCATCTCGTATACATGCGGTAGAGCATACTGCACCAGTCACAGCTTTCCGTTCCTCCTGCCCCTGCATTCAGTTTCAGTATGGCATTATTCTTATCATATTCCCCGGATAACAAGGTGCTGATACGGATTTCTTCAAAGGAAGCGATAAAGGAGTCCAGTTCGGAACGTATTTCCGCCGCCATTTCTCCATCCTCTTCCTCATAGCTCATTTCAATAAGAGCCTCAATATCTTCGTACTGGTGCTCCAGCCCATTTATAGTATCCACCGTATCTTTCAGGTTTTTCAATTCCTTCATCTTTCGGTTGGATATTTCGGGGTCATCCCAAAAACCAGGAGCTTCCATTTCCCTTTCCAGTTCTTCTACACGCCTTGACTTATTTGCTAAGTCAAAGTGAATCCCTCACTTCCGCAAGCGGACTCTCATATGTCTGCAATTCTGTTTTCATCTGTTCTAATTCTACCACTTTACGTTCACCACACTTTCTTATCCTTTATTTTTTTATATCATAATTGTTTTTATTTAATTATTATTTCTATATTAATTATTGTTTATATTTCATAATTCTTTATTTCTTTCCACAGCACTGCTTATACTTTTTCCCGCTTCCACAAGGACAGGGGGCATTGGGGTAAATTTTCACCGATTCCCGTTTTACCGGCGCTTTCTGGAGGGAATCATCTTTATTGGTGCCCGTCACTTTGGCCACCTGCTCCCTTTCCACCTTCTGCTCAATGCGCACATGGAACAGGAGGCGCACGGTCTCTTCCTTGATATTCTGAGTCATTTCGTCAAACATATCATAACCGTTCAGCTTATATTCCACCAGCGGGTCTCTTTGCCCATAAGCCTGCAGCCCTACCCCCTGACGTAGCTGGTCCATATCGTCGATATGGTCCATCCATTTTCTGTCGATAACCTTAAGCAGAATCACCCTCTCGATTTCACGCATTGCCTCCGGGTTAGGGAATTCCGCCTCCTTTGTCTCATACAGCTTCACCGCTTCTTCTTTCAATTGCTGCTTTAAGCTGTTTTTCTTCGGCTTCAAAACTCTCCCCGTATTTACCGGGCGCAGGGGAATCGTAGGCAAAAGCAATGTATTTAATTCCCCGAAATCCCAGTCATCGATATCTGCCTCGTCGCTGATACTGATATCCACCGCATTTTCTGCAATATCCGTAATCATCTTGAAAATAGAATCCCGCATACTTTCACCGCTCAGTACTTGTCTTCTTTCTTCATATATGATTTCCCTCTGCTCATTCATTACCTGGTCATATTCCAGCAGGTTTTTACGGATGCCGAAGTTATTGTTCTCTATCTTTTTCTGGGCAGATTCAATCGCCTTGGTCAGCGACTTGTGCTCTATTTCCTGGTTCTCAGGAATACCCAGCGTATTAAACATCCCAATCAGCCGTTCGGAGCCAAACAGCCTCATCAAGTCATCCTCCAGGGAAATATAGAACTTGGATTCCCCCGGGTCTCCCTGACGGCCGCTCCGCCCCCGGAGCTGGTTATCAATACGCCTGGATTCATGTCGTTCCGTGCCGATAATTTTCAGCCCGCCTGCCGCCCGCGATTCATCATCCAGCTTAATATCCGTACCACGCCCTGCCATATTCGTAGCGATGGTAACAGCTCCATGAATCCCCGCATCGGCTACGATTTCTGCTTCCAGCTCGTGGAATTTCGCATTCAGCACTTTATGCTGAATACCGTTTCTTGTCAGCATCTTGCTCAATTCCTCGGATGCTTCGATAGTAATGGTGCCTACCAGGACTGGCTGCCCTTTGGCATGGGCCTCTTTCACCGCTTCCACGATGGCATTTAGCTTCTCCTTCCTGGTCTTATATACCGCATCCTGCAAATCCTTCCTGATAACCGGCATATTAGTAGGGATTTCAATTACGTCCATGCCGTAAATATCCCTGAATTCCTTTTCCTCTGTAAGTGCCGTACCGGTCATTCCCGATTTTTTATAAAATTTATTAAAGAAATTCTGGAAAGTAATCGTTGCCAACGTCTTGCTTTCCCTCTTTACCTTCACATGCTCTTTTGCTTCTATCGCCTGATGCAAGCCGTCCGAATAGCGGCGTCCTGGCATGATACGCCCGGTAAACTCATCCACAATCAATACCTGCTCGTCCTTCACCACATAATCCTGGTCTCTGAACATCAGGTTATGCGCCCGCAGTGCCAGGTTTATATTGTGCTGTATTTCCAGATTTTCCGGGTCTGCCAGGTTTTCAATCTGGAAGAAACGCTCCACCTTGGCAACGCCTTCCTCTGTCAGGTTGACAATTTTGTCCTTCTCATTGACGATAAAATCCCCTGTTTCTTCCCTCTCTACGCCCATAATGGCATCCATTTTGGTCAGGGCTTCCATATCTGCCCCCCGCTTTAGCTGCCTCGCCAGCATATCACAGGCTTCATACAGCTTCGTGGATTTCCCACTCTGCCCGGATATGATAAGGGGCGTCCTTGCTTCGTCCACAAGCACCGAGTCCACCTCATCGATAATGGCATAATGCAGTTCCCGGAGCACAAGCTGCTCTTTATAAATCACCATGTTATCCCGCAGATAGTCAAATCCCAGCTCATTGTTCGTCACATAAGTGATATCACAGTTGTACTGCTCCCTGCGCTCGTCGGATTTCATGCTGTTCAGCACCACCCCAACTTTCAGCCCCAGGAATTCATGCACCTGGCCCATCCATTCCGCATCACGCTTCGCCAGATAGTCATTGACCGTAACTACATGTACCCCTTTTCCTTCCAGGGCATTCAAATAAGCCGGCAATGTGGACACCAGTGTTTTCCCTTCCCCGGTCTTCATCTCCGCAATTCGCCCTTGATGGAGGATAATGCCGCCGATTAGCTGTACGCGGTAATGCTCCATATTTAACACACGTCTGGCCGCTTCCCTTACCGTGGCATAGGCTTCCGGCAAAAGAGCATCTAATGTCTCCCCGTCCTCCAGCCTTTTTTTGTACTCCTTTGTTTTATCCTTCAACTGCTCGTCCGTCAGTTCAAGCATGGCGGGCCTTAAAGATTCAATTTTATCAACGGTACTCTCTATCCTCTTTAATTCCCTCTCACTATGAGTTCCAAAAAGCTTATTCACAATATTCATCATCAAACTCCTATGTTATCCATTGACATATCCAAATTCCAGAAATCCACTGTCTATTGTAGCAGATTTGAAAATGATATTCAACTATTGATGTGTGAAAAACGCGGAAATCCATTTTCATAGGAGGCGCAGCGGGCAGGATGTTTGGCTCAACATCCTGCCCGCTGCACTGCCTATTTATAAACACTCCCCATTGGATAAAATCACATCCCGATACCAGTACCCGGAATCTTTCATCACCCTCTCCTGGGTTTCAAAATCTACATACACCAGCCCAAACCGCTCCCCATAACCGTTGGACCATTCAAAATTATCCGTTAAAGTCCAATGGAAATAGCCTCTTATATCCACTCCTTCCTCCGCCGCCCGCTTAAGGCTCTTCAAATAGCGGTGTGTAAAATCGATGCGCTGGGGGTCATGCACCCTGCCGTCCAGATGAATCCAGTCTTCGTTGGACAAACCGTTTTCGGTAATGATAATCGGTTTCCGATATCTTTCCCAATAAAATTTAGGCCCCCAGTACAATGCCTGGGGCGTAACAGGCCATGAGGCCATTGTCTTCGCATGGCCATTTTGTCGGGCAATGGTTTGGCAGACACCATCCTCCCCAGCCTGCCCCACATAAGTCTGGTACACATTCATGCCTATAAAATCAATGGGCTCCGATATTGCCTTCATGTCCTCTTCGCTAAACTGCGGTAAAAACGGCTCCCATGCCTGTATATAATCTGAAGGATACTTGCCAAACAAAACCGGGTCCAGCCAAAGGCTGGTTCCGCCCAAGGGATTCCCGGAAGCCGCAAAAGTTTTGCGGCGGCAGGCTTCCACATCCTGCCGGCTTTCCGTCAGGGGCGACCACAGCCACCAGGAAGCCGGAGCATAGCCAGTCACCGGTTGGCTCTTTGCGGCGGCCTTTATCCCCTGCACCCCATATCCATGGCTTAGCAGGGAATGGTGTGCCGCAAGGAACAAATCCTTTTTCCCCAGGCGAAGGCCGGGCGCATGTTCCCCGTTCTCCAAAGAGGCGCTGATATAGCATTGGGGTTCATTCTGTGTAATCCAATGCTGTACCCGGTCAGAAAGCCGCTTCACCACAATCTGCACATATTCTGCAAAATAACGCGGCATATCCCGGTTTAGCCATCCGCCTTTAAGATAAAGTTCATAAGGCATATCCCAATGAAATAATGTAATATAAGGCGTAATCCCCCTGGATAACAGAGCATCCACCAGGCGGTCATAATAATCCAGCCCCTTTTCGTTAATCCGGCCGATGCCTTCCGGCAAAATCCGTGGCCAGCTAACGGAAAAGCGGTAACTATTGACGGCCAGTTCTTCCAGCAGGGCAACATCCTTTTCCCATAGCCGGTACTGGTCACTTGCCACATCGCCGTTACTTCCGTCAGCCACTTTTCCCTCTTCATGGGTGAACACATCCCAAACCGACAGCCCTTTCCCGTCCGCCGTAGCGCCCCCTTCATTCTGATAAGCGGAGCTTGCCACCCCCCATGCAAAATCTTTCAAAAACCCCATCTATCCCTCGCTTTCCGCTGTATCCCCAGCTTCAAAACAAATTGTTTTCAGGCAGATACTAGTTTCCCCATTCCCTATCAGTTTCAAATGCAGGCTATGCCTGCCCTCACCCACTTCACCCATAAAAGAGCCGGAAAACCTCCGGAAATCATGCTCTCCCCCCGTATCCGCCAGGTCGATTTCAGCCAATACATTTTCCTCCCTGCCATCCAGGTACACCTTCACCGACGCATTGTTCCCGCAGCCGGAAGCTTCCAGCGTTACCCGGGCAGGCCTTTCCGGAAAAATCAGATATTTATAGGCAACCGTATTGCCGCCCCAAAATGGGTTATATACTCATAATACTGTTCCCCTTCACTATGGGCATCAATATAGCAGCCCCCTTCCAGCCTGCACCCACGGTAAGCCTCCAGCGGCCGGAAACAGTCCAAAGGGTCTTCGATGCCTTGTGTTGTCATCTCCACTTCATCAATGGTACCGTCCTCGTTAAAGAGGATAGGCTCTACGCATACCTGCCTGCTGAAACGGCTGTTATGAGTGGAACGATGATAAAAAACATACCATTTTCCATTTACCTGGGCAATAGAGCCATGATTATTCCAGCTCTCCGGGTCACAGCCTGTATTGTCTATAATAATGCCGCCTTTTTTATATGGCCCCAACGGCCGTTCACTGACAGCATACCCCAGGCATGTGGGCCTGCCCCTTGAAATATCGCTGTATATCAGATAATAAATGCCATTTCGTTTCCGTATGGAAATCCCCTCATGGAAACCATGTTCCTCTTCTGTTAAAATACTTTCCGTTACCGTACCGGGGATAATCTTCCCGGATGCCAAATCCAGTTTTCCTCCTTTGGCATGGTACTGCCCCCAGAAATAATACAGGCTGCCGTCATCATCCACCAGAATTGCCGGGTCAATCCCATCCGTATCGGCCGGGTCGATTCCATGGGCATTTTGAAAAGGCCCATAAGGGGTATCGCTGTAAGCGACCCCTTCCTCCCCATTTTCCTGACAGTAAAACAGGCAATACTTATCCCCAATCTTTTCGCAATCCGGCGCATATAGAGATGCCGTCCTACTTTGGCTTCTATGCACATTTCCGCTTCGGAAGCTTCCCGGATATACGGTCCATTGTTTCATATCCGCAGAACCGAAAACGTGATATTCATGGCTGCAATAAGAATTTCCCCCACCTTTGTCAGAAGAGCCATACAAATATACAATACCGTCTTCCCATTGCCTGGCTTCCACATCGGGGATATAAAACTGCGGTGGTAAAATCGGATTCATAATCGCCTATCCTTTCACGGCACCTGCCATCATGCCATTTGTAATATATTTAGAAAAAAAGCAGTATAAAATAATAATCGGTATAATAGAAATAGCGATGGCCGTATATTTTGCCCCCAAATCCTGCAGCATGCCGCTGTTCATATTGTTCATCAAAATCGGCACAGTAAACTTCTCCTCGCTAAACAACAGTATCATCGGCGTAAAAAAATTATTCCAATATGAGACAAAATTGAAAATCACCATAGTGGCAATCCCCGGCTTTGCTAACGGTAGTATAAACCTGTGAAAAATCTGAACTTCATTGCTGCCGTCTATACGGGCCGAATCCAGCAAAGCCTCATCCATCGTTGTCTCCAAAAACTGATAGATAAAAAAAATAGTACTGGCGTTGGCAATGCTGGGCAGGATAATCGGCCAATATGTATCCAGCATTTTCAGTTCCCTGCATAGCCTGAACAGGCCGATAATGCCTAATTGCCCGGGAATCATCATGGACAGCATCAAGATGGCATAGACTACCTTTTTCATTTTAAACTTGTACTCGAACAAACCAAATGCCGTCATGGTGCCAAAATATGCTGCCAGGGCAGTGGACGATGCCGCTACGGTAAAGCTGTTCCAAAATCCCCGTCCAATGTTAATCCGGGAAATCATATTCCGGAAATTGTCCATAAAGCTGCTTCCCGGCAGAATACGCAATCCTACATACAAGTCGCTCGTTGGGTGGGTAGAGTTGACAACCATAATATAAAACGGAAACACACATAATGCCATCAGCAGAAACAAAACCAGGTAAATCAACCCATGCACTATTCTTTTTTTCATACTTTTCTCCATTTCTGCGCAGCTTTTTGCTCAAAACCATAAATGGTTTCCAAGTTTGTGGACGATGCGCAGGCACAAACTTGGGTTTGAAAATTTTTAATTTTCAATCTTATCACTTTGCTCCTTTCTCAGCCTGGGAATTTATGCGTCACCCTTCCTCCTTCTTTCCATACAACACCTTAAAGAAAAGTATGGAAAACAGCAGGATAATTATGAACAAGCCATAGGAAATAGTGGCGCCATAGGAATAATCCTTGTTCTTAAAGGCCATATTGTACAAGTAAAGGACCATGGTCATCAAAGACTTCTGCGGCTCCCCGTCGCCTTTTGTCAGCGTCATTGGAATATCGAAAATCTGCATGCCGCCAATCAGGGAGGTGACCAAAACATAAAGCAAGGTAGGCTTTAAAAGGGGCAGCGTAATCCGGTACAGCCTCTGCCAATTATTCGCCCCATCCACCACGGAAGCATCTATGATTTCCTGCGAAATAGCCGTTATTCCTGCCGTGAGTAAAATCGAGGAATACCCGAACCACATCCACCACTGTATGAAGCCTGTAATGCCTTGAGCAAAGGCCGGGCTTCCCATCCAGTTTACCTTTTCCTCTATAAGCCCTAATGACTGCAGGATACCGTTCACGCTGCCAGTTTGCCAGTCAAACAATGCGGCAAACAGGACGCCCACCGAAGCAGCCGTTACCAGATTCGGCAAATAGAACACAGCCCTGAAGAAACCAGCGCCTCGGATTCTATATTGCGTCAGCAGCACAGCCAGCAGCAATGCGGCAACAAGCTGGGGAATAAAGCACATCAGCCAGATTTTCCACGTATTTGCCACGCTTTTCCAGAATACTGCATCATGTAAAAGGTCCTGATAATTATCCAGTCCTGTAAAAATAAAAGTCCTGCTGTTCTCCTGATAGGTAAAGCTCAGATACAAGCTATAAAGAATCGGGTAAAATTGAAATATTAAAAATGTAGCCAGAAAGGGCAAACAGAAAATCAGCCCCCATTTTGCGCGTTTTTCCCTCACGTATATACCTTCTTTCTATTATTAAATGGCTGTCTGGCAGCTAGTGACATGCTGCCAGACAGCCGTGTGGATAAAAAGCCAAGTGATGGTTGCTCTTTGAGGTGTTACCGGCCTATTCCACCGTCAAACTCCTATAGTTGCCCGCAACATCCGCCTTAAACTGCTCCAGCGCCTCCTCTTTCGATAAAGTTCCATTTAAATATAGGTCTATATTGCTCAACATCAGATTACCAATCACATCATCATATTTTGTCACAATAGAAGTATTAATCTTATCCAGCTCTCCCGTAAAGAACTCGATGGTATTCTGGTCTTTGCACCATTCATTCACATAGCCCTCTGATACCGCCTCGTTCACAGAGATGGAGCTGGTATAATCCGCCTTATCTACCGCATACTGTTTCAGGTACTCTTCGTTATTGCATACAAAATCAATATAAAGCCATGCCAAATCCTTGTTTTCACTCTTCTGGTATATTCCCAGGTAAGAACCGCCATTGAAATAGGAGGTAGGCAAAGAAGCGATTGCCCAGTTTCCTTTGGAATCCGGTGCGCCGGTCTGCATAACATTTAACAGCCCCCATGTAGGGAGGGTATATCCGAAGATGGATTTATCCGCCGCTGCGGAATACCAGGCATCGCTCCACCAATCCAGTTTAGCATCATAGCCATTATCCCTGATAGTCTTTGCCAAATCGAAAAATTCGGCAACATAATCATCCAGGATAAATTGGCCGTCCTCCACCCAGGGCTTCGACCTCATGCCATAGTTTGCCATATTCCATAAATCCTGATAGCTGGCAAACATATGGGTTTCCCCATTGCTGGCCACCTTTATCTTTTCCGCCGTTTCCAGGACGCCATCCATTGTAGACAGCATTTGGGAAATCTCTGCCGGGTCATCCGTACCCAGATATTCCAACGCAAGGTCTCTCTTGTACCAAAAGCCCCCCGGCGTGGCCTGATAAGTCATTGCCCGCAGATTGCCTTCCTCATCGGAGGCCAGTTCCACGCAGTAGGGCACTGTATTGCTCACATCCGCATTATAAGGGTTTGCAGAAAGGTTTTCCCATGCCTCAGACTCTATATAATTTTTGACCGTTTTCACATCAGCGTAAAAAACATCCGGCCCCTCTGTTTCATTGTCCACAATAGTCTGCATTTTCGTATCGTAATCGGTGCCAATCTGTGTAAACTCTACTTTTATATTCGGATAAGCCTTCTCGAATGCTGCAATCTGATATTCCGGGTCATTCGTCCATGACCAAACCTGGATAGTACCGCTATAGCTTTCCGCATCCGCTGACACATCAGCCGCATCTCCGTCGCCGGACTCTTCCGATGACACCTGTTCTCCTCCCCCCGTTGTTTCCGTAGTATTCTCCGCTGTCTGTTCCGATGACGGAGCCGGTGTGGCAGACGGGCCGGAGCCACATGCTGTAAGCGATGCTGCCATCAGTGCACAGGTTAATAGCGTTGCAATTCTTCTTTTCATTTTTTCCTCCATATCTGTACGGCTTTCTTGTACCTAAGATGCCCTTTGGAAGTCCATGGATGCCGCACTGACATGACCCCTTCCGCCGTATCATGATTGCATAATACACATTACATTTGAACATCTCATTGTTTCCTTTTCCCCACGGATAAAAATGGTAGCGCTCCCATTTTATGTCAAAAAAACCTTTCGGTTTTTTATGTGGTTCTTCCTTCCACAATTTTTGCCTCAAACAACTGCTCTTTTCCATAAGGCACCTGATTCTCAATGCGGTTCACCAGCGCCCCTACCATACAGGCCGCCATTTTATCAATCGGCTGTGCCACAGTAGATAAGCGGATAAACGGCTCATAATTCGTAAACTTTACATCATCAAAACCAAGGACTGCGATTCTGTCCGGTATTTTAATCCCCTTTTCCAAAAAAGCCGAAATAATACCATAAGCCATCATATCCGTATCGCAAAACAAGGCTTCTATACCCGACTCCAATATCTTATCTGCCAGCCCGCTGGCAATTTTATAGCTTCTATTGCCGAAAAACTCCTGCTCTAAAGGAAGATTGCATTTCTCCAGCTTTTGCTTAAAGCCCAAATAGCGCTCCTGCCCCTCGTGGAAATCGCCTTTCCCGTTTCCCGTTCCATCGCCGTGAAGGTAGCCGATTCTGCGATATCCTTTCTTATATAAATAATCGGCGCCCAGCTCCCCGCTTTTCCTATTATCAATATCCACTGCAATGGCTCCATCCTGGAGAATCCCTGTCTTGAACAACGCCACTGGCATGCCCATATTGACCAGTTTTTCCACATTTTCCACCCTGCTGCTGCCTGTCAGTATATAGGCATCCACTTTGCCGTAGAGCAAACCTATCTCCCTATCGCATCCCCTGGGATTATGATTGCCGCAGACAACATACAGCGTTCCATAACCATACCGTTCGCATTCGCTGGCAATCCTATCATTCATATATGCAAAGAAAGGGTCGCTGATTGGAAGGGAGTTGATTACCCCGATTACTTTATTGCTCTTTTTCGCCAGCATTTGTGCCGAAGTATTGGGAGTATAATTTAATTGTTTCATCACTTCCAGTACCTTCTCACGTGTCTCGGCCTTAACCTTGTCACTGCCTAGGAGAACTCTGGAAACGGTTGTCTTGGATACCTTTGCCTCTCTGGCAACATCGTTAATATTCATAATATCTGTCTATGTACTCTCCTCTTTTACAATTGCCCAAATTACTTAAATGATTCTTCTTTTTTATTATATAAGAAAAATGGGAGCGCTTTCAATTTACTTTTTCCACAAAATTGCATTAACTTTTTTGGTAGTAATTCCTATATTTTGTCTTCTTTTTGAGGCACGCTCACCGTATTGCGGTATTCATTGGCGGATATCCCCTCCTGTTTTTTGAACACCCGTGAAAAATGTGCCATATCCAGGAATCCAACGGCTTCCGCAATATCCCCTATCCGCAGGGAAGGATTCCCCAAAAGCTGTTTTGCCTGTTCCATCCGTACATGGTTCAATATCTCCGAAAAAGTCTGCCCGGTGTATTTATTTAACAGTTTGCTCAAATGCCATTGGCTCACATAAACGTTATCCGCCACATCCGCCAGTTTGAGCCTTTCTTTATAATTTGCCTCCATATAGGCAAGCGCATTTTTTACGATGAAGCTGCCTGCTGCATCCTCTGGCGCAAATTCCTCCGCCCCTTTTCCTTCCCCGAGCCTATCCGTTTTGTGTTCCCCTTTTCTTAGCGCCTCCCTCTCTTTCAGCTTTTCTGTCATCGTCTTGATGGCCTCGTTCAGTTCATCCATTTTAGATGGTTTCAGGAGAAAACGGCATACACCCAGGCGGATGGCCTCCTGGGCATAATCAAAGTCCCTGTATCCGGTAAGAATAGCAATTTCCATGTCGGGGAATTCCGATTTCAATGCTGCAATCATGCTTAACCCGTCCATCTCGGGCATACATATATCCGAAATCAGTATGTCCGGATGTTCCCTGCGTATCAGTTCCATCCCTTCCACCCCATTGAAGGCGGTTCCCGCCACCGCACATTCCCATGTTTCCCATTTTACCGTCTTTTCTAATCCCTTAACAATAATCGGTTCATCATCGATAATTACTACTTTATACATAATCCCCCATTCCGGGCCTTAGCGGAATTTCATTTTTCCTATCCTTTCACCGCACCTGCCGTCAGCCCCTTGACAATATATTTCTGTAAAAATAGATATACAATAAGCAGCGGGAATACAATCAGCGACACACTGGAGGCCATCAGCCCATAGTTTGTCCCTTCCTGGGAAGTCAGCAGGCTAAGGAGGACGGTCACCGAGTATTCCGGTTTTGTCTTTAAAAAGAAAGACTGGGTAAATAAATCATTGTAGCTCCACAGGAAGGAAAAAATACCTACCGTTGCAAAAGAAGGTTTACACAAAGGCATTACTACTTTAAAAAAGAGCTGGAAAATATTGCACCCTTCCATATAGGCCGCTTCCTCCAGTTCCACCGGAAGCCCTCCAATATATCCCCTTAATACTACTATAGCAAAAGAAAGGTTTCCCGCTATTTGGGGCAATATGACTGCCAGCAGAGATTTCGGTATCTGGTTGGTATTCGCAAGCCCAATCACATTCATCATCCGGATGACCGGAATAATCGTTGCAAAAGCCGGAAACATCATCCCAGCCACTACCATGCTGCCAAGCAATCCTTTTAACTTAAAATCATACCTCACAAGCGCATAGGATGCAAGCCCCGCCAGCAGAATCACCGCTGCCGCCACGCTGAGGGAAATTACAAGGCTGTTCCTGTAAGCCCCGAGAATATTGACCCTGTCAAAAGCCGTCTTATAATTATCCAGAGTAAATGTTTCCCCCACCGGGAGGGAAAAGGAATCCGACCGGATAAGTTTTTTATCTTTAAAGGAATTCATCAGTATCCAGAACAGCGGATAAATGGTTGTCAATGCCCACGCTATCAATACCGCATAAATCCCTGCCATTCCAAATGAAAATTTATAATGTCTCTTTTTGCTTCTATCATTACCCCTTGCCATATCAATAACCATTCCCTTTCTATCATCTGCAATCATTACGCCGATACCTGATTCATGCAATTGCCAAGCCCAAAATGCACAAGTTTAATAGTCTTTCTCCCTGAAAATTGTATTGACAATTTTTGCTGTAATCACACCCAGTATGACAATCAGTACCGATATCGCCGAGCTATAATCCACATTGTGCGATTCAAATGCATGATAATACATATAGGTGCCTGTCAGCCATGTGCTGTTGCTGGGCATTCCTTTGGGGAACATAATCCAGGGCAGGTCGAACACCTTCAAGGCCCCCGTCACCGCCAATACTCCACAGGTACAAATTACGTTATGCAGAAGGGGAAGGGAAATATAGCGCACCCTTTGCAGCCTGGAAGCTCCATCTATAGTAGCTGCTTCATATAAATCATCTGAAATATTATTTAATCCCGTAATCAGGATAATGAAGTAAAACCCGACATACTGCCATGTAACCGGTATCATCATCGTCAGCATGGCATATTTATTATCCTTAAAGTCAATCAGCTTCGCAGCGCCGAATAGTTCCCGCAGTTGGTTCAGCATTCCTTTGTCATATAAAAAGACCAGGTTAAACAAAAGCCCCAGCGCAGTAGCTGCAATAACAATGGGGAAAAAATAAACGGTCCTGAAAAATTTCTGCCCTTTGCTGATATTGTCCACCATAAGGGCGAGCATAATTGCAATCCCGAGCTGTCCGATAATCGTAGCTGCAATCATTTTCAGCGTATTTACCAATGCCGCCCTGATATTCTCATCTTTACAAAGCTCCACGTAATTCGTATACCACGGCTCATTCCAGCCTTTGGCAGAAGAGCCCAGGTTATTGATTACCTTAAAACTATTCAAAATATTCTGTAAAAAAGGATAATATAAAAAAATTACCAAAAAAGCGAAAGCCGGAACCAAAAAGAAAATAATTGGTTTTTTATTTTTATAAATGTTGGAACTCATACTTATCACCATACCCCTTCCATCCGCGCTTTAAGCGGAAGACGTTTTGGAAACCCATGCCCTGGAGCAGTTTCATAGATTAAGGGAAAACACTCCACAGCAAGCCCGGTATCCCGCTACTTGCCGCGGAGTGTTTTTACTTCCCCGCCTTAGTTATAACTAGCGAGTGTCATTTATTCTTTTATATTTGGCATTTTTACTGCTGCCCTTCCGCTACCAGTTTCAACAGTTCTTCCACCGCTTCTTTGATATCCGCCTTCCCTGTTACAATGTCGGGCATTCCGTTGAATACAGGCACTCTCGCTTCCTGTGTCACCTGGTCCTGAACCGCCCCGGCCATACCGGTTGCACCTGCTACCATATCCAATCCGGCTACTGCAAGGGAGGATAGTTGGGATTTATCCACCTGAGTACCGTTGTTCAGCGCTGTTGCGGATACGCTTGCAAATTTGGATACCATTTCATCAGAAGTCATATAAGAGATAAACTCTACGCATGTTTTCTGCTTTTCCGGGTCATCCCACGCTTTTTTCGTAATGTACCAGCCAGAAGAAAGCCCGCCGATAATATCCGTCGATTTACGGCTGCCCTTTCCGGGTACATAAGTTACCGTAAAGTTGTCAACATCATCCGTTGCACCTTCAATGCCGCCCACTTTCCAGGAGCCATCGATTAAAAATGCCGCTTTGCCGTCAATAAACAACTGGAAGGTTTCCCCGTCCGTTGCGGATAAAGTATTCTCCGGCAGGAATCCTTTTTCATACAAGGTCTTCATATCCCCAATGCCGTTAACCCATGCCTGCCCATGTTCATCATCCGCTGATTCCGGCAGAATGTTATGGGTTGCAGGTGTCAGATAATTGTAAATGCAGAATTCAAACCAATAATGGGGAATTTCCGCAAAGGAAGCTGCAATCGGTGTATACCCTGCATCTTTTATTTTCTGGCAGATATCCATAAACTCATCCCATGTAGTATCCGCTGTAGGGATTTCCACCCCTGCTGCCTCACAGGCCGCTTTATTCACGAACAAGCCTTCCCAGTAGCCATTAACCGGTACGGAATAATTTTTCCCATCCACCGGAGAAGCCCCCATCATGCCATCTTTCATATTAGTAGCATAATCCGGGTATGTCTGCCGTATTTCATCAATGGAAACTACCTTGCCCGCTTCTACAAACGGGTTGGAGTCCACACCGTTAAAGTAGAAAAGCACGTCCGGCTCCGACCCCATTTCAAAGTCCGAAATCACCCTGGCCTTAAAGGTTTCCGAAGATGAACCCGATGCATCGTTAATTTTATTTCCTGTCTCGTCCTGCCAAGCCGCAATTGCATCCTGATAGTTCTGTGCATTGGTATCTTCCCCTGCGAACGTTGTTGTTACGTTTAAAGTAACGGGGTTGCTGCTCTCCGCTGGGGCGCTTTCCTCTGCACCGGCATCTTCCGATGCGTCATCCCCGGACTGGCTGCTGCTTTCCGCCGAGGCGCTCCCTGACGGGCTATTTCCACAGGCTGTTAATGACAATACCATTGCCCCCGTTAATAACATTGCTATCATTTTCTTCATACCGTATACCTCCCTGTTCTGCCCGGATGCCTTTTTATCTGTTTTGGCATCCGTTTGCTATACTATGTTTTTTTCTATATAATAATCATACAAAACAGACAGAATTTATGGAATTGTCAGACTTGTTATTTCTTGTCTATTATTGGTTTCTTATCTTTTTACTACAATCCGGCTCACCGTCTCGCCATTTTCATTATTTTTTACCGTAAGTCCATATTCTTCCCCATAAATAATATGGATTCTTCTATTTACATTCCGAATACCCAGGCTGGCAGAACCCAGTTCGCCCGGCTCGGCATCATCCGTCAACAGTTCATTAATCTTTTCCTCATCCCTTTTAGACATCCGGCCTGTATTGCGCACCTCCACCACCAGTTTGTCCTCTTCCTCAAATACAAGAAGCACGATTCTCCCCCGTGTCTGCCCATTGATGCCATGTTCTACCGCATTTTCAATAATGGGCTGGATAATCAGCCGCGGAACCTGCACCTGGAATAAGCCTTCATCCACCTCTTTTTCCACCGTCAGCCGTTCGCCAAACCGTTGGGATATGATGAAAAGATATGCTTCTACATATGACATTTCCTCCTCCAGCGTGACAAAGCGCCGATGCCGTCTGTCCATAGTGGCTTCCAGCATAACGGACAGGTTTTCAATCATCCGGCTCACCGTATAATTTTCATGGATTCTGGCTTCCCAGTTGATAATTTCCAGGGCATTATTTAAGAAATGAGGGTTAATCTGGGATTGCAGGGCCATAATCCGGGCATCCTTCAGCGCCAGTTCCTCGGTATAAATCTTGTCAACCTGGTATTGAAGCCTGGCCGACATGTGGTTAAATGCCTCTTCCAGATATTCAAACTCCTGGCTGTTGGCATTGCTCTTTATTTGATACCCGAAATTCCCTTCTTCTATCATATGGGATGCCTGCACCAGGCCGCCAATGGGCTCCGTTACTTTTCTCCGGAAAAAGTGGAACACAATAAATACCAATGGCGCCATAAACAAAATAAGGACCAGGGAGATGTATTTCACCACATACGTTTCGTCGATTACCATCTTCCTGTCCAATGCTATGATGTAGCCTATATAATGCCTTCCCGGCTTCCTCACCGAATAGGCAAAATATTCCTTCCCTTGCTTCATCAGGCGGCATTGCCTGTTGTTTTCCCCAAGCAGCCCCTCTATATCGGAAATATCTTCAAGGGCACTTTCATTGTTGCCTGTAAGGAAAGCCCCATCCACATAAATGGCATTCCCCGCATAGCCCCATGTACTGTCCAGGCTGCCGAACACCACTTCTTTATTTAATTCCATAGTCAGCACAGCATAAGGGTGGTAGGAAGATGTCATCAAATTGCGAATCATATATATTCTATCTTCCACGCCGATAATTGCCACATCCGTATCCAGGCCGGGATAGATTTCCATTACTTTGGGCATTACCTTATCCTCAAACCTCCTGCTGGCCTGATAGACCGCGTTGCTTGTGCTTCCTCTGTATGCTGTGAAAAACTGTTCTTCAGGGGAATCCGTAAAAAACAATGATGTGTACATAAAACTGTCATTATAACAGTAATGCTGTTCTAAAAAAGTATTCACCTCTTTGCGCAGTTCCAGCGGATTGCCATCCACCATATACTGCCCGTAGCTTTCCTTGATAGTAGGCAGATAGGAGGCATTTTTCGATGCCTCCACCGCCGCGTCCATCCGCATTTCGCAGATTTTAATGGCATTGTCCGCCGATGTCACTATTGTGCGCTCCGTCTGTCCATTGATTTTATCCGCAGCCACATAAAACATAATATAGCCAATCACCCCAAGGGGCAGCAGCCAGCACAGAATAAGCAGCCCAATCATGCTCCATGTTAAAGGGGCCTTTGCCCGCGCTTTCTTCTTCATACCCACTTTCCTTTCAGCCCTTATCCTCTTCATCCGCCGCCCTTTTTATTCTAATGGCCATGGCTGAATATCCTGCCAGCCTGCCCTATCCCATTACTGCCTTCACCCGATGTGTTGTTCCTTTCTCCATAAGCGGAATACCGTCTACTTTTTTCCCATCCAGATACAGCTCCTTCACACCCTTCATTACCCCATCCGGGTTAGCCACTTCTATTTCATAAGTGCTCCCCCTCCACTGCCTCACCATAGAAAACCCTTTCCAATCCGCCGGAATACATGGGTCGATACATAACGTTTCAAATTCCGGGCGCACGCCAAGAATATATCTGGTTGCGGAAAAATAAGCCCACCCTCCGCTGCCAGTCATAAAAGGATGCCTTGCCCTGCCGTGGGCTGTATGGTCTTTTCCCATAATGAACTGGCAATAAGAATATGGTTCTGATTCCCTTATTTCTATTTTATCATTCTGCCAGTAAGGGCACAAGGCATTATAGAACTTCATCGCCCTGTCGCCTCTCCCCAGCCTGCATTCCGCAGCCCATGCCCACGGGTTAGGATGGGAGAATACTGCCCCATTTTCCTTAATCCCCGGATATACCCGCGTAACAAAGCCGATGTCATCATCGGGCACCGTATAAGAAGGCGCATTCAGCATTATGCCCCAGGGGGTATACAGATACTCGTCCACACTGTCCATGGCCAGCTTCCCTTTCTCTTCGTCTGCCGCGCCGGACAGCACCGCCCATGCATTGGATTCCAGATGTACCTTTCCTTCTTTATCTTCCTTTGTTCCTATTTTTTTTCCATTTTTTGTAATTCCCCGGATAAACCATTTTCCATCCCACAGTTCCTCGTCACAGGCATGCTTTACCTTGTCCGCCATTTTCCTGTATTTTTCCCCATCTTCCTTTCTGCCTAGATACTCCGCCAGTTCGATAAAGTTTTCCAGCGCCCAGTAATGCAGAAAAGAAACCATCGCGCTCTCCCCGCCGTCCAGGTTCAGGCAGTCATTCCAGTCCGCCCGCAAGCCTTTACAGATTCCCGATGCCCCCACCTGTTGCGCGGAAAAATCCAGAATCCGCATCATATGTTCATAAACTGTCCCTTCCCCTCCATCCGCATAGGTGACCACTTCGTCCACAAAGGAAAATTCCCCGGTTTCTTTTATATATTCTACGATGGATGCTATCAGCCATAGGGCATCGTCCGAACAGGCATCCTTCAAGCCGTGCACCATACTGCCTTTTTCCGGGCTGGGTATCACCGTGGGCGACTGGAAAGGCTTTACCCCGTCATCGGGTTCAAACCATTCCGGCTGGAACAGATGCAGCCCATAACCTGCGGAAACTAGGCCCTTTAGCAGTTCCACAATACGCTGCCTGCATTTGGCCGGGTTAGAATGGGGAATCGTCATGGCATCCTGAGCCGTATCCCGGTATCCCAGGCCAACCCTTCCCCCCACTTCTATGAATGAGGCAAAACGGGAAAACATTACATTGATTTCCGATTGGTACAACGTCCATATGTTAATTAATGTATTCATCCCTTCGTTTGGGGTCTGTATCTGCAATTTTTGCAGTTTTTCATCCCAAAACCGCCTCAAATCATCATATGCCCTGTCCACAGCCTCCCCGTTTTTGTATTTTTCCCTTATCCGTTTCCCTTCTTCTTTATTGCCTTCCCCCAGCATAAAAAGTATACGCCTCTCCTCTCCAGGCATCAGGCGGATATTTTTCTGCAAAGAACCGCAATGATTATTTCCCAGCTCATGGGAGAAGCCACATTGCCCCTTTTCCACGGCAACGGGATTATCCTCCGACCGGTAGCTGCCGATAAATTTATCCCTCAGGCAATCGAACCCGTCCGGCATTTCGTTGGAAGTAAAATATTGGTATCCAAATTCTTCATAAAACAAATCATACCCAATCACCCCGTCCTCATAGGAAGACCCGGCGCAGTACAGGCTCATCTGGAAATTCTGGTTATCGATATTAATATGGTGAAAAGAAAATTCGCAATAGGAAAACAGGCTTAAGCTCCTTGGCCTGGTATCCTCATTTTTTACTACCACATCCCACAATTCCACATTATCACCCCGTGGCACCGACAATGTCTGCTTCGCTTTGATGCCGCTGTAATTACATTCATACACGGAATAGGACAATCCGTGGCGGCAGATATATTCCGCTTTGTCAAGGGGCTTCCCCACCGGCTGCCAGGATATGCTCCAATAATCCCCCGTTTCGTTATCCCTGATATACACATAATGGCCCGGCCGGTCCATCGGAACGGTATTGCCATGGAATCTGGTGACCCTGTGGTATTCCGGCGATTTATGGAACATATACCCCCCTGCTGTATGATTGACTACTGCGCAGGTATCTTCCACCCCCAGATAATTTGTCCATGATACGGGCAAATCCACTTTGTCGATAACATATTCCCTCTTTTCATTATCAAAATATCCATATTTCATTTCCATCCTCCTATCCGGCAGCATATACTTTCATGCGCCCAAAAAGCCTCCCCAGCATGTTCATAAGTTGATTACTTTTTATTATACCCCCCGGCAGGGAAGGCGGGATATGGATAAGTATGTGAATATTTGTCTTTTCTTGTGGTGGGCAGGGAGGAAAGGCAATTTTCATGGGCAGCGCAGCGGGCAGAGCCTTTGGCCCACGCAGTGTCCGTCTTGCGGCTATTGATAAAAAGCAGCAATTTCACTTATGAAATGGTTCGTACCCAGGGAAAAACCGCCATGGATGGCGGTTTTAAGAAGCATGGGCATGGATGCCCGTTGCTTCTGACCCGGCAGCATCCAACCCCTTTATCCATTTCATTAGTGAAATCTGCTTTTTATCCTAGCCGCAAGACGGAACACTGCGTGGGTCAAACGCCCTGCACGCTGCGCTGCCCATGAAAATTGATTTTCCTGAAAGATGGACATCACACCTTGACCTTATAAATAAGAAGTGTTATTATTTTAACGATTAGAGAAATACTCCCCTAATTATCATAAGGTATAAAAAAATAATTAAGTAAGAGGTGCAGACAAATGAGCAAAACTTTTGAAGATTTAATTTCCAAGGTAAAGGAAATCCCCATGAAAAAGGTTTCCGTTGCCGTAGCGCAGGATTCTGCCGTTTTGGAGGCAGTGAGGGCTGCTAAAGACAGAAAAATTGCAGATGCTATCCTTGTGGGCGATGAAGCGAAAATTAAAGCGATTGCATCGGATATCCAGGTGGATATCAGCGACTTTGAAATTGTCAATGTGGAAGATGATATTGAGGCTTCCCTCGCAGCAGTTAAACTGGTACATGAAGGCAAGGCCGATATGTACATGAAGGGCTTAATCGATACCAAGCATTTCTTAAAGAGCGTCCTGGACAAAGAAGTAGGTTTAAGGACGGGCAAGCCTTTATCCCATGTATGCGTTTTCGATGTAGAAGGCATCGACCATCTGCTGTTTTTGACGGATGTTGCATTCATCCCCTACCCGACTTTAGAGGATAAAGAGCATATTATCAACAATACGCTGGAAATTACTAAGGCATGCGGCATTGATTGCCCGAAAGTAGCTCCTTTGGCTGCCGTAGAGGTAGTAAACCCTAAGATGCCTGCTACTGTAGATGCAGAAAAGCTTACTCAGATGAACAAAGACGGAAAAATTACCGGCTGTATCGTAGATGGCCCCCTTTCCTTAGACCTTGCCATTGATGCGGAAGCCGCCAAGCATAAAGGCGCCACCGACAGGCCAATTCAGGGCGATGCGGATATCCTTCTTTTCCCCGATATCCATGCAGGCAACCTGGTATACAAGGCAATGGTACATACTGCAAAGCTGAAAAACGGCAACATTCTGACAGGTACGAAGGCTCCGGTTATTTTAACCTCCCGTTCCGACTCCATGGAAGTTAAAGTAAATTCCCTGGCTCTTGGCGCTGTTGTTGCGGAATATTTGAAATAAGAAAGAAATGAGGAAAAGCTATGTCAATCAAAAGTTTAATTATCAATCCTGGTTCCACCTCCACTAAAATCGGTGTTTTTGAGGATGAGACCTTATTGTTTGAAGAAACCTTAAGACATTCTACGGAAGAAATCGCGCAGTATGCTTCTATTGTAGACCAGAAGGATTTCCGTAAAAATATTATCCTTGATTTGATGAAGGAAAAAGATTTCGATATGAAATCCTTGGATGTTATCGTAGGCCGAGGCGGTATGCTTAAGCCTATCCCGGGCGGAACCTATGCGGTTACCGATAATCTGCTGGAAGACTTAAAAGCAGGTGTACAGGGGCAGCACGCCTCTAACCTGGGCGGTATACTGGCAAGGGAAATTGCTGACACTATCGGCGTACCTTCCTATATTGTAGACCCGGTGGTAGTTGACGAACTTATGCCCATCGCCAGATATTCCGGCGTACCGGAACTCCCCCGCATCAGTATTTTCCATGCGCTGAACCAGAAGGCCGTTGCTAAACGTTATGCCAATGAAAAAGGGGCAGCTTATGATTCCTTGCGTTTGATTGTAGTACATATGGGCGGCGGCGTTTCCGTAGGCGCCCATGAATACGGCAAGGTAGTGGATGTGTTCAATGCCCTTGACGGCGATGGCGCATTTTCTCCCGAAAGGGCTGGCGCAGTGCCTCCCGGAGCTTTAGTAAAAATGTGCTTCTCCGGCAAGTATACGGAAAAGGAAGTTTACAAGAAACTGGTCGGGAACGGCGGCTTCAACGCTTACCTGAATACCAACGATATGAGAGATGTGGATAAAATGGTAGATGAAGGCAACGAAGAAGCACGTGAAATCCGCGAAGCCTTTATTTTCCAGGTCGCAAAAAATATCGGCTCTATGGCCTGTGTATTGCAAGGCAAGGTTGACCAGATTATTTTAACCGGTGGTATCGCATATGACAAAGCGGTAACGGATGGTTTGAAGGAAAGGGCAGGCTTTATTGCCCCTATCACCGTATATCCCGGGGAAGATGAACTTCTCGCACTGGCTCAGGGCGCAATCCGCGTTATGACCGGAGCAGAAAAAGTAATGGAATATTAATTGAAATTCTGTATATGTATATGTTAGCTGTCCGTTTGTAAAATGACAATATCTACCGTTCGTTTTACAGACGGATAGCTGTCATTTAGACCTATATAACTTCCGTATGTCAGTTCTCCCATTCTGGATTATTTTGTCCTCCCTTTTCCTTTTATTGGGGCATCGTCATCGCCTTACCCTATATCATAAAATTCCGGCCTTTATGAAACGAATTCTAAAAATTTGCTTCTATGCCTGCCTAATATTTTTTCTTTTCGTAGAATCCTGCATTATCTGGGGCATTAGCCGGGATACTGGCGAAAATCTGGATTATATTCTTGTGCTGGGTGCAGGCTTAAACGGGGATAAGCCTTCGGCAGTCCTGGAGATGCGGCTGGAAAAAGCACGCCTTTATTTGCAGGAACATCCCCAGACCGTAGTCATTGTTTCCGGTGGCCAAGGGCCTACTGAGCCTGTCAGCGAAGCCGAAAGCATGAAAAACTGGCTCATGGAAAAAGGAATACCCAATTCCCGCATCATTATGGAAGATAAATCAACCACCACTGCCGAAAATATCCGCTACAGTTTAAGGGAAATCTGGGTTGAGTTGGCATTTTTTTATAAAAATTCAAAAAACACTTCATTTTTATACCGTTTAGTGGTAAAATCCATCTTGGTTATACATATTTATGCCAAAAGATATACTAAAACAGCGCAGAAATAAGGCAAGGATTGAAAATAAAAATTTTCAACCACAAAGGCAGCGCAGAAATGGAGTAAAAAATGAAGAAACAGAAGAAAAAGTTATTTTACGGTATAGGCATTCTGGTGCTCTGCATGGCCTTTATGCCGCTTACCGCATTTGCAGCAGAAGCAGAGACCGAATACATCCCTGCTATGTATGCCACTTTTTGGGCGCTTGTTCCGCCTATCGTAGCCATTGTATTAGCGTTGATTACAAAGGAAGTCTATAGTTCCCTGTTTATCGGAATTCTGGTAGGTGGGCTGTTCTACTCCGGTTTCTCCTTTGAGGCTACGCTCACCCATATTTTTAATGACGGATTCGTATCGGTACTGGCAGACAGCTACAATGTGGGCATCCTGATTTTCCTTGTCATTCTCGGCGCTATGGTGAGCCTGATGAACCGGGCTGGAGGTTCCGCTGCTTTTGGACATTTCGCCAAAAAGAAAATCAAATCCCGTGCAGGTGCGCAGTTAGCTACCATCGCCCTTGGCGTCCTGATTTTTATTGATGACTATTTTAACTGCCTTACCGTAGGAAGCGTTATGAAACCGGTAACGGACGAGCATAAAGTATCCCGCGCAAAACTGGCCTACTTAATCGATGCTACGGCCGCCCCTGTCTGCATTATCGCACCTATTTCCTCCTGGGCAGCAGCCGTATCAGGGTTCGTGGAAGGGGAAGACGGATTTTCCATCTTTATCCGCGCCATCCCCTATAATTTTTATGCCATCTTAACCATTATTATGATGGTATCCCTCGTACTTATGAATGTGGATTTCGGACCGATGAAGGCTCATGAGGCTAACGCATTAAAAGGGGACCTGTTCTCCATTGGGGAGAAAAATAAGGGGCAGGAGATACCTGCTGCCAATCCCAAAGGCACTATTGCCGACCTTCTTATCCCCATCATTACTTTAATTATTTGCTGCGTTATCGGTATGATTTATACAGGCGGATTTTTTGAAGGCGCTGGTTTCGTCGCCGCCTTTTCCAACTCGGATGCCTCCGTCGGCCTAGCTCTTGGCAGCATTTGTGCTATCATTATCACAATTATTGTTTATCTCATACGAAGGGTTTTAAGCTTCACCGAATGCATGGAATGTTTCCCTGACGGGTTCAAAGCTATGGTTCCCGCCATACTAATCCTTACGTTCGCGTGGACGTTAAAAGCGATGACCGACAGCTTAGGGGCTGCTGAATTTGTGGCAGAAGCCATGAAGCAAAGTGCCGCTTCCCTGATGAATTTCCTGCCGGCAATTATTTTCCTTGTAGGCTGTTTCCTGGCATTTTCCACAGGCACATCCTGGGGAACCTTCGGCATCCTGATACCTATTGTAGTAGCCGTATTTGCAGATACCAATCCGGAACTGATGATTATTTCCATCTCTGCCTGCATGGCTGGTGCTGTATGCGGCGACCATTGTTCGCCGATTTCCGATACTACTATTATGGCTTCTGCCGGGGCACAATGTAACCATGTCAACCATGTATCCACCCAGCTTCCTTATGCCATTTTAGCCGCCGGCATTTCCTTTGTTACATATATCATTGCCGGGTTTGCACAAAGCGCCTGGGTCTCCTTGCCCGCCGGAATTATCTTTATGCTTCTTGCACTTTATGCAATCCGGCGGATGTATAAAACGCATTCTGAAAGGGAATAATTGCCTTTAACATTCGGGCATCAAAATCCCCTACATAAGAATGTTTTTACAGGAAACAAACCCCTCAACGCATTTGCCGCGTTGAGGGGTTGTTATATTTCGTTATTCTACTTAGTATTGGCTGTTCAAATCGCCCTCAGACCGTCTGCCATTAGTTTCTGACCCTGCGGTCTCTTCCCATCTGTTCATAATAGCTGCGTTTCGCCCCATACATCTGCTGCTCTGCTTCACGCACCAAATCGTCCATAGAGGTTATCTGCTGCTCCCATTGTACGCCTACCGAGATATGATATCCATGCCTTTCCAGTTCCTTATCTATTTCCTTTATTTTATCCAATATCTCTTTTTTCGGGCTATCCATATCAAAAGCCACAAATTCATCCCCACCAATGCGGTATGTATCCGCTATGCCAAAGTTTTTCTGTAGAAGCCCAGCCACACACTGGAGCATCTTGTCACCAGCCTCATGTCCCTGGCTATTATTTAATTCATGCAAACCATTGGCATCCGCATAAATACAGGCAAGGGATTTTTTATATTGCTTCGGGTACTCCTGGATTCTTTTCTGGTAACTGTTCCTGTTCAAAAGGCCAGTCAGCAAATCATTTTCCCCCATTTCCTTAATAATCTTAAAAGAACGCATATTATTATAAAACATGGAAAAACTCAATGTGACATTTTCCAGCAATACCGGGGTTTTCCAATATTCTTTCATATTCACCGCCCCCAATACGCCGATTAATTTACCGCTCACGTCTTCTATTTTGGCTGCCATTACCCCCGACAGCAATGTTGTCCGAATCATCCGCCCTATTTTTTTATCTTCTGCTTTCTGGTCTTTCGTTCCATACCATATCAGGCTTTTTCTTTCTTCCAGAAAACTATCCTTAAAGAAACTATTTTCCTCCAGCGCCGCTGTCAGTTCTTTTCTCCTTTTCCCTTCCCGACACCATAAGTATAGCTTGCCTTCATCCGCCAAATCAAATATTTTCAAAAATACAGCCTCAGCGGTAGTCATTTCCCCTATCTTTTCCAATGCCCGCACCGCATAATCTTCTGTCCGGTATGCGGAAAAAAGCGTTTTTTCCACATCGTATATATAGTTCACCATTTCGAGCCTTTGCTTTTCCTCATTGGTCTCTTTCCTCCGATACCAGAAAAGGCCAATAAAATATATCACAAAGCAGACAACTACAAATCCCCCATATTGATAAAGCATGGCTTTCGTTTCCGCTGCATTTTGGAAAACTGCCGTCTCCTGAATAGAAATCGCCAGCATCCAATGGTTTACCGCCAATGGGGCATTATAAAAATGCAGATTTTCTTTGTTTTCCTTAGAAGAAAGTACGCAATAGCCTTCCTCCCCTTCCATTATCCCTTTCCATAACCTTGCCTCATCATACCCTTCCCCCAGCTCCTGGTATTCCTTTTCAAATATATTGCCCAGCTCATTGCGCCATGTATCCATGAGAAAATCACCTGTTTTTCTTTCCACAAGGTATACTGACATTTTGCCGCCAAAAGCATTTGCAGTCCAGAATTCCGGCAAACGCTCCAACTCCATTACGCCATAAAGAATCCCTATCGTCTCCCCGTCTCTTACTATCGGAACAAAATGCCGCAGCACTTCCTTCCCTTCCAAAAGGTCAATCTCTTTTCCGGATATATGGACGCCATGGGATGCTTCTTCATCAAAGGAGAGGGAGCCGTTCACATCCACATTGCTTCCATCCTTAAGCAGAACGGTATTGTCCGGGAGCAATATATAAATGCGGGATATTACGCTTCTCGTTTCATAGGACTTTAAAATATTTTTTACTTCTTCGCAGTCCAGGTTTTCATATCCTGATAAAATATCCGCAACTACTTCCAACTGTTCCCTGTCGGATAGGATATGCTTTTCGATATCTTCGGATAAGTTCTTCACTTCCTGCTGCAAAGTTTCCTGACAGTCGCTTTCAGCCATTTCATTTACTTTCCACACCATACCCGCAAATGCAATCCCTATGGCCGTCAGAAACACAGCCGTTATTGCCAAATATTTATTCCAGTTCATAGATTCTGCCCCTCCATGCTTACTCCCCCACGCTACCAATGCCTTCCGGCAATTATCTACTATCTTCTATTATATATCAAATGGCAAATTTTCCAACCTTTTTTCAAAAAAATATGTTACACTAAAAATAATTACTATATTTTTCTTTAAAAGAACTATTTTTATTTCATATACAAAGGAGGCCATCTCATGGGAATTATTATTTTTTTAATATGCCTACTTATCCCTGTTCTGGATATGGCTAAAAAGGTTAATATTACGGGCAAAGTACCTCGCTTTTTCTGTATGCTGCTCCTGCCCCAATCCATCCTCCTGTGGCGTCTGGCCGCAGAATCCATCGAGAAAGGCTTTCTTTCTTTTCCTTCCTTTATTCCGGCCGGCCTTCTCCTGCTTTACATTTATTCCCTTATACGCATTCATTTATTCCCGATAGGAAAAGCCGTTTCCTGTACCTTACGAATCAAAATTCTGTTAGGGGGGCAGATTCTCCTCTCCTGTAGCCTATGGGGCTTCCTCATGCAAGGGATTTTTTATCTTTTGCTTTTTACAGGGCATTTCCCCCGGCTTTCCTCCCTGCTTCACGCCACCCCGTTATGGCATACTGCCAATGTAGTGCATAGCCTGGTATTTCTTTTCCTTATACTGCTCAACGGGCAAATCCGTATTCTTTTATCCTGTTACCGTTTAGGCATTGTAAAACGGATGATTATTGTGCTGAATCTTTGGATTCCTTTTATCAATCTCTTCCTGATGCATTACCTCAGCAAAAAAGCGACGGAAGAATGCGACCATGAAATGTACCGTTTTGCCACACGTGCTGCCAGAATCCACAGCAATCAATGTGCCACCAGGTATCCCCTCGTCATGCTCCACGGGATTGGTTTTCGGGATTTGCGCTATTTCAATTATTGGGGTCGGATTCCCAGGGAACTGACCCAAAACGGCGCTGTTGTCTATTACGGCCATCAGGAAGCCTGGGGAACTATCGAAGAAAATGCCGCTTTTGTCCAACGCAAAATTAAAGAAGTCCTCACTACAGAACATTGTGAAAAAGTAAATATTATAGCCCATTCCAAAGGAGGTTTGGATGCCCGTTATCTGATTACCCATCTCCATATGGAGCATCAGGTGGCTTCCCTTACCACTATTTCCACACCCCATATGGGGTCTGAGCTCCTCCTTGTCCTGAACCGGCTTCCCGACCGCCTATACCGCCTGATTTCCTCCTGGTTTGATTCCACCTTCCGGAAATTTGGAGACTATAATCCCGACTGTTATCACGCCAGCAAACAGCTTTCTCCAGAATTTTGCAGGCAGTTTAACCAAAATACCCCCAATTCTGCCTCCGTATATTATCAAAGCTATGCTTCTGTTATGGGGCACTGCTGGAGCGACAGCCTTCTAAGCATTCCCCACCTTTTAATGGGCCTTGCTTCCCACGGGAAGCCGAATGATGGGTTAGTAACGGAGGACAGCGCAAAATGGGGCATTTTTAAAGGAACTTTCCAAAATAAATACCGCCGCGGGATTTCCCACGGCGATATGATTGATTTAAAGAGAGAGGATTACAAAGGTTTTGACGTTATGGAAGCATATGTGGGCATAGTTGCCGATTTGAAAAAACTCGGGTTTTAATTTTTGCTTTTCTGCTTCTCTTCTTTCTCCTTAAAAATCTTCTGGAAAGAGGTTTCAAAAGGAGCCCTTGCGATTCCATATTCTGTAATTATCGCGGTAATCAAACTGCTATCCGTCACGTCAAAGGCGGGGTTGTATACTTTTACCCCCTTTGGCGCCATCCTCTCCTCATACCACATCTGGGTCACTTCTTCCTCCGGGCGCTGCTCAATCTGGATACCCGCCCCTGTTTCCGTATTCATATCAATGGTAGAAGTTGGTGCACACACATAAAAGGGGATGTTGTACTGTTTGGCAGCCACTGCCACCAGGGAAGTCCCTATCTTATTGGCCGTATCACCATTTGCCGCCACCCTGTCACAGCCTACAAATACTGCATTCACCCAACCATTTTTCATCACCATGGCGGACATATTATCACAGATAAGCGTCACATCTACACCGGAAGCATATAATTCATAAGCTGTCAGCCGTGCCCCCTGTAAAAGCGGCCTTGTCTCGTCCGCAAATACTTTGAAATGATAATCCCTTTCCTGCCCGAGATAAATGGGGGCTGTTGCCGTTCCGTATTTGCTGGTGGCCAGTTGGCCGGCATTACAATGGGTCAGTATCCCATCTCCCGGCTTTAAAAGGCTCAATCCATACTCACCGATTGTCCGGCATACCCATATATCTTCTTCCTTGATAGCCACTGCCTCTTTTCTCAGCGCTTCTTTTATTGCTTTTACCCCATTCTCCCGATTCGCCTTACAAACCTCTTCCATCCGCTCTAAAGCCCAAGGCAGATTCACCGCCGTGGGCCTTGCTGAATTCAGGAAGTCCTTCTGCTTTACAAATTCATGGTAAAAAGTATCATAATCTTCTGTATCTATTTGCTTTGCCAGCAAATAAATGCCAAAGGCTGCCGTCACCCCAATAGCTGGTGCCCCGCGTACCTTCAATAAATAAATCGCATCCCATATCTCCTGCGCAGTCCTCAGTTCAACCAGTTTCGTAGTGGCCGGCAAAAGAGTCTGGTCGATAATCACCAAGCAGCTTCTTTCATCATCCAATTCTACCGTTTCGTATTCCATTATATTGCGCTTCATATGTCTTCTTTCCTTTCCTTGGCGGCTTTTTATCCGCTTTTATAAAAACTCTTATCGGAAGCCTTGGTATTTTTTGTTATTTCCCGAAAGGCTTTGCATATCTGCTATCCGCCCAAACTATGTCTCAATTATAGTTCTTTTATTATAGCATTTCTTTCAGCTTTCTGATATTACTTTTTTACATTTTTATAAAAACTTTCGCTATAATATAACCAATTACGCCACAACAGGGAAATGTTACCACCCATGCTAAAATCATTTCTTTCATAATGGATTTATTGACTGCCTCCCCATCCGAAGCAATCCCCACCCCCATAATCGCGGTTGTTTTCACATGGGTGGTGGATACTGGAATGCCGGTCAGGCTGGATAGGAGAAGGCAGGCTGCTGCTGCTGCATCGGACACTGCCCCCTGCGCTTTGCCCAGCTTTACCATGTCCATGCCCACCGTCTTTATAATGCGTTCGCCGCCGATTGCTGTGCCAGTTGCCATCCCCACACTGCACAACACTGTCATCCAGAGGGGGATATGGAAATTTCCGCCAGGTATTTTTCCCATTGACAGGAAAATCCCAAGAAGAAATACTCCCATGAATTTCTGTCCGTCCTGTGCCCCATGCATAAACGCCATAGCTGCCGCACCGGCAATCTGTGCCCGCCGTATCCACCGTTTGCCCCATTCATATTTCGTCTCATTTATCTTGGGTTTGTATGGAGTTGGTTTGTATGGGGGTGATTTATGCGAAACTGGCTTGTATAAAGCTGATTTACGGGATGCTGGTTTATAGAAACCAGCATAACCCTTAAATAGACGCCTATATGAAAGTCCTTTACCTCCCATCCAGCCTAGGGAAAACCCTAAAATGCTGGATGCGGCCAAACCATATAATACTTTAATCCATTCCATGCCATGAATCCCCGACAGGCCATTATGTATTGCAATAGCTGCCCCGGTCAACCCGGCAATCAATGCATGGCTTTCACTGGTAGGGATGCCAAAACACCAGGCAGCGGCTGACCATAGGATAATGGATATGAGAGCCGCACACAATGCTGTCAGCGCCTTTCCCGGAGAATCTCCAAAATCCACCATATGGCAAATAGTATAAGCCACATTAGCGTTGCATATCGTCATAAGCGCCAGCCCGGCAAAGTTGAAAAAAGCTGCCATGCGTACTGCCGGCTTTAATTCCATTCCTCCGGAGGCCACCAACGAGGCGATAGCGTTAGGGGCGTCCGTCGCCCCATTGACAAGGATGACCCCCAAAATGAGTATGGTTGTTATTTGCAGTGTTGGAGTCTTTAGAAAAGCGGTTGTGAAATCATATAAGGATATTGTCATATGCTCCTTCTGGGTTCTGCCATTTTCAGGCGAAAATAGATTTTTTCTTACTTAAAGTATAACGTAGGAGGAAGGGGATTATGACTCATACGTCCATCATCTTGCTGACACATTTCATTTAGACGCCCGTATACATAAAAACTGGCATCCGCCCTGCCCTAAACCAGACATTCGCGGATACCAGCCTTTTTACTTATTTCATATTAGTTTTTGTTAGCCAGCTCTGCCTTCAATTTCTCCGTCAAAGCCGGAACTACTTTATTCAAGTCGCCAACAATGCCGTAATCAGCTACATCAAAGATAGGAGCTGTATCGTCTTTGTTAATAGCGATGATGATATCGGATTCTTCCATACCTGCCAAGTGCTGAATAGCACCGGAGATACCGATTGCAAAGTATACGTTAGGGCGTACAGTCTTACCAGTCTGCCCTACCTGCAAATCCTTCGGTTTCCAGCCTGCATCAACTACTGCACGGGAGCAGCTTACAGTTGCGCCAAGCACTTCCGCAAGGTCATCTAAAATTTTGAAGTTCTCCGGGCTTCCTACGCCACGGCCGCCGGATACAAGGATTTTTGCATCCATAATATCTACCGTATCAACAACAGATTTTACTACTTCCAAGATTTCTACATATTTGTTATCCGGTGTGAATCCAGGATTGAATTCTTCCACTACTGCTTTAGCGCCTTCTACCTTAGGGGCTTTCTGCATAACACCGGGGCGAACCGTAGCCATCTGCGGACGGAACTGAGGGCATGCAATAGTTGCAATTGTGTTGCCGCCGAATGCAGGACGGGTCATTAACAACTGATTATGAAGCTGCTCTTTGCCCGGTACCGGATTCATCGGGAAATCGCCGATATCAAGCTGTGTACAGTCTGCGGTAAGTCCTGTATGAACCCTTGCGGACACACGGGGACCCAAATCACGTCCGATAGCGGTTGCGCCTACCAGGAAAATTTCCGGTTTATATTTTTCGATTACAGATGCAAGGGCATGTGCATAGGGCTCTGTCCTATAATATTTTAACTCAGGGTCATCTACAAGGATAACTTTATCTGCGCCATAAGCTGCCAGCTCGTCTGCAAGACCTTTTACTTCATGGCCTACTAATACTGCTGTTACTTCCGTATTTAAATCTTTTGCCAAGTCTTTGCCTTTGCCAATCAGCTCCAAAGCGATTCCGCTCAGTTTATTTTCTACCTGCTGTGCAAAGACAAATACTCCTTTATACTCTGCTATATTCATTTTATAATTATGCTCCTTTCAAAGTTTTCGCACAAATTTTATATTACGTGTTTTACTTTCAATTTGTCGATAATGTAATCAACTGCTTCTGCCGGGTCGAGGGTAACTTTTTCCCCTGCCCCTTTTCTTACTTTGTCAGAAGCCTTCGCAATCTGTGTCGGAGAACCTTTCAAGCCCAGGTTAGAATCTTCTACGTCAACCAGGTTCGCCCTTCCCCATACGGTGATGTCTGCCTGGTAGGCATCGAAAATTCCGCCCGGTGTCATGTAACGGGGTTCATTTAACTCTGCAAGTGCTGTAATTAAGCAAGGCATTTTTGCTTTCAATACATGATATCCGTCATCGAACTGACGCTCAACGATTACGCTGTCACCATCAATTTTAATATTCTGGGCATAGGAGATAACCGGGATTCCCAAATGTTCGGAAATCTGAGGGCCAACCTGTGCTGTATCGCCATCAATTGCCTGACGGCCTGTGATAATCAAGTCATATTCCAGGTTGCGGATAGCGCCTGCCAATGTCTGGGAAGTTGCCCATGTATCTGCGCCGCCCAGAACTCTGTCTGTTACCAGAATGCCTTTGTCTGCTCCCATAGCCATAGCCTCACGGAGAACTTCTTCCGCTTTCGGAAGCCCCATCGTAATAACGGTTACTTCTGCGCCATATTCGTCCTTTAATCTAAGCGCTGCTTCCAACCCTGCTTTATCATCCGGGTTCATGATAGTAAGCATTGCGCCTCTGTCAAGTGTACCGTCAGGATTGAACTTAACGCCGCCCTTTGTATCAGGTACCTGTTTAATACAAACAACAATTTTCATTGTATTTCCACTCCTTATATTCGTTAGATTTTCATTTTTCCATATGTCTACTGCGGTAAATGTTATTCCAGCAATGCACTGGGGATTGCCATACGCTGCACTTCGCGAGCGATGTGCTATTTTAACAATGCGCCGGAGATTACCATACGCTGCACTTCGCTTGTACCCTCGTAGATTTCCGTAATTTTAGCATCGCGCATCATACGCTCTACATCGTATTCCCTTGTGTAGCCGTAACCGCCGTGAAGCTGTACTGCTTTTGTGGTCACTTCCATAGCAACTTCCGCAGCATACAGTTTTGCTTTTGCTGCTTCCACAGAATATACCTTCTGGGTATTCTTTGCAATTGCAGCTTTATATACAAGCAACTGTGCAGCTTCTACTTTTGTAGCCATATCAGCCAACTGGAACTGTGTATTCTGGAACTGTCCGATGCTTCTGCCGAACTGCTTCCTTTCTTTTACATATTCCACTGTTCTTTCCAAGGCGCCTTCTGCCAAGCCAAGAGCCTGGGAAGCGATACCGATACGTCCACCATCCAGCGTATGCATAGCAATACCAAAGCCTTTGCCCTGCTGTCCGAGGATATTCCCCTTCGGGATTCTGCAATCTGTGAAAATCAATTCATATGTAGAAGAACCGCGAATACCCATTTTCTTTTCTTTCGTACCGAAAGTGAAGCCCGGTGTTCCTTTTTCTACAATAAATGCCGTAATTTCTTTGGACATTCTGCCGCGTTTTTCAATCATTCCTGTTACAGCGAAAATAACATATACATCCGCTTCTTTACCATTGGTAATAAAAATCTTGGAGCCGTTCAGAACCCATTCGTCTCCATCCAGCACCGCCTTTGTCTGCTGGCCCTGTGCATCTGTTCCTGCGCCGGGCTCTGTAAGGCCAAAAGCACCGATTTTTCTGCCGCTTGCCAGGTCAGGCAAATATTTTTGTTTCTGCTCTTCTGTACCATATGTTAAAATCGGGTCACAGCAAAGGGAAGTATGTGCGGATACGATAACGCCAGTAGTGCCACAAACTTTGGAAAGTTCTTCTACGCACATAGCATATGTTAAAATATCACATCCCTGTCCGCCATATTCCTTCGGAATCGGAATTCCCATAAACCCTGCTTTTGCCATTTTTTCAACGGTTTCTCTTGGGAAAGCCTCTGTTTCATCCACCTCTTGTGCCAAAGGCTTTACTTCCTTTTCAGCAAATTCCCTGAAGAGGGTTCTTGCCATTTCATGTTGTTTTGTTAACATAAAATCCATGATTTTATTTCCTCCATATCTTTGTTTATATAATGGTTAGATAAGGTAACGCCAAAGCCCTATCTTGAATAGTCATAAAAACCTTTGCCTGTCTTCTGGCCCAACTGGCCGCCGCGTACCATTTTCTTAAGAAGCGGATGAGGACGGTATTTCGGGTCGCCAGTTTCTGTCTGAAGAACTTCCATGATGGCCAATACAATATCCAGGCCAACCAAATCGCCAAGGGCAAGGGGCCCCATTGGATGGTTTGCACCCAGCTTCATCGCATTATCGATACCTTCTACAGAAGCTACGCCCTCAGCATAAATGCCGATTGCTTCGTTAATCATTGGGATAAGAATCCTGTTTACAACGAAACCAGCCGCTTCATTTACCTGTACCGGAGTCTTTCCAATTTCTTCGGAAATAGTTTTAATCTTTTCTACTACTTCATCCGGGGTATTCAAGCCTGCAATAACTTCTACCAGCTTCATAACCGGAGCCGGATTGAAGAAATGCATGCCGATTACCGGCCTGTCAAGCCCTGCGCCAATTTCCGTAATCGAAAGGGAGGAAGTATTGGTAGCGAAAATACAATCTTTCTTACAGATATCCTGCAGCTCTTTAAATGTCTGTTTTTTAATATCCATTACTTCGAGCGCTGCTTCTACTACTAAATCACAGTCTGTGCAAATGGTCTTTACGCCTGTTGTGATTTTGGCAAGGATAGCATCTGCCTTATCCTGGTCCATTTTTCCTTTTGCGATGCGTTTTTCAAAGCCTTTTGCAATTTTGTTTTTGCCGTTTGCCGCAAACTCTTCGTTGATATCGCAAAGGAATACTTCATATCCTTCTGTCTGGGCAAAAGCCTGTGCAATACCGGAACCCATTGTACCGGCACCAATAATACCTACTTTCATATTTGTTCCTCCTAGAATGTAATAATTTATTTTAAATCATCTGTGCCACAGGCCATTTTGCCTGTTAAAATAGGGCTTCATGACTGATGCCACAGACGATTTTCCTAACTTTGTCCTTCGCTGCTTTCTGTTTTCGGCCATGTTTGCTGTGAGCCTTTGGTTTTACACTTACTACATCTGTCCTTCCAAATAATTAATTCCTCTTACTTATTCAGGAATTTCTCTACTTTCCTCTTCTCAAGAAATGCAGCCATGCCTTCTTTCTGGTCATAAGATTCAAAGCAGTCACCAAATAATTTTTCTTCTATTACGATTGCGGCATCCATATCCACATCCAGCCCTTCGTTAATAGCCTTTTTGCAGTTGCGCACTGCAATGGGGGCATTCTTTGCAATGCCTGCTGCCATTTTCTCCGCTGCCGGCATTAATTCTTCCTGGGGATATATTGCATTCACAAGGCCAATACGCAGAGCTTCATCCGCTTTGATGTTCCTTGCGGTATAAATCATCTGTTTTGCCATGCCTGCCCCTACAAGGCGAGCCAGCCTCTGAGTACCGCCAAATCCAGGAGTAATGCCAAGGCCAACTTCAGGCTGCCCGAATACTGCATTGTCCGAACAAATCCTGATATCGCAGCTCATGGAAATCTCGCAGCCACCGCCCAATGCAAAGCCGTTTACCGCAGCGATAACCGGAATTGGGAATGTCTCCAGTTTACGGAATACGTCATTTCCTTTTTTACCGAAAGCTTCGCCTTCCGCTTTGGTCAAGGAACTCATTTCGCCGATATCTGCCCCGGCAACAAAGGACTTTTGTCCTGCCCCGGTGAGAATCAGGCATCTTACTTCCTCCAAATTCACCTCATCCAATGTTTTATCCAATTCTTCCAGCACTGTTGAATTCAATGCATTCAGCGCTTTTTCACGGCTAATAGTAATTACACCATAATTGCCTTTCCGCTCATAAACAATAAATTCCATTTTTCCAGCTCCTTTCTCCTTGTCTACAGAATATACTTTTCCATGATATATACAGTCGGATAAGCAGACCCGCTAAAGCCTGCTTATCTATCATATTTATGCTGTTTATTCTCTTGTAACAACTGTTGCGCATCCCATACCGCCGCCGATACAAAGCGTTGCAAGTCCGGTCTTTGCATCCTTTGCTTCCATTTCATGAAGCAGAGTTACCAGGATACGGCATCCGGAAGCACCTACCGGATGGCCAAGGGCAATAGCTCCTCCGTTAGGATTCAACTGTTTGTCCACATCAATACCCAAATCCTTTCCTACTGCTACAGACTGTGCAGCAAAAGCTTCATTCGCTTCGATGATTTCAAAGTCCTCAATCTTCATGCCGGTTTTTTCCATTACCTTCTTAGTAGCAGCAACAGGGCCGATACCCATAACTTCGGGCCTTACGCCTGCCAATGCGCCTGCTACATAAGTAGCCATAGGTTTAACGCCTAATTCTTTCGCTTTCTCTTCGCTCATAACAACGATTGCTGCTGCACCGTCATTGATACCGGATGCATTCCCTGCTGTTACGAAACCATTAGGGTTAATTGGACGAAGTTTTGCAAGCCCTTCTATTGTAGAACCCGCACGCGGGCCTTCATCTACTTTGAACTCAATCATTTCTTTCTTTTTCTTAACCATAACCGGTACGATTTCCTTGTCAAATGCACCGGATTTCTGGGCTGCTTCTGCCTTCTGCTGGCTCTTTAATGCGAACTCATCCAGTTCTTCCCTTGTCAATCCCCACTCTTCACAAATATTGTCTGCTGTCTTAATCATATGATACTGGTTAAAAGCATCCCAAAGGGCATCATTTACCATCGTATCTACCAATGTACCATTGTTCATCCTATAACCGAAACGTGCATTGGGTACTGCATAGGGAGCCATGGACATATTTTCCATACCGCCTGCAACTACAATATCGGCATCTCCTGCCATAATCATCTGTGCTGCCTGGTTCACACAGTTAAGGCCGGAACCGCATACAACATTCATTGTAACTGCCGGAACTTCAATCGGAAGCCCTGCTTTAATTGATGCCTGGCGTGCTACGTTCTGTCCAAGGCCCGCCTGAATAACACATCCCATATATACCTGGTCTACTTGTTCAGGAGCAACCCCTGCCCTGTTTAAAGCTTCTTTAATTACAATTGCACCCAGTTCTGCTGCCGGTGTAGTGCTCAAAGAACCGCCCATTGTACCAATCGCTGTACGGCAAGCGCCTGCCAAAACTACTTTTTTTGCCATTGTTTTCTCCTCCATCTATATGCTTTACGATTAAGTGCAATGATTGTTAATTTTTTATCATTGCCCATTGCTCTTATTATATCATAGGGCAGTTGTTTTTGCAATGATTATGGAGGGGATTTCATGATAAACGCATGAAGCCCTAATTTATTTCCATCTCCCCTTTACGTTTCCCCGTCAGCCGCAAGCGGCAGTAAGACCCCGGTGTTTTTACTCCCATTTATGGCACGGGATATTCCAGCCATCCCGCTGCTTTTATAAAACGCGTCATACTATCCATTATCATTATTCTCGGCTCTTCAAACATATAAAAAAGAAAGATGCCCGCCCCAATTCCTAATAACCAAGTGCAGACGTCGAATACATAATATTTCACCGCCGCCTTCTGTTTACCATTTTTTATTATCATCCATGCCAGAAGGAGGAACAAGAAAAGCGCAGGGAATATAAAAATAACCATAACCATTCTTTGTCCGGTTTCCGAATATTCCATTGGAATTACCCCAAATCCATTAAAACCTGCCCATACTGCTGCATATCCCCCACATATATGCAAATATTCTATTCCCATTATAAACAAAAACAAGAGCAAGTACCGTCTTTTCCTGGTCATTCTTATACTCCTTTCCTGCCTACTTTTATTTAGGCAATTGCGAAACCGATAAATTTGCTGAATATTCTGACAATATATTTTTGTAAAAAGCCTTTTCATGCCATGGAAGCAAGACCTAGGAAACAGGAGAGTCTTTGCCCAATGTCATTAAGTTAGCACCTCAGCCCAGCCGTGAGGGAAATAAAATGTTTAAGGAGCCCCTTAAAAAGCGTCGGCACTTGGTGAGGTAGTTCACGAACC
>QXWV01000135.1 GCA_009911195.1 Lachnospiraceae bacterium | reverse complement strand
ACTGCGTTGTAAAACGCATGAATTCACAAGTTCGCGCAGCGAACTTGCAGAGAATGCGAAGCATTCTTTTTTGGAGCAGGAGCGTGGCGACGGAGTATTTTATTTCCCTCACGGCGTCCGCCATCGTTAACTAAATGACATTAGTCTTTGCCCGAGTGTTTTCTGTTTTGGGGCTTGCTGCAATGTTTGGCATGTATGGCTTTGAACAAAATATATTGTCAGAATATTCTCACAGCTTAGAGTTTCGCAATTTCCTACTACTTTTATTTGTATCAATCTTTATTCCAAAATCATATATTTGGTTGGGCGGCACTTCAACCTACTGCCTTATTGCCCCTTTTTTATACAAATATTCCAGCAATGCCTGGCATCCTTCTGAAATATCACGGTAAGCAATGTCAAATCTGGACGTGTACCAAGGGTCTGCGATATTGTCCTCTTTTCCCGCAAATTCCAAAAGCATATGAATCTTCCCTCCTTTATGGCCGGTCATCCTTTCTATGTTCCTGATATTCATGGCATCCATGCCTATCAGGTAGTCATAATAATCGTAATCCGCTTTTTTAAGCTGGACGGCCCGTTTCCCCTCGCTGCTGATTCCATGCTTCTCCAGTTCCTTCCGTGCCGGCGGATAAACGGGATTCCCTATCCCGTTCCAGATTTCTTCCGTGCTGGTAGCGGCGGAAGCGATTTCAAATTGGTCCTCAATGCCTTCTTTTTTTACCATGTCCTTTAGGATGAATTCGGCAATAGGGCTTCGGCAGATGTTGCCGTGGCAGATGAATAAAATCTTTATCATTGTTTTCAAACTCCTTATATATTAGTTTTTCCTTGTATTTTCAAGGCTTCCCGGCATTTCCCAGTTCCTTTTCCGCATCCTCAAAGCCAAGGTGGGTATAGGTATTCAGCGTCACCCCGATGTCCGAATGACCCATGATATACTGCAGCGTCTTTGGGTTCATGCCTGATTTCGCCATATTGGAACAGAAGGTATGCCTGCACACATGGGGCGTCATTTTCGGCAGCTGCACCTTGTAGATGCTGTTGTATTTCTGGCAGATATGCTGGAAATATTTCTCCCAGTGGAGGGCAACCATTGGCATTCCGTTTTTGTCAAGATACAAAAAACCCGTATATCCGTCCACCATAGGCTCCACCTTCGGCGGCCTGCGGGCTGCAAGGATGCGCTGGAAACACCCGTATACTTCCTCCGTCATGGGAATCTGGCGCACTCCCCCTGCAGTTTTGGTTTCCTCGATAATGTACTCCATATTGCGCTTCCTCTGCAGCTGGTGGCTGATGTTTATTTTCCGATTCTCCATATCTATATCGGAAACCGTCAGCCCTACAAATTCCGATATCCGCATCCCTGTATGAAACAGAATATATATCCCATCATAATATTTGCAGAAATGCCGGTCATTCCTGATGAATTCCAGAAAATCCCGTTCCTGTTTCCTTGTAATGGCCTCCCTCGTCACGCTGTCGTTGACCACCACCGTAGCCATTTGGAAGTCAAACGGGTTCTTTCTTATCAGGTCATCGTCTGCCGCCATCTGGAACGCCGGGCGGACCACCCCGCGCACTGTTTTAATGCTGCTGTACCCTCTTCCGCCCTTTTGCAATTTGATAAGCCATGCCTTGGCATCCGAAAGCTTTACTTTGTCTATCCGCCTTTTCCCGAATTCCTCCTGTTCCAGAATGCGGATGACAAACTTATAGTTCGCCTCCGTATTATGCCTGATGCCGGTCTTCAAGGATACATATTTCCGCGCCAAATCCAGCACTGTCATGTTGCCGGGGTGCGGTCATTCTTATCCAGCCTCCAGCTGTATATATACCTGACTTCCCCATACCCGTCAACATACTTAAACATATACCGTCCGTCAGAACGCTGGCTTTCGCCGTTGCGCAGAATCCGGTTGCGCTGTCGCGTCTTTTTTCACTCATTGAACCATGCTCCTTTCCCTAAACAAAGAAGCTCTGATACGGCTGTTCTTATCTTACCATATACAGGGCTTCTTGTCATGCGGTGATTGTTTAAACTATGCCTTTTCAAACCACTGTGGCCGCATCGATGTATTCTTCAAATAAATGTCTCTTAATCTGGATGCGGTTTCCGTTCATTAAAATAAACGGTGCGGTTTCATCCTCGGCTACCAGCTGGCGCAGCTTCTTCTCCCCGATGCGGAAATAGGCTGCCGCTTCTTCGATGGTAAGGGTATACCGTTCCCAGATGGGTACTTCTTTCATTGTGGTTTCCTCCTATTCTTTGTATAATGATTTATTATTTGTAAATGACTTACGGATTTTATATATTTCTTCTTTGTCGATACTCCGTTCCTTGGTGTTAGTATATAAGTGTGGACAGGAAAAGTTGAACAACCTATACTATCAAATGAATAGGTAATTGCGAAACAAGTTCGCAATCCTGATTGAAAACAAGGATAGAATCCTGCAATGCAGGATCCTTGGGATGAAAAGTGGATACCGGATATTTTTTGGCACACGAAATAAGTCCCATGGATTTATGGAATTGATAAGTCC
>QXWV01000134.1 GCA_009911195.1 Lachnospiraceae bacterium | reverse complement strand
TTTTGTTCACTCCTTATTCTCTTGATTATATCTCAAATCCTTGAGAATGGGCTGTCAACTTTTTTTATACCACATCAGAAAGGTTGAAAGGACATTAGGTATTCACCATGCAACAACATCTAAGAAAAACTGGTTTTTATTGACCGCCAGCTTTTCACTCAGTATTATACTATTTCTTTGTATTTCAGTAGGGTTGGAGTTTGCACATGAGCTGCTTCCCTCAATGCGGTCATGGCAACCGGATATTACCCTTACCGGCTATGCAAATGAGCGTGTACTGAATCAGAGTTTATGTGATGCTATCAGCGGGATTACTGGTGTAGAGCATATTTGGGGCAGTTCCTACATGGAGAATGTTCCGGTTACTTCTTCGCGGCAGGAGGTTAATCATGTAAACATAACGTCATACAGCCAGTATATGTTGGAGTGTGCAGAGGATAGTCTTGTGCAGGGAAATATATCGGAAATCTATGGGGACGGCGGCAAGGCTATGACAGTTTTGGATAAAGATAATCCGATAAAAGTTGGGGACATCATTCAGGTAGCGGGGCAGGAGATTGAGGTTGTATGTGGCATATCCAGTGGGCTGTATCCCAGCGAATATAGCATAATTTGCTCACAGGAAACTTTTACACGGCTGACAGGGGAACAGAATTACAGTATGATAGGAATACAATTAAGCAGCAAGGCTACGGATGAAACGGTAAAACAAATTAACAGTCTTACGGAAAGCAATGTTATTTTTGAGAATCATCGTAGGCGTAATCAGGAGGATGCCAATACCTATCTGGCTGTAAAATTTCTGCTATATAGTTTTATGGCAATCATTGCCATGATTACGCTATTTAACATTATCAACAGCATTTCTATGAGTGTAACTGCCCGGATAAAGCAGTATGGAGCTATGAGGGCGGTTGGTATGGATGGGGAACAGCTTACCCGGATGATTGCTGCGGAAGCCTTTACTTACGCTATCTCTGGCCTTATAGTTGGAAGTGGTATAGGAATTGTTTTAAGCCGCTTTTTGTATGTGAAATTGGTTACACGGTTCTTTGGAAACCAGTGGAGTTTGCCGATAGTTTTGATTGTTATTATTGTTGTATTCGATATCGTTTCTGCTGCTGTAGCAGTATATGCACCTGCAAAGCGGATTAGAAACATGCCAATTACAGCAACCATCAATGAACTGTAAGAAGTGCACCATGCAGCTTAAGGGGGCAAGGCAGAAAGAAAAGTTCTGGAAATCGGACTAATTGGGGATTGTGATTTACGAAATTTCAAGGTATAATAATCCCATTGCTATTATTATTTTATTTAACTAGGAGGATAAAAGAAGTGAAGAGGTTTTCTTATGTAGTTATGGGAATTGTACTGTCTATGTGCTTATTTGGATGCGGAGGGGATAGAGGAAGCATCAGCAATGTAAGTGAAGAGAGGCAGGAAGAAGAGGAAAGAAGAGAAGAGCCGGAAGCCGAAGAGAAGCCGGAAGTTAAAAAGGAGTCCGAAGAAGCGGCGGAAGTCGAAGAGGAATCGGAGGCTGAGGAGGAATTGGAAGCCAAAGAGGAATCGGAAGACGAAAAGGAATCGAAAGAGGTAGAAAGTTTGGACGGGTATGCCGAGGGGCGTATTGGCGATACGATGAAGACATATTTCTTCAACTATAAAGTCAACAGTGCATATCTGTGCGAAGAGTATAATGGATATCAGCCGGCAGAAGGTAAGTGTATGCTTGTTGCAGAGGTAACTGTGAAGAACACTTATAACGAGTCTATTGAAATGTATGATACTGATTTCCAGATTCAATGGAACAGCGATGGCGATGATGATTATGATTATCCGATTACAGCAAATGCTGACCCTGTGAGTGACGAACAGCTTGAGGAGACATATACTTTAGGTATTGATGAGGAGCGAACGGGCTTGTTGGTATTTGAGGTTCCTACGGGAGAGAATGATTTCTCCATTTCATATCTTGAATTGTTTGATGACGATTCCGAAGGCGATGTGTACTTCGTATTCTTTACACCGAAGATGCAGTAAGGATGTAAGATATTTTTTATCAATATAAGCAATAAAGGTGCAGGTCTATAAAGTGATTTATGGAACTGCACCTTTTATATTCCGGCGGGAATGTATGAAAGAAGAGGGGGTGCAAACCCATGAAACATATTTTTTGCAGAGGGAAACGCCGACACAAAAAGGTTATCCCCTAAGAGATAACCCGGTAGTGTTTTCGAGATTTTTAATGACGCCAATAGATAAATCTTTTCCATTATGGTTTGGAATCGTAATGGCATTCGGATTTGCAGGATGCTTATATTGGTAATGTGAACCATTAACACGAACAAGCACCCAACCATCAGCAACAATCATTTTCTCGATTTTTTTAAAATTAGCCATATGTATTCTCCCTCTGTGAAGTAGGTTAATAGTTGCATAATGACTATTGCCAACTTCGGGGGTACACAGCTAATTTATGTATAGTATATAGAAGAAGGGGATTTTAGTCAATGAAAATTAAAAAAATATTGACACGTATTGAAATACGTGCTAATATAATAAAAACACGTATCGAAACACGTGTATAAAAGCGGAGGAGATTAAAAAAATAAAAATTTCCAATCCCAAGTTTGCGCCTGCATGGCATCCACGAACTTGCAATACACAATCAATCTGTGCAGAAATGAGATTAAGATTGGAAATTAAAAATTTTCAATTTTCAGTTTGTGTTTGTGCAGAATCCACAAATTTGACAGGCGCAAAAAGTTGCGTAGAAATGGAGTGAAATATGAAAGAGAATTATATATATCCGATAATATTACAAAAAGAAAAGGAAGGATATTTGATAACATTTCCTGATTTTCCAGGTCAGATGACGGAAGCTGAAACAGAAGAAGATGCGATTGCTGCAGCGCAAGAAGTATTGGCTTTGAAAATTAGTGAGAATGAAGATTTAGGGCAAGAAAACCCGAAACCTAAAAAACAAGAGGATATTGAATTGGGAAAGGGACAAAAGTTAGTCTATGTCCATTTATGGATGCCATATTTCAGGCAAGTGCAAAAGATGGTATATGTTAAGAAGACATTGACGATTCCTAAATGGATAGATGAAATGGCAAAAGCAAAAAACGTAAATTTCTCGTCTGTTTTGGTAAAGGGGCTGAAGAAAGAGTTGGGTATTGCTGAAAGATAATTGATAAAAAATCAGGCGCAAAAAGCTGCGCAGAAATGGAGGCAAAGATGTCAGATTTTAAAGAAAGATGTGGAAATGCATTAATAGGTGGAAGTACAGGGGCAGCAGTTGGGGGAAGTATCGGAGCAGTAATCGGAGCGTTGGGAGGGCCGGTGTCATCAGCGTTAGGAGCAAAAATCGGAGGCGCAATCGGAAGTTTGGCAGGCTTGTTCTTTGATTAATTTCGTTAATCGAAGGATAGAGGGTGTGTGCAAGCAGAAATATAGCAATTGTTGTAAAGTTGAAAGGTGGTTTATATGAATATTAGAAATGTAGAAGTTTATGAAGTAGATTTGACTATGAATGGAATAGATTAGTTTGAGTGGGGTGGAATGGTATGAAATTGAAGATAATCTTAAGGCAAATGTATGAAATTACAGAGACTTTGCATCGTTACGTAAATAGCTTTTGTGATGTTAAAGATGGCTATTTATGCTATGGAAAATTCTATCAAAATATGGAAGATATAGAATTTGAGGAAATATGTTCGGGGATGGGGGGTACGGGGGAAATAGAAAAATATATGGTTCCTAAAGTGCCGGCAAATGCAGAGGCAATGGATTTTCGCCATAAAAATGTAGATTTAGAAATTGCCCAAGCTGCAAAAGAGTATATAATTAATTGTGTCAATAAATTTTGTAAAGAATACCAGGATGGTGATATGCAGACATTATTTATTGGCTGCATATTAAATTTATACTATTCCTCAGGGCTGTTTGACAGAACTGGCTGTTTATGTGTGGAGGACATAGCGGAAGGTATAACGGATGCTGTAACAATCCAATACATTGGTGTTATGGAAAAGCTAATGATGAAAGAAGTTTTTTCGTATTTTCAATACTTACGTGGTGAACAATTATTTACGGATGAAAAATTTACTGATGAAAAAATAAACAGAGTATTGGATTTGTATTTAAAAGAAAAAAAGGAGGAGTACTTGGATGAAATTTTAGGGCAAATAAATCCCGATTTTGAAGATGTATATGGTTTTGTGAAAGAAGTCATAAAAGGGTGGGAAAAATTTGATTTATTAAAACAAAAGTATGGCGAAGCTAATTCGGATTTACTTTTGGAATTATGCGATATTAATCCGGAATATCAATATGCAAATCTGCTGTTATGTATGGATTCTGTAGAAGATTATATTAACTCAAAAGGAGAAAATGATGGATTTGCATTATATATAGATAAATTGGACGAGGACATTTTTAATCTTGGAATAGGAAAGGAAAAACCATCTACATATGAATGTAAATCAATAGATGGGAGAATTGTGACTACTCATCCAATGGCATTTTCGGCATTTGGCTATGGATTCCCTTTTATGGAGTATTATGACAGGTACGAAAGGTTACGTAATTTAGTCGATAAGGAGCGCGGATGCCCTCCAGTGTGTCAGGATTGTCCGTGCGAAAGGTTATGTAATTTAGTCGATAAGAGGGGTTCAGAAGGAAGAAAAATTAGTGGAAGTGATATAAAAAGCGGAGTGTGCAGCTACTACCCAAAAAAAGTGGGAATCCATATAGACGATTCTGCAAAGTTAGCGTTAGGGTTAGCTAAGGCAATAAGGGATAAAGAAAAGGCGATATATGAGAAGAAAAGAGTGATTCAGCAATTTTCGCACACTTATATGAATATGAGGGCAACCTCCCTTTATAATATTGCTACAGAATTATTAAAGAATGAAGATAAAGTTTACAGGAATTATGGACGCAAACTGTTGTATGAATACAGTGTAAAAAAGAATTTGACAAAGGATGTGGAAATGCTGAAATTAAGATTTGAGGATAATGTACAGGAATTATACAAACGGATAGCAGATTCGATTCTGTCAAAGGAACAACCAGACGGCGTCCATATAGAAAAATTAGTTGATGATGCAATAATCAGATGTATGGTTACTTTAGTACATGATGGTGGTTTCCACGCAAAAAAATTACGTGCACGATTTGAAAATTTTGACTGGATTGAGATTAGAAATAATTTTGAGAATGAAGTATTGTTAGCGGATAATAAGAATGTAAGAGAATGGTTTCGGCATAATATGTTTGATTTAGAATGTTTGGTGTCGGATAAATGGAAGGGTATATTGTTTGAAGAAGACTCCTATGCAGCGTTGCTTTTTATTGATATTATTAGTGAGCTTCTAACGAATATTTTTAAATATGCAGATAAAAGCAGAACAATTACCTTGGAGTTTCGGGACGAAGAAGATTGCATGTTGCTTGCTGCAAGAAACTATATGAAGGATAAGGTGGAAGATAAGAAAGAGGGCGGCTATGGACTTGAGGCAGAAACGGAAGTGGTGAGGGCAGTCAATGAAATAAGCGGAATGAAAGAAAGTCCAATAAAAACCAGAATTGAAAACGGGGTGTTTACTGTGGAGTTAAGAATTGCGATGAGATTATTCAAAAGATAAGAAAGTGGGAAATGTGATGGAATATAAAAATATATTGTGGATAGATGATTGCGATGATAATGATGCAGGTAATATTGATGAAGATATATTAGAGATGGAAGAGGGCCAAAGGGATAATATGTCAGTTATCCAGGATTATTTTTATGAGCTGGCCGCTGAGGTTTGTCTGATTAAAGAGTACAAAAAGGCATTGAAAGAATTAAAAAGCAGGAATGCCCGTTATGACTTAGTGGTATTTGACATCAATATGAAAGAAGGTATTGATGAGGAGGATTATCCGGAAATTGAAGAAACGCTTAAACAGATGAGGGTAGAAGTAACGGACAAGGATGATTTTAAAGAAAAAGCGGGAATGTATTTATACATTTTTCTTTTAAACTGTGGATATCCAAACGAACGCATGATTTTTTTAACAGGGAATGGAAAGCATAATCCGATTGAATTTTTGAAAAAAGCTCATATCTGTACAGACGCAAGGGACGGAAGGGATTTTATTATAGAGAAGAGTGGAAAGAAAGCGTCTGCTGATAATAAAGGCTGGATAAATAAGTATTATGAAGATGCATATTATCAGATACGGCGGTTGGTGTATAAAGCGTGTGAATATTGGAAGGAAAAGATAGCAGATGAGAAAGCGGAAAATATTGCATTTAATCAGATATATTTCCATAAAGAAAAAGCAGTGAAAATAGAAGCTGCCGGGTTCAGCAATATGTTAGACAGGATAGAATTATTGTTTCCGGTCATAAAACCACAGAAACCGGAAACGGTATATTATCATACATTGCAAGTAGCATCAATGTTCCATGAAGAAAGCGCTGATATAAATAAGTTGAACAATGATGATAGGGTAATGCTTAAAAAGTATCATCAGTCTGTAAGGAATTTCAGGAACTGGTCAGCGCATAATAAATTTAAAGAAAACTCTGTAGATGGCTGCTTATTTGCATACATATTTTGTATAGCACTCCGCACATATTTCGCAGATATAGATAATCAGTTTTCTATAGAAATAGAAGCATATGATATTTATGAAAAACAATATTTTACAGAAGAAAAAGCAAGCCGGATAGATGCGAAAAATTTTAAAGACAAGTATAGGGAAAACTGGAAGCGGCACTTTGGGAAAGTCAAAGAAAACAGCGGGAAAAAGGGTAAAAGCTGCTTAGAATGTAAAGATGTACATGAATTGCTATTAGCAAGCGGGATGTGTAACAATAAAGATGGCAATAAAATGGAATTAACGGATACTATTTTTAACCTGTTAAAGGAATCTATGAAAAGGGAAGGGGAATTGGAAGAATTAGAGGATGGATTTTGCTATAGGGTTAATTATAAATGGAGTGAAGATGCGCTTGAGGAAAAACCGTCCGCTAAAATGGATGAAGAAAAAACAAAATTTTTTGAAGAGTGGGCAGTTAATGTTTTTTTGCTATCATGAGCGCTTTTGCAAAATCAGCTTTTACTTATAATAGGATTCTGCTAAAATAAATATCGTAGACGGGGATATGGGCTTGTTTTCCGAATGAACGGATAAGAGATTCCAAGCATTGGTTTTTAGCCCGGTAAAGCGGGCATGGGGTATAAGGATGAAAAAAGGCTTCAAATTCCGGACAATTATGTTTTTTTCTTTGGTGTTATTTAGCGTTTCTACCGCTGCCTTAACGGCATTTATCTGCTATAGGGATTATTCGGAAGCGCTTTTGGATAATTACAGGGAAGCAAGGGCGGATGTATTGTACCAAGTGTCGGAGAAAACTAACCAGATTTACAAAAGCGCTTCCCTTGTCTCCAATTCTTACTATTATGCGGATGAGCTGGATACGATTATTGAGGCGAACGAAGAGTATGCGGAAGCAAACAGGCAAAGCTTTAACAGCAGCATGAAAAGCCTGGATATGGATTACCGGAATATGCTGGCCAATTATTATTTTGATTATTATGTTGTGCTGCATTGTATGAATGATTATAACTACATATCTAAAAACAGATATTTGGATACCTACAACTTTTCCTTTTTATATGACATGGGATATTATGACAAAATAGCGGATGCGGAAGGAAGGGTATGCATTTGCGGCCCGTATAAGGATATATTGGATGAAAAGACGGAAGCATCGGTTCTTATTTTCGGGAGGTTAGTGTATGGCTCTTACCGGAAGGAACGGGGCTATTTTCTGGTATGCGTACCGGAGAATGTAATATCGGATGAGTATTCGCAGGTTTCGGAAAACAGCTATATTTATTTGGTGAACAGTGAAAACAGGATTGTTTCGACGAACCGTAAGGAGCTTTTAGGAAGTAATTACGGGCATGTTTTTGGGGATAACCGGGCGGAAACAATATCCGATGATGGAACGGAATATTTAGTTTCCAGCTACTACAATCCGGTTTTAGGGTTGACAATAGTGGAGCATTACCCTTATCAGCGTATTCTTTCGGCAGTTTCTTATGTGAATTTCCATGTGATGGTACTTTGTGTGCTGGTTATCGGAGCAGGCATTGTCCTGGCGCTGCTATATGCGAAAATTTTTTCCCGGCAGATACAGCGTTTGGGGGACAAGGTTATGCTGTTAGATGGGGATAACCTGGATATTGATTTCCAGTGCAGCGGCTGGCAGGAGATTCACCAGATAAGCAATGCGTTGGAAGAGATGCAGGCCCGTATCCGCAGGCTGGTGGATGAAATCAAAGAAAAAGAGAGGAAGAAACGGAAGGCAGAAATGGATTTCCTCCAGATGCAGATTAACCCTCATTTTATTTATAACACAGTTTTTTGTGCCAAGTGCCTGGTGGATATCGGGAAATCCGAGGATGCTTCCCATATGCTGGTGGATTTTATCGAGTATCTCAGGTGGATGTTCAAGACTGTAGGCGAAAAAATTACGGTGGGGGAGATGCTCCGGCATCTGGAACAATATATCAGCATTATGAAATACCGGTATACGGACAGTTTCGATGTGGTATACCAGATAGAAGAAGAGGCCAGGAAGGCGGAAATGATTCACATGCTGATTCAGCCTATTGTGGAAAATGCCATTCTTCATGGCATAGAGCCTTGTGGGCATAGTTGTCAATTGCTGATTGCGGTACGGCATGAAGGGGAGTACCTGTTGCTGTCCGTGAAGGATGATGGAGTGGGGATGGATGACGGGCAGTTAAAGGTGTTTCGGGAGCATCTGGCGGATATGGGCAGGCATCAGGGGATGAACAATGTACTAAACAGGCTGGGGGCGGCCTATGGGGAAAAATATAAGATAGAGATACATTCTGGCCCTGGGGAGGGAACGGAAGTTATCCTGATGATACCTTTTTCCATTCCCGGTGCACCGGATAGGCATGTGGATATGCTTCCAGGATGAGGGGTGATAAGATGATAAAGGTAATCATAGTGGATGATGAAGCGCCGATTCGTGCATGGATTATAAGCCTTTTGAAAAAGCTTCCGGAATATTTTGATTGCTGCGGGGAGGCAAGGAATGGAAGGGAAGCGCTGAAACTAATAGAAAAGGCCAAACCGGAACTGATTTTGACGGATATCCGGATGGTGGACATGGACGGGCTTCAGCTTTTGGAGGCAGTGAAGGCGGATGATGGGCAGATAGATGTGGTAATTTTGTCTAATTATGACGATTTCAGTTATGCCAGGACTTCATTTATGAACGGGGCGGTGGAATATCTGCTGAAATCGGAGCTGAATATGGAAAGGCTGGTGCAGCTACATAATAAGCTGATAGCAGCCAGGAATACGGCCTATGGAAACCGTCTCCGCCAGACTGCGAAGAATGATTTTATGTATGTTCTTCTGAAAGGGAAAGAGCTTTCCAGGGAAGAAATTCTGGAGCTGGTAAAAAACTATGATGTAAAGCTGATGGATGGCGTGGTAGCCAGCGTAATGATTTTTATCCCGGAACAGACGGATGTGGACAGGGTAATATCGAAAGTTGAGACAGCGCTTATATACGAACGGATAGAGAACCTGAATATGTTCCTGCTGGTACATCCCCAGCGGCTGGTGCTTATATTTAATGTGCTTCATAATAGCTTTATGTTCCAGAATTATATTTACAATGAATATGTCCAGCTTTTGTTTCAGGCGATAGAGCTTCCCATGGGCATCAGCGAAATTTTGTACGGGATAGCTAATTTGCAGAAAGCAGTCCGTCAAAGCAATTCCGCCCTATATACGCAGATAAATAGCGATGGGAAAAGCATATCCATTTGTAAGTATGATTTATCAAGCTCCACAGAAAACCAGTGGAAATATCAAAAAATGGAAAAGCTTTACGGGGGCATGAGGGAACAGATTGCCCGCAGGGATGGAGAAGGGTTTGCCCAAAAGCTGGAGCAGTTTCTGGTGATGGCAGGCGGCAGAAGGGATTTTTATCCGGTGCAGACGGACAGGATGCTGGAGCGGCTGCTATTGGAAATGGAGCTACAGACAGGGGAGGAGGCGGATTCCACAGAGAAGTCCAACTGGAAAATAGAGGAATTGGATTTTCAAAAGGTAAGGGAGATGCTTGAGGCGGCGGGGAAACGCTTCGAGTTGGCCGCGCAGAATACAAGCCCGGCGGTAAAAGGGGTGATAGGGTATGTGGAGGCCCATTACGCAACCATAGTATCCATGCAGGAGATTGCGGAAAAACTGAATTATAATACGGATTATCTCTATCGGGTTTTTAAAATGGAAATGGGAGTTTCCTTTGTAAATTACCTGACACAGCTACGGATGGCGCATGGGGCGGAAATGCTGGTCGATACGGAATGGGATATCGCTATGATTGCCGAAAAGGTGGGGTATGGGAGCGGCAGCTATTTTTCACAGAAATTCCGGGAAATATATGGGGAAACGCCGATGAACTGGAGGAAAAGGCATAGAAACATTTCGGGTTAGCGCGATTTTGACGAATAGATATCTCTGAAAAGGACAGTGCCGGGGCATTTATCAAAATGCCCCGGTTTTTCCCTACTTGATTGGAGACCGCTAAGGTGGCGCATTAGTCGGATATTTGATGAAAAAGTATGTTTTGTCCATATTTTTAAGGGATATGGTCTATTACAATGATTAATAGAAATAGAAAACACAGGTAGGTTTGTGTCGGCGTGGCAAACGCAGACTTGCAGGGGGCTGGCATGGTTTTGGCAAAGCCTGTGCCTTGCCCAAAAGTAATAAGAGAAAAGCTGCGCAGAAAGATGGGGTACAAAAAATGAAAAAGAAGTTGTTAGCGTTGTTTATGGCATTAGTGATGGTATCCGGGGTCATGGCAGGATGCGGAAGCCCGAAGGAAGCAGAGGGTGAAGCCGCATCTGCGCAAACGGAAGGGGAAGGGCAGACGGAAAATAAACAGGCAGAAGATGGGCAGGAGGCGGATGAAGATGAGCCGAAGGAACTGACAAAGGTTACTTTGAGCGCTCAGCCGGCGCTTCATTCCCTGGGGATATATGTGGCACTGGATAAGGGATGGTTTGAGGAAGAAGGGCTGGACGTAGATGTATTAACCTATATAGCAGGAGCACCCCAGTTGGAAGCCGTAGCCAGCGATTCATGGAGCGTGGGCGTTATGGGGATTGCAGCAGGGGTTACAGGGCTGGTTTCCTATGATTTGACTTGCCTGGGATTTTCATTCTGGGATTATTCTTCCCAGAAGCTTTATGTGCGGCCTGACAGCGAAATTGCTTTGGCAGGGCAGGGGCAGGTAGAAGGCTATGAGGGCATTTATGGTACGCCGGAGCTTTATAAAGGGAAAACCATTCTTTGCACCAAGGGCTCGCTGGGGCATCTGCAGCTTTTGGCAACCTTGGACGCTTTAGGGTTGAAGGAAGATGATGTGAATATTGTACATATGGAAATTGCAGCAGCATATCAGGCATTTCTGGCCGGTGAAGGCGATGCGGTTTGCCTTTGGTCCACATTCAGCGCCGATGGGGAAGGTGAGGGTCTGATTCCGGCATCCAGTTGTGAGGCGGCGAAGCTTTTTGTTCCTTCGGTTATCCTTGCTTCGGACAAAGCTCTTGCAGACGAAGAAACTACACAGAAGATTATGAACGTTATTTTCAGGGGAACGATGTGGGTAAATGAAAACAGGGAAGAAGCCGCCCAGTATTATTATGACCTTTGCATCGATGAAGGCGTTACATGTACGGAAGAATATGCCCTGTCCTATGTACAGGAGAGCGATGCGCCGACAGTGGAAGAGTATAAGGCTATGTTTGAAGGGGATGAATTTTCGGCAAACCTGGAAATGGCAATGAAATATTATATTGCATGCGGTACCTATTCGGAAGCGGATATGGATAAAGTGATGAATGGGTTTGACGGTACGATGCTGATGAATGCAATTGAATTTTATGAGGAGAATTACGCGGAATAAAAAATGGGAGAACAGATATGGAGCAAATGATTCGTGAATCGAAAAAAAGAGAAGCGCTTGGCCGGATGAAGAAAGAAAGTATCCGAAACCTGTGCCTGGGAATCGTGGGAATCGCTGGACTTCTCCTTCTTTGGGATATGGTGGCCCGATTCGGGATTATCCCGAAAAACCTGATTGTTTCACCATGGGAAGTAGTAAAAACCTTGGCAATAAAAATGAGCGATACGAAACCGGAGGGTTCTCTTCTGTTAGCCCATATTACCTCCAGCCTTATCGTAGCACTTAGCGGATATGCCCTGGCATTGCTCATCGGCATACCGCTAGGGCTGCTGATGGGGTGGTATAAGGCGATAGACAGGCTGATTGGACCGGTCTTTGAGGTGCTCCGGCCGGTTCCGCCGATTGCCTGGATACCATTTACGATTATATTCCTGGGGATTGGCCTGGAAGCGAAGGCGGTTATTATTTTCCTTTCCGCATTTATTCCATGCCTGATAAATTCCTACAGCGGGATAAAACTGACAAATCAGGTATATGTAAATGTGGCGGCCACATGCGGCGCTTCCAGATGGGAGACCTTTTGCCGGGTGGGGATTCCTTCGGCGATGCCCATGGTATTTGCGGGGATGAGGATTTCCCTTGGCAATGCCTGGTCCACACTGGTGGCAGCGGAGATGCTGGCGGCCAATAAGGGGTTAGGCTATATGATTTTAATGGGGCGCACCTATGGGCGTGTGGATTTGATTATGAGCGGAATGGTGATGATTGGGATACTGGGTATTATTTTTAATGCTGTGTTTGACAGGGTAGAACGCTTTGTACTGAGATGGAGGGTGACGAGATAAATTGAAAAAGCAGAATAAATATTATCATATAATGCTGGGTATTTTTCCGGTAATATCCATAGGGTGTTTTATCGCGCTATGGTACTTCGTCGCAGCATATACGGATTACAGGATTCCTAATTTGACCCAGGTATGGGAACGGTTTTTAGTAACATTGGAAAAGCCCATTGCAAAAAAATCAATTTTTGAACATGCGGGAATCAGCCTTTTGCGGGTGGTAAAAGCGTTGGCTTGTTCGATTATCCTGGGAATTCCCCTGGGGCTGCTGATGGGATGGAATAAAACGTTCCGCGGGATTGTACGTCCTATATTTGAAGCCATCCGCCCGATTCCGCCTATCGCATGGATTCCCTTGATTACCATGTGGTTCGGCATAGGGGAACTGCCTAAAATTATTATTATTTTCCTGGGAACCTTCGTTCCTATCGTGGTAAATTCGTATACGGGAGTTGCCATGGTGCCCAGGCTGAATACGGATGCAGGGAAAATTTTTGGGGCGGATGGCAGGAAACTGCTGACGGATATTGTTCTGCCAACGGCCTTTCCGTCCATCTTTGCCGGTATCCGTACTGCAATAGGGACGGGATGGGTGGTTATGCTGGCGGCGGAAATGATTTCTGCGAAAAGCGGGCTGGGATTCCTGGTAATCCGGGGGCAGGACGTGAGCGATTACCCGCTCATCCTATTAGCCATGATTTTCATCGGTGTGATAGGAGCAGCGTTGTCCTTTATATTTAATAGAATTGAGAGGTGGATATGCCCTTGGATGGAAAAATAAAGTTAAAAGCGGAGCATCTGTGTAAAATTTACTTTTCGTCAAAAGGAGATATGGATGCGGTAGAGGATATTTCCCTGGAAGTAAAAGAAAATGAATTCCTTGTTATTTTAGGCCCGGGCCAGTGCGGCAAAAGCGTTTTCCTGAATATGCTGTGCGGGCTGGAAGAGCCTACAAACGGAAAGATATACAGGGATGGAACGGAAATACATGGTACAGACGAGAAGATATCCATGGTATTTCAACGGATGGCGATTATGCCATGGAAAAATTCCATGCAGAATGTGGAGATGGGGCCAAAATACCATGGTGTGAATAAGAATGTAAGGCGCCAGTCGGGAATGCGTTTCCTGGAGATGGTAGGATTAAAAGGGTTTGAGGGGAGCTATCCCCGCCAACTGTCGGGCGGGATGAAACAGAGGGTAGGAATCGCAAGGGCATACAATGCGGATGCGGAGATTCTCCTGATGGATGAGCCCTTCGGGGCGCTGGATGCGCAGACCCGTTATCAGATGCAGGATGAAATATTGAGGATATGGGAAAAGGACAGGCGGACGATACTGTTTGTTACCAATAATATTGAAGAAGCCATCTATTTGGGCGACCGTATTGTGCTATTGAGCAAACGCCCGGCTGTGGTAAAGGAAATATATGATTTATCCCATTTGCCCAGGCCGAGGGATAATGTATCCCGTTCTTTTATGGAAATGCGCAAGGAGATTACGGATGCTATGGATTTGGGGCTGGAATAGAACATGAGTGCCGATATTTGGAATGAGAATCTTTGGGGCTGTGGGAAAAGGAAATTGGCAGCGCAAAGGATAGAAAGGGCGTGGCATTGATATGGAGGGATGCAAAAGAGATAAAGTGGAGGTAAATCATCTCTGCAAAAGCTTTGGAGACTTGGAAGTGTTAAAGGACTGCAGCTTCCGGATAAAAGATGGGGATTTTGTCTGCGTGGTGGGTCCTACCGGATGTGGGAAGACAACGTTTTTGAATCTGCTGACCTGCCTGACGGAACCCACCAGCGGTGAAATCCTGCTGGACGGGGAGAGGGCGGACCCGAGGAAGCACAACATTGCTTTCGTGTTTCAGGAGGCATCGGCTTTCCCGTGGCTGACGGTAGAGCAAAATTTAAGGTTCGGCTTGGAGATAAAAAAGAAACCGAAAGAGTATATTGATGAACAGGTAAACAGGATTATGAAGCTGATGGGGCTTGAAGCATACCGGGATAGTTTTCCGGGGGAACTTTCCGTCAGCACGGAGCAAAAGGTGGTCATCGGCAGGGCATTTGCCATGAGCCCGGATTTGCTGCTGATGGACGAGCCTTACGGACAGATGGATGTAAAAGTAAGGTTTTACCTAGAGGATGAGGTAATCCGGCTGTGGAAGGAGCTGGGAAGCACGGTGGTATTTATCACCCATAATACGGAAGAGGCGGTTTACCTGGCGGAAAAGGTATTGGTGCTTTCCCAGAAGCCTACAGGGGTGAAGGATACTGTGGAGGTTAATCTGCCCCGGCCAAGGGATATTTATTCGGAAGAATTTATTGCGATACGGAACAGGATTACGGATGAGATAAAATGGTGGTAACAAGGGGCTTGCAGAACCGTAATAGGAAGGAGGATGGTTTTGAGGAGTATTTTATTGCTATCGGATTCGGTGAACCGGCGGTTTTTGAGGATGTATAATGAGAAGGGGATACGGCTGCCTAATTTGGAAAGGCTGGCGGAAATGTCGGTGACATTTGAAAATCATTGGACGGCTTCGGCACCCTGTATGCCTGCGCGGAGGGATATTATGACGGGGCGGGTGAATTTTCTGGAGAGGAATTGGGGACCTATTGAGGCTTTTGATTTTACGCTGCCGCAGGCTTTGGGCAAGGGTGGTGTGACTTCCCATATGATTACTGACCATTATCATTATTTTGAAATCGGGGGAGAGAATTATTGCCAGATGTTTGACAGTTGGGAGCTGGTGCGGGGGCAGGAATGGGACCCTTGTGTTTCCCGGCTGCGGAAAAAGGAAATTCCGGAGCATAAAGGGAAGATGGTACCCCAGTATTGGTATAACAGAGAACAGTGGAAGGGGGATGAGGAAAAATATCCAAGCGCCCAGGTGATGGCTAAGGCGGCAGCGTGGCTGGAAGAACACCATGACTGTGACGATTTCTTTTTGTGGGTGGAGCCTTTTGACCCCCATGAGCCTTTCGATGTGCCGGAGAAATATTTGGAACTGGTAGGGGATAGCTATGAGGGGCTGCTGTGCATGTGGCCGGAATATAAGACGATTGCGGACGCGGGGCTGGATAAGGAGGCAGTAGCCCATCTTTGTAAGCGGTATCTGGCTCTTTTATATATGACGGATGTTTATCTGGGGGAAATTTTCCAGGTAATGGACCGCCATCATATGTGGGAGGATACGTTATTCATTTATACGACAGACCATGGGTATATGCTTGGCGAGCATGATTATATGGCGAAAAATTATATGCCTGCATTTAACGAAGTATTCCATATTCCCCTTATGGTGCATTTGCCGGAGAATCGTCACGCAGGGGAGAGAATACAGGCTTTGACACAGAATATTGATATCCTGCCCACATTAATGGAATTTTACGGGATTTCTTCCCAGGTGTGCCGCAATCCTGTGCATGGGAAATCGCTGCTTCCCCTGATGGAAGGAAAAGCGGAGAAGGTGCGGGAACATGCAATTTATGGATATTTTGGGAAACAGATGAATATTACCGATGGAAGATATACTTATTTCCGTTCACCTAATCAGGAGAACCGCCCGTTGAATCTGTATACAACCATGATGACGGATATCCGTGTTTATTTTGATTACAGCAATATTTCCGGCGACAACTGCAGAATATCGGCTCCGGAGAAGATTACAGGGGGACAATTCCTGAAATGGACGCCTTATCCGGTATTTAAAGTACCTGCCGATGCCATAACGGATTACGAAGATGGGACTTTACGGTATGTGCGGCTGTTTGATTGGGAAATGGAAGACCAATTGTATGATTTGGAAACGGATTATGAACAGGAGAATAATATTATAGATTCCCAGCCGGAAGTGCGACACCGGATGGAAGAGATGATGAAAGCGGCACTAAGGGAACACGATGCGCCAAAAGAGCAGTATGTGAGGCTGCGGTTTGAGGAAGTATGAGGAGAGGGTGTAGCGGATAACAGTATGGTTTTGGACTAAAAGCCTGATGAAAAATAGTTAAAAGTATAATATCCTTTTATTAAAGCCGAAATGGCATTAATAAAAGGGTATTTTTTATTGGACGTCATAAAAATATAACTGTGCTTTGATAACAATCTGTTATAATAAAAGGAAATAAACGGTTATAAAAACAAAGCCATAATTTTTTGCAGGTTACAGAAAGAGTGTGGGTGAATTTATGAATGAATTGGAAAAATGTCTGGCAGGGCAATGCTACGATTGCCATGATAAAGTTTTTTTGGATTTTAAGAGGGATGCGAGGCGGCTGTTGAAAGAATATAATTCTTTGGCATATGAACAGAAGGAAGAAAAAAGGAATATTTTAAAACGATTGTTTGGGCAAATCGGAACAAATGTGTCTGTTGGGTTGCCTTTCTGCTGCGATTATGGCAGAAACATTTATCTTGGGAATAATGTGTCCATAAATATGAACTGTACATTTGTGGACTGCAGTCAAATAGTTATTGGCGATAATGTGCTGATTGCATCCAATGTACAACTTTATACCGCAACGCACCCTGTGGAACTGGCGGAAAGGTTAACCCCGGATTGGAATGGGGAAACAGGGGAATATTTTTGCCGGACCTACGCATTGCCTATAAAAATCGGGAATGGATGCTGGCTGGGCGGGGGCGTTATTGTCCTGCCTGGTGTGACCATAGGCGATGGCTCTGTAATAGGGGCCGGAAGTGTTGTTACGAAAGATATACCGGAAAATTCGCTGGCAGTAGGGAATCCTTGCCGTGTGATAAGGAAGATTAACGGAGGACGTGATATCGTGTAAATATTCATTAGGGCTTGCGGAATGTAACCCAAAATGGACTGGTCATAAAATATTAAATTGGATATTCAAACAAAGCCAATTTGGGATTAAAATACATATCAACTGGTAATTCTTTATCCGGATTCGTATTACTGGAAAGCAACAACATAAAGCTTCAAAGGCTCTTAGAATAATGGAGGGAAATAAATGTTATCAGAAAGATATGAATCGAATAAACCGCTTGCCCAGATGTTAAAGGGTGGGGTAATTATGGATGTGACTACACCGGAACAGGCAAGGATTGCGGAGGAAGCGGGGGCATGTGCCGTTATGGCCCTGGAACGTATTCCGGCGGATATCCGTGCCGCAGGCGGCGTATCCAGGATGAGCGACCCAAAAATGATTAAGGGGATTCAGGAAGCGGTATCCATTCCGGTCATGGCGAAATGCAGGATTGGACACTTTGTAGAAGCGCAGATTTTGGAAGCAATAGAAATTGACTATATTGACGAAAGCGAAGTGCTTTCCCCGGCGGATGATGTTTACCATATCGACAAAAAGCAGTTCAAAGCCCCTTTCGTATGCGGCGCCAGAGATTTAGGGGAAGCCCTGCGGAGGATTGAAGAAGGGGCATCCATGATTCGCACGAAAGGTGAGGCGGGAACTGGGGATGTGGTGCAGGCCGTGCAGCATATGCGCAGGATGAACAGGGAGATAGCGGAAGCAGTTTCCATGAGGGAGGATGAGCTGTTTGAAAAAGCTAAGAGCTTACAGGTTTCCTATGGCCTTTTGGAGTATGTCCATAAGAATGGCAGACTTCCGGTGGTAAATTTTGCAGCAGGGGGCGTGGCGACCCCTGCCGATGCAGCGCTTATGATGCAGCTTGGTGCAGAAGGCGTGTTTGTAGGCTCCGGCATCTTTAAATCCGGCAACCCGAAAAAGCGTGCGGCAGCAATTGTAAAGGCTGTGGCCAATTATCAGGATAAACAATTGCTGGCAGAGCTTTCGGAAGATTTAGGGGAAGCCATGGTTGGCATCAATGAGCAGGAGATAGGGCTGTTAATGGCGGAGCGGGGGAAATAGTTTTTCCTCAATTTGCGCCATCTGCATGGGGCTTAACGGACCGAATTGCATGGCACCGGCGCTTTCCGCAATCTGGGCATCTGTACGGAAGCCTGGAATGGGGATGGCCCGGGGGCTGCGCGCCCAGAGCCAGGCCAATGTACCTTGTACTAAGGTGCGTCCGTTGCTGGTGAGGATTTCCCGGATTTGTTCTATGCGAGAAAGGAATTCCTCCGATGGCCTGCCGTTTTGGAAAAATTTGAGCCAAGCCTGGTTTGCCCTTCCACGGATGTCATTGGCGTTCATTACCATATCGGCCCGGTATTTCCCGCTAAGCAGCCCCATGGCCAGGGGGGAGCGGTTTATGCTGGCCAGGTTTTCCGATTCGCATAAGGCCAGCATCAGGGCATTGTCATCAAAGATGTTTTCATTGTGCTCGATGGCGGCACAATGTTTGCCGGGGGCTATTGCAGCGGCACGCTCCGTAGAATCGGTGGACCAGCCATAGGCGCGGATTTTCCCCTGTGCAACCAGCTTTTCCATGACTTCGATAACATCCCCTGCTTTTTCGGCAGGATAATCCCCTACATGGAGAAGATACAAATCGATATAATCCGTACAAAGACGCCGCAGGGAGTCCTCGCAGGAAGAAATAATAAAGGATGGGCTTAGGTCATAGCCCAATTTTTCCTTACGCTCTTCGTCAAAAACCCAGCCGAATTTGGTGGCGATGACGGCTTGGCTTCGGCGTCCTTTCAATACTTTTCCAATTAAATGTTCACTGTGTCCAGCGCCATACATATTGGAGGTATCCAGAAAATTGATGCCTTCCGCCAGGCCCCGTTCCAGCCCGCGGATGGAAGCATTATCATCGGTGACGCCCCAGCCGATTGGCTGGCCCTTTTCCCAGGCAGGGCCTCCGATGGCCCAGCATCCCATTCCCAATGCGCTGACTTCTATGTTGGATTTTCCTAATATACGTTTCATTTTTCCTCGTTTCTGCGCTGCTTTTTAATTTGTTGTTTGAATATCAGGTTTGTACATGCAACGCGGATATAAACCTGTATTTTTCAGTGGCTTGCAGTAATGATTTGCAGAAGGCCCATGAAGGCAACAAAACTGTAGATTAGCGTGCCTACCGTCTTCTTTTGCATGTTTTTTGTAAAATGCCGTCCAATCCAGACTGCCGGTATAAGCACGATGACACCCAAGGCGGAAAAACCGATAACGGTTGGCGTCAGATTGCCGTAAAGCATATGCAGCAGGAGATTGTAGATGGAGGTGAGCAGGAAAGTTGCCTGTAGATTGGCGGTATAGGTTTCGTTGCTGTCACAGGCGAAATAATAATAGGCGGCAATCAACGGGCCGGCGATGTTGAATGTATTGAGCAGCCCGGCGAAGATGCCGATGCATATGCTGTTTGGGAGGGAAGGCTTAAGGTGCAGCCGGCCTTTTATAAAAGCGAAAAAGGCGGCCAGGAAGAGCAATACACATCCCATCCCCCGTTTGAGGATGAGTTCGTCGGCCGAGAACAAAAATGATATGCCGATGGACTGTCCAATAAGGCAGGCGGCTACAGTAGGGAGCACTGCCCGGAGATGTACGTGGCTGCGGAGATTCCAAAGAATCTGGCCGTTTATAACGATAGAAAGCAGGGCCAAAACAGCCACGGAAATATGCATGGGCAGCAGCAGCGGCAGAAAGCAGGAAACAAATACACCGAAGCCAAAGCCGGTCAGGCATTGTACTGCCACGCCGCCGATTAAGATAATGACAAACAGAAAATAATCCATGGTTTTATCCTTTCACTGCCCCGGCAGCCAGGCCGGAAACTACCCATTCCTGTAAAAGTACGAATACAATAATGCTGGGAATGATAACAATGATGGTAGCTGCAAACATTACGCCATAATCCGTGCCGAACTGGCTTTTGAAATAGTATAGGGCAACCGGGAGGGTGCGCGCTTTATTGCCAGTGGTCAGCGTCATGGCAAACTGAAATTCATTCCAGCATAAAAGAAACTGCAGTACACCGGCGGTGGCGAATCCAGGCTTTGCCATGGGCAGGATGACCCGGTGGAAGGTCTGGGTAAAAGAAGCGCCATCCAGGTAGGCGGCTTCCTCCATTTCCCGTGGGATGGTGAGGAAGTAGCTGGAAAGTATGTAAAGAGACTGGGGGGCGCCAAATGCAGCGTAAACAATCATCAGTCCATACAGCTTGTCATAAAACCCCAGGTTTTTTGCGGTTAAGTACAAAGGCTGCAAGAGTGCCGCGCCGGGAACCATCATCAGTGCCGAAATCAGTGCGATGACCACTCCTTTAAAGCGAAACCGGAATCTGGATATTACATAAGCTGCCATGCCCACTACTGTGAGGTTAAATAGCGTTCCGAAAATAGCAATCAGGATGCTGTGGACATAGAAACTGGCAAGGGGGGCCATTTCAAAAGCTTTGGCATAGTTGCGGAATGAGAAGCTTTTGGGCAGGGCCAGGGATGTATTGATAATCTCGGCATTATTTTTAAAAGAGGATAGCAGAACCCAGGAAAAAGGCCCGATAGCCAAAAGCATCAAAACGATTAGGAAAACATAGGTCAAAATACGGCCCAGTATATGTAAGCCCTTTTGGGGGTGACAAAGATACTTTTTCATAACGCGACCTCCTTACATGTCCGATTGTCCTACCTTAAAAATCAGGCGGATGGTGAAAATAATGGATATTCCGAAAATAATCAGGAAGGTGCCAAGGGCATTGGCATATCCGAAGTTGTTGTCCATAAGTGCCGATTTATAAATATACATCGGAAGGTTGATTGTTTCGTTGCCAGGTCCGCCTCCGGTAGTTACCATAATGATATCCAGCTTCTGTATCATGCCGGTGGCAGCCAGGATTACCGCAGTGCCAATGGTATTTTTTAACAGTGGGATTACCACATATAGATTTATCTGTAAATCGGTGGCACCGTCAATGCGGGCCGATTCATACAGCGCCCGGTCGATGGAGAAGATTTCGGCCAGGAACAGGAGGGATGGCACCGCCGCATATGGAAGCCACATCATAGTTACGCTGAAGAATGCGGTATTGTAATCCATAAACCAGTTGACGGAAAAGTCTTTAAAGCCAATGGCACGGATAATATTGTTTACCGCACCATACTCAGGGTTAAGGATGAAAATGAACAGCATACCCACAGCGGCGCCGGAAATGATATTGGGAATCATATAGACAGTACGGGCAATTTTCCAGTACCATTCCTGCTTGGAAAGTATCAGCGCAAAGAGCAGGCCGATGCTGACATGGATGACGCACTGCATGCCAATCCATATGACCATGTTCCAAAATGCTTTATAGAAATCATTTCTTCCGGTAAACATTTCAATATAATTATCCAGCCCGATAAACCGGGGGGAGGAACCGATATACCATTCGGTAAAGGAGGTTCCCACCAATGTAATTACGGAAATCCCGTAAATGATAGCTGCCAGAAGCAATGTAGGCAGTATATACAATAAAATCTGAAGCTTGTTTTTCTTATACATTTAAGTTCCTCCTTTTAAGATGGTACAGGCATATCGGCTCTCCCCACATGGTTATTCATGGCTGCGTGCAGCGATATCGTTCAGTTTGAGCGCGAATTCTTCCGGCGTAATCCGGTCATAAACCAGTTCCGGATATAAAGTTTTCCATTCGGAGCTGAAATTGCTGGGGCTCACGAAGGACATATCATAGCATTTGTACTCGGCCTCTCCTTGCAGGGCCAGTAAATCCGCGAACAGAGGGTTGGATTCAATAAATTCCGGGCTGGGTGTTACATTGGGCGAAAGTGGAGGTACGGAACCCATTTCCAGGCGGATTTTCTGTGCTTCTTCCCCGCTGAGGAATTTGAGGAATTTTACAGCCGCTTCAATCTGGGCATCGCTGCCTTTGGCAGTAACCAGGGCGCCGTAATCGGAACCAACAACCATTCCGTTATTGGGGAACAGGGCAACCCCTACCTTATCATAAAAGCCTTCCGGCGCTTTTTCAGGATTGCTGAAATCAGGTATCATCCAAGGGCCATTCGGAATCATGGCTGTTTTTTCCATATAGAAATTATTGGAAATATTGGCATATACGGCACCTACCGCATCCTGGGTAGTGTATTCCTGCAGCAGGCGTTTAACGATTTCAATCCCTTTGATGACCTCAGGCCGGTTGAAATCATTGTGTTTTGACAGGGATGTCATAAACTCATAACCTTCCGGGCTGGAAGTACCGATAGCGGCGGCTAAGAATAAATTTGAGGAATAAGCCACTTCGCCGGTTGCCAGCGAAAGGGGGGTAATGCCCGCTTCTTTCAGCTTATCGCAGTTGGAGAAAAATTCATCCCAGGTTTTGGCCGGTTCAATTCCGGCTTTCGCAAAAAGTTCTTTATTGTAGTAATAGCCAACGGCGCTGTCGCCGGATAAGCCGGCTGACCAGATTTCGCCATCCCGTGTATTGAAAGCGATGTTGGCTTCCCCGATAGCAGCGCGCCATTCCGGGTCTTCCTCGAAGTATTTGGTCAGGGGAACTGCCAGATTACCCTGAAGGGCGATTTCAAACAGGCCGGATTTCCCTTCGATGATATCGGGCAGGTCATTGGAGGCTGCCAGAACCTTCATTTTATCGATGTAAGTGGAATCGCTGGGGATTTCCTCTACTTCAATATCGAATTCATCCTTGAATTTTTCCTTTGCCAAGCGGAGAATTTCAGCTTCGGAAGGGGCCATTACATGGGCGCCTACACGGAATGTGGCATATTTTAAGGTAACCCGCTCTTTATTTTCTTCAGCAGGGGCATCGCTTCCGGCATCATCGCCATTCTCCTGGCTTCCAGCCGCCTCGTTTGCGGTGTCCTCAGCGGAACTGCCCGAATTGGCATCGTTGCTGCTTGCAGCATTGCCGCCGTTTCCACATGCTGTCAGTGAAAGGGCCAGTGCGGCTGCGAGTATGGCTGCGGTAACTCTTTTTTTCGTTTCCTTTATTTTCTTCATAGGCTTCCTCCTTTTATGGTACAATTTATCCAATTTTTCCTTTTATCCGTTACAACACGTTTTCATCGATGTTTTGTGTTCTGACTATCATTATATAGGATGGCTGGATGATGGGGAATCAAATATCCTGACGGCTTCTTCCAGTATTTTTACTTTTCTACAATATTTTTGGCGTATATTCCACTTCTCTTGTAATATTTTGCAATAAATTTTATAATTGAGAAACAAGAAATAATAATACCTATGGAAAAAATGTACAAAATATATAAAGCCTCAAAATCCTTTTGCGTTTGATTTGGCAGAGGCTTACAACTTAAGAAAAGCAGGAAAATAATATGAATATAAAAAAGAACCCTTTTGCGCGTATCCCATTGAAACAGATGATATTATGGATTATTCTCGGGAGTATCCTGTTGCCGCTGCTTTTCGCATGTCTCTATTTTTATAAAAGTATTTCCACCCTATTGGAAACAAACCTGAAAAAGAATTTGGAGCAAAATATTACGCAGACAACGAAGATGCTGGAATCGGCCTTCCAAATGGTTAATACAACTACTTTGCAGATTTCAGCAAGCGCCTCAGTCCGTTCCTGGTTTATGGAGGAGGAACCGGGCAGGCCGGATTCTTACGAGCTGTCCAAGCACCGGAATGCCATGGAAGAAGAACTGGTTCATTATATGATGTTCAATAACGCGTGGGATGCCCGTTTAATTAATACGGCTTATTTATTCCTGTATCCTGATGTGTACTGTTCGGTTTCCCGTTCATCCCGTTCCGCAGAAGAAATAAAGCGTAACAACCTTTTGGCCTACGAGAAGTTTTCCCAGGATAGGATGGAAGGAATCAGCTTTTATCCTCCAAGCGTGGAGGACCCTACCATATATTCGGTGCGCTCCTTTACCTATTCCAATCATCCGGATAAGAAGTTATTTTTGTCCATAGGGACATGGGAGGAGGAATTGCACCAGATTTCCAGTTCCATTGCTAATTCCCCAGATGCTTTATTATATTTGGTGGATGACGGCGGTGTTATTTTTTCCAGCCATGATAAGTCTCTGTTAGGACAAACGCTGAAACCGGAACTGTTAGTTTTTGCCCATTCCAGCGCCGATGGAGTACCACGGGAGATGGTGCTTCAGGGTATGCCTTATTTCTTTGCTGCCAGCCCGGTAGGGGATTTTGGCCTGACTTATATTGTAGGGATACCGAAAAAAGAAGTTTTAGCAGGGCTTTCGGCCTCTATAACGCAGTTTGCAGGTATGATGGCAGTATTAATGGTGGGATGTTTATTGGTAGGGCTGTTTTTTTCCCTGACCCTTTCCGGTTTTTTGGACCGGCTGTTGGCGAGCATCCGTATTGTTGGGGAAGGGGATTATGGGAATCGGATGCCCAGTTATGAAAATCCGGACCTGAATAGTATTAGCACCACATTTAACCAGATGACTGCCAGGATTAACTATTTGATTCACGAAGTGTATGAGGAGCAGTTGATGCGCAAGGATGCAGAAATCAAGCTTTTGCATTCCCAGATGAATCCGCATTTCCTGTTTAACACGTTAACGGCTATCGGTTACCGCGCACGGCTGGGCGGAGACCAGGTGCTTTATGAAATGGTGGCAGCTTTGAGCGAACTGATGCAGGCGAATATCTACCGGGGAAGGGAGGAGAAGGTGCGAATCAGCGAAGAGCTGGAATATATAAGGCTGTATCTTTATTTGCAGAAAATGCGCTTTGGGGAAAAGCTGCAATATGATATTTCCGTGAAAGAACCGGAGCTGCTGGACGCATTTATCCCGAAGCTAAGCATAGAACCGGCAGTGGAAAATGCGGTGGTGCATGGGTTTGAAATGCAGATTGCCCCGGCGCCTATTGCGTTAAAAATATGGCAGGAGGAGGGTGATGTGATATTTGAAGTGACGGACGGAGGGCCAGGCTTCCCAGAGGAAATACTTAACTTATTTAAAGAGGGGAATATACCGGAAACCAGCCGGGTGGGCATTTATAATACCCATCGGCGTATCCGGCTTATTTATGGCTCAGGCTATGGGCTGCGGCTATATAATCTTCCAGAAGGCGGCGCTTGTATGGAAGGGCATTTTCCAGTTGATTTTAGAGGGGATTAAATGTGTTCCATCTAAAACTTGCAGATGATAGAAAGGGTATGGTGAGGGATATGTTTCGTGTATTGGTGGCAGATGATGAGGAAATGATACGCCAAAGCTTTATTCATTTTGTAAATTGGGAGGGATTGGGCTGTGAGGTGGTGGCAGAGGCAGGAAACGGCCGGGAGGCATTGGATTATCTGAAGGGGCATCCAGTGGATATATTGATAACTGATATTCGTATGCCGGAAGTGGACGGTATTCGCCTGGCGCAGTATGTGATGGAAAATCTGCCCGGCACACGGGTGATTCTGCTCACCGCATATGCGGATTTTTCCTATGCCCAGACGGCAATCCAATACGGAGTGGTGGATTTTGTCCTCAAAACGAATGCATTGGCACGCATTGCCGCCCCCATCGAGAAGGCGAAACAACAGATTTTACAAATGCGCGAAAAGGAGGCACAACTGCAAAAGCTTACGCAGGAGGTGGAACAGAAGCAGGAGGCGCTTTTCGAGAAGGTGATTTGTGATGCGCTTGCAGACATGGCGGAGTTTTCCTCTTGCCAAAATCTATATCAGGATTCCCCGGTTTTTTGCCAATATTATCTGTTGCTGTGTAAGCTGTATCTTCCGGCGGAAAGCCAGAATGATGCGGAGCGGTACAGGCAGGCGGTCAGCTCCTTGCGGGAACTTTGGCAGATGGCTTTCCCTGGGGATATGAGCCGCACGGTGCTGGTCAGGCCAAGGCAGCTTGTAGCACTAGTTCCGGCGGAAGCGACCAGGGAGAAGCTTTTTGAAGGATGTAAAAGTGTACTTCGCGCTATGTATGATTTTATAGTGTTACATTAAATATAGGCATCAGCGGTGTGCATACAGGAATCTCGGAGCTGGCCATGGCATATCGGGAAGCGGCGGAGGCAGGAACTGCCGCTTCGGAGGGAAAGAGGATTAACATTTATGATGGGGAGAAGGGGACGGAAGCTGGTGCTTTGGCAGGAACAATGGCCAAGGCGGACGAAATTATTAATTCCATTCTGATGCATTGCAGGCATTATAAGGAAAAGGAAGCTTTGGAAGGTTTGGATGCCCTGTTTAATTGCTACCGTTCCTGCGGTTTGGAACTGGAAAATATCCGTACATCCTGCGCCATCCTCTGCTCACTGTGCCTAAGGCTGCTCGTATCGGGCCAATGCGGCAGTGTGCCCGAGGACCATGGGAGTTGGTTTGCCCGGATTCTGGAAGCGGGGGTGGCTTCGGAAATGAAGGAGATTATGAGTGGCCTTTTGTGCCATACGATGCTTTCCCTGGGCAGCAGGACACAATTTTCTAATCCACTGATTCAGGAGGTGGACCGCTATTTGAGGCAAAATTATACCCGGGATATTACGCTCCCTATGATTTCGGAGGTGGTGCATGCCAACAGTAGCTATTTAAGCCGTATTTACAAAAAAGAGACCGGCTATTCCGTTATTGATGCGTTAAACCGGCTGCGGATTGAGCACGCCAAGGAACTGTTGCAAGACCCTGCGAACCGTATTTTTGAAGTGGCTGTTGCGGTGGGTATTGACAGCCCTACCTACTTTACCCATGTCTTTACAAAACATGCCGGTGTAAGCCCATCGAAATACCGGCAGGACTTCTTGGCAGGAAAAAATGTTTTTTTGTAAAAAAAATGCATATACTGGTCAGAATTTTACAAGTTCCCGGGAAAGGGGAAGGAATAAGTAAAAATAGCGGTGGCAATGGCGGGAATTCTTGCTTTAGAGGATGACCGCTTTTTGTTATAATGGCGGCAAAGAAATACGTGACAAGTGACAGAGTAAGGGGCGGTTTGGCCTTTGCTCCAGGGTTTGCGTCCGCGCCGCATCCGCAGACCCATGAAGCAAGAAAGCGGCGTAGAAATGAGGTAGCTATGAATCAGACAATGCTTTGCTGGCCGTGGGAGCTTACATATGACGGGGTAAGCGGGCAGCCTGTTGCTTTGCATCATGTGGAGCGTGGACCAGTGTTTGAGCAGCGGGAGCCGATGGTGGTATTTTTTACCGGCGGGCTGACCCGGCACAATGACCAGCCTCAGATGTTTGAAATCGCAGGATGCCGCCGCTATGGGTATCACACTGTTTTGGAGGGAACTTCCCTGGATAAGGGTGATTCTGTCTCTAAGTTTACATTGGAGCTAGTGGAGGAAGGCTGGGGGATTTCCTTGTGTTTTCGGATGGAGCTTTCATGGGTAGCACTTTCCGTCACGTTTACCAATCTGGCCGGTACTGCGGAACGCTTGCAGCGCTTCCAGTGGAATGTTGGGATGATAGATGAAAGGCTATATTCGTGCTGCGAATTGCTGGCGCCGGGGTATCCGCCGTCCATGAAGGAGGATTATAGGCCATTCCGCTCATTGGCAGAATATAGGGAGGATGATATCCTGACGGAAGGAGACCCTTGCCCGGTGGGAATTATCGGGGTCTATCACCGGGATACCCGGTCGGCAAATGTAAGCTGGGTTTTGGATGAAACCTTTTATTATAGAATTCGCAGCCTGCGTCGCAGCGATTGTGGCCAACTGCAGCGGATTACGGATGTATTTTGCCCGGCAGATTTGGAAAAAGGGCAGTCGGTTACAATAGGGGATATGTATTACGGGAATTTTACTGGTAGCAGGCTGGAAATTATTCGTGAGGTGTCGGCATGCTACCGGAGGTATTGGCATCAGGGAAAGGATGTGGAAAAACGGCGCAGCTATATGGCCATGGAAGTGACTTTGGGCGAAAAGCTGAATTTGTCGCCTTTTCCCGATTATGCTGCGCTGGAAGCAGCCATTCCTGGGATTCGGAAGGCAGGCTTCAATGCCTTGCAGATTATGCCATGGTTTCCTTATCCGGGGTATTCTGTCCATGACTGGAAAGATGTGGATACAACCTACGGAAGCAGCGAAGGGCTGCGCCATATGATACGGACAGCCCATGCCCATGGAATGAAAGTAATCCTGGATGTGGTGCTGCATGGGCCTTATGAGTACGATGCCGATGTGCCGTCCGCTTCGCTTTCCCCGTTTCTTACGGAACATCCGGAATGGTTTTCTGTTACCGACAGAGGAGGGGCAGCCCATAGCTATACCAGGTCATTGGACCAGGCAAATCCTGAACTACGGCAATATCTTCTGGAAGCGTTGCGGATGTATCTGGAAGAATATGGGGCGGATGGATTCCGCTTCGATGCCCAGTTGTGGAATATTATGCCAAATTGGGAACCCCAGGGAGATTACCTCCCCTATGCAGGTCTTCTTTCGGGCAATACCTGTGCGGATTTCTTGCGCCAGGAGCTAATAAAGGATTATCCTGAGGTTATTTTCTATTGCGAAGGGAGGGGGCCTGTAGCCGGACAGGCTCATGACTACCGCTATAGCTATGATTTTTGGTGGGTAGCCTGGGGGGCGTTGGCACCGATTGTGGATTCCAGAGGTTCGTTCCATGTATTTTCTAATTATATGAACGAGAATTCCCTATCCTGGCCGGATTTTGCCCAGTGGTATGAGGAAGAGATGGCAGCAGAGCCGGAGGGTCTTACGGTTGTCCACCATATAGATTCCCATGACCTCCATGAAAAAGAACGCCTGATTGGCGGACGGTTTGCCAGAGAACTTTATGGCATGGAGATGCACCGGGTGCTCTTTGGCATAATCGCCTTTTTGGGCGATGCCCTGATGTCCTATTATGGCGCCCAGTTTGGCAGCGAAGATTTTTACCATAAAGTATTGGGGCTGCGCAGCGATATGGCGATTTTTAGGCGGGGGAAAGTATCTTGTACGGGGCTTTCGGCCGATGATGGGAAAACCGCGTCAATCCTTTGGGAATATGAAAAACAGTGGGGGTTCTATTTAGGTAACCTGGAGAATAGGGACAAGGAAGCAGTTTTGCGCTGGATGAAGCCCAAATTGCCGGAAGGGGAGTATTTCCGGCTGAAGGATGTGTTGGGGGAAGGCGGAAGCCATGTGGTTAGCCGCAGGCAGTTGTGCGATGGGATGGGATTTGCCCTTCCGCCCTGTGCTGCCCAGCTTTGGATAGCGGAAACCGTAGGGGAAGAAGGGAGGAATCGGTAATGGAACAGAGCGTTGTTTGCAAAGGATGGAAAATCGATTATGATGTGCAGGATGGTATGCCAAAGGCCATCGCCCTTAATGGGGTCACTGTTTTCAGGCAGCAGGAATCCATGTTCCGCTTTGCCCTGGATGGCATCAGCACCAACAATAACCATAAACAAATGGAAGAAATTTTGGGAACAGTGGAAGCGGGCGGGGAGAGCCGCCTTATAGAACAGGAGCTTAACGGGCAGCAATGGCATGTTTGGCTTGCCCTGGAGCAGGGTATGGAACTTTTATGCGATTATCAGTTTTACGATGAATATATAACGGTTTCGTTGAGCCTTACGAATAAGCAGGAAGAAACGAGACGGCTGCGTTGGCTGGCCTGGACGGTGGGGATGCCTTTTCATCCGGGATGCCGGGTCATAGCACCGGGTCAACTGCCTCCGCTAGAACCTGCGGAATACTTGGCAAAAGGGGAGGAAGGCATTGAGGAAATCCCTCTGATTAAGCCTTGTGGAAAGCTGGCTCCGGCAGAAATATCCTCTCTTTGCGGGGTTTATGATTCTGGAACATGCATGGGGGCTTATACTAAGATACAAGATGGGAGATTCTCTTCCCGATTGATGCATTTTAGTCTGGAAAAGGGGGAAAGGGCTGTATCGGTGCGCCATATATATTGTCCTCAATTGCTTTTGGCAGAACAGACTATGGAAATCGGGCCATTGTATCTAGGGGTACAGCAGGCAGGGGAAGAGGAGGAGATAGTGCCAGCTATCACAGCCTGTTCCTTGGGGGAAATGTCATCGGGGGAAAGCTTGGCGGTTATAGAGGCCGGTATCGGCAGTTCCCAGGCCAGAGCCATCTGCTCCAGCCATGAACAGTTGAGGGAACGGATTAACGTTTATCGGGAGGCAGGTTTTGATACGCTGCTTCTTGACCCGGTATTTCCCTGGCCGGGATGGAACTTTCAAAAACCGATGGATATCGAATTTACTTATGGTGTCGGCGTCAAAGAGACGATAGGGAAAGCCCATGAAAATGGAATGAAGGTTTTGCTTACGGTTTCCTTGCGGGGGGTTTATGAATTCGATGAAAAAGCGGTTGGCCTGGAACTATCCCCTTATTTAAATGGGGAACAGGACAGTTGGTTTATGCAGCATGAGACCGGCCGGTTTGCCCGTTCTTTTAATTCCAGGGTCTTTGGGGCAGGGCATCCGGGCTTTATCCGGCATATGGAAGATGTGCTCTCTCTTTATATGCGGGAACTGAAGCCGGACGGATTTTTCCTGGAAGGGCAGATGTACAGTGCCTATCCGGATTGGAATCCGGAAGGGCCGGACAAGCCTTGGGAAGCGGTTTTGGCTGGAGTTGCCTTGGGCGGCATTTTAAAAGAGCATCTGCAAAAAGATTTTCCGGATATTTTGTTCCTTTCCGACTGCGGCTGCGGGCAGGCAGGTTTCGTGCCGGATGCTTTCCTGTGGGATGGGATGCAATGGGGAAAATATGGGCTGGCTCCTTTGCTGCCCAAGCGGGGATATAAACGATTCCACAGCTTCGTAGGATTTAAGGAGCTTCCTTTTAGTATGGAGACATGCCATAATTTCTTTTTTGAGAACAGCCTGTCCTGGCAGGACTTCGGCCGGTGGCAGGAGGAAGCCATGCTGGCCGCGCCGTGCGGGAATCTTCTGCATCATCTGGATTCGGGCAAAAGCAATGAATGGACCTGGTTTGCGGGTGGATATGCCAATGAAAACAGGTTCGGGGAAAAGGTGCATACCGTTCTGACGGCTATATGCCTGATGATGCCCGGCGGCTTTCTTTCTTTTGACTATGGCAGCCTGTGTGCACCTGAGCTTATGAATGGCTTACTCCAGCTAAAACGTACTTCTCCTGTTTTCCGTACAGGAATCTGTTCTTTGACGCGGCTTTGCTGCGATGACCCTAAGGTAGCGGTCATCCATTGGCAGGGAAAGGAAAATCATTGTACGCTGGCGGCAAATCTGGAAGGGGTTGAGAAAGTACCCTCTTTTACCATGGATGGTATACCTTATAGGATGAACGGAAAAATACGCCTCTACGATGGAAAGTGGCGGGAGACGGATAAATTAGTTCTTCCGCCTTATGGCATAGCCCTGATACAGGGGGATAGGGGCTGAAGGGTAAAGAACTGGAATAGAAGCTAAGAAGCTAAAGAACTGGCATAGTGGGCAGGGTGTGTTGCCCATGAACACCCTGTTCATTATTTTTAAACGATTGACACCTCAACATTTAAAACGTATAATTGACAAAGCAGTATTTTTGGCGTGGCCAACACAACAAATACGAATGAGGTGGTTCATTGAACAATGAATTATTTAAAATAAGGACATCAGGAAAGTACAAATATATCTTTTTCTCTCTTTTTTTATTGTTGATACTTCTATTAATCCCATGTTTTGATTCGGATGAAGAATTGGCATTTTCTTTAGAGCCAGGATATTATGAAGAACCTATCTACCTGGAGATAAAAGGGGCGGATAGGTATAGCATTTATTACACCTTGGACGGAACAGAGCCTACCCGGAATTCCATTCCCTATGAAGGGGAATTTTATTTAGAGGACGCTTCTTTTCACAACAATGTGTATGCGGAGCGGACAGACACATCGGCGGGATTTTATCAGGAGCTGGTAGAAGAGTATTCGTCCGAATTCCCAGGATATATTGTGCCGTCCGGCCCTGTGGACAAATGTAATATTGTAAGGGCAGCGGCTTTTGACAGGAGCGGGAATTGCGTGGATTCCATCACAGGCTCGTACTTTATCGGTTTCGGGGAGAAAACGCTGTACCAGGATATGTGGATGGTTTCCCTCATTACTGACCCGAAGAATTTGTTCGATTATGAGACAGGTATTTATGTAACTGGAAAAGTTTTTGATGAGTACATACAATTGCTGCCCGATGAAAATACACCCTATAGGGGAACCTGGTGGTGGTGGGATGCAAATTACAGAATCAGGGGCAAGGAATCCGAGCGGCCGGCCCATGTGGAGATTTTTAATCCGGAGCGGCAGAAAGTATTGTCCGATGAGTGCGGAATCAGGATTCAAGGCAGGGGAAGCCGGGGGAAATATCCAAAGAGCTTAAGCGTGTATGCGCGCAGGGAATATTCGGGGAGCGAAGAATTTTCGGCTGATATTTTTGGAATCGGGGGATTCTCCCATAAATTTGTGATTTTTTCAGGGGCAGATGATTCGGCTTACAAAATAAAGGACTATTTAGCCCATACTTTGGAGAAAGAACTTAACTTCAGCACCATGAAGTTCCACCCGGCGATGCTGTTTTTGGACGGGGAATACTGGGGGATGTATTACATAACGGAAAGCTACAATGCGGATTTTATTTCGGACCATTACGGCGTGCCCCAGGAAGAGGTTATCTTCGTAAAAGAAGAGGTTCTGGAAGAGGGGATGGAAGAGGAAATCGAATTATACCTTGAAATGAGAGCTTACATATCGGAAAATGATATGACTGTATCGGAGAATTACGAAAAAGCTGAGAGCCTGATTGATATGGATAGTTATATTGATTACTATGCGTCACAGATTTTTATCGGAAGGTATGGCGACTGGCCGGTGAAAAATGAGGGGGCATGGAGGACCAGGAATATAATTCCGGACAATGAATACGGGGATGGCCGCTGGCGCTGGATGTTGTTCGATGTGAATTCAGGAAGCCTGGCCACAAGCCAATTGGAGGTGGATACGCTGACCAATGTGATGGTGGGGGACAGCGTATTTGCTTCCCTGTTCCAAAGCCCTGAATTCAGGGAACGGTTTGTGGAACGGATGGTTTATATTGCAGAGGAAGTATATGCAGATGAAAAAGTAGACCAATTTGTGGATGCTTATCTGGAAAATATGATAGAGCCTATTTGCAGCAACAATGTGAGGTTCATCGCCATTGAACTGAGGGATGAAGGCATAGCGAACATTGAAGATACACGAACCTTTTTGAAACAGAGGCGTGACTTCATTTACCGGATGATGGGGCAGTATGTGGGTGAAGAATATGTACAGGCGGCGGTGGAGCGCGTGAAGTAAAAGGCTTGAAGCCAGAAAGATACGCAGAAATGGGGAGAAAGATGGAATATAGGCATGAACTGAAGTTTCAGGTTACTTTGATGGAATTGGAAAAAATTAAATACCGTCTGGAGCCTGTATTAACTTATGACAGCCATCAGGACGGGGACTTTTATACAGTTAGAAGCCTTTACTTTGACGATATGTATGACTCCTGCCTTTTTGAAAATGAGTCAGGGGTTGGCAGCCGGGCGAAATATAGAATCCGGATATACAATGGGAATCTGGATTTGATACATTTGGAAAAAAAGTATAAAGAGCAGGAACTGACCAGGAAGAAGAGGGAAGAAATCTCACTGGAAGAGTGTCAGGCATTGATTCTGGAAGGGGAAATGGACGGGCAGGGAACATTGGCGAAGGAATTTGCTTACAAAATGCAGTCGAAAGGCATGGGTCCAAAATGCATCGTAGAATATGACCGGTGCGCTTTGGTAAATGAGGTTGGTAATGTGAGAGTTACCTTTGATATGAACATCAGGGGATGTGCCCATCCGGAAATATTCCTGGGCGATTCCCCGGAATATTTCGATGATGCGATGCCGCCCAATATGCACATTTTGGAAATTAAATATGACGAGCTTCTGCCCCGCCATATTTTGCAGGCGGTGGATTTAAATACTTTGCAGCGGCAGGCTGTCTCGAAATATTGTCTTGTTAGAGGAAGATATTGATGAAAGGAGTAGAATGATAAGTGTATAAAGATTGAAAATTGAAATTTTCAATCCCAAGTTTGTGTCTGTGCGGCATCCGCAAACTTGGAAACCATTCATGGTTTTGAGTAAAAAGCCGCGCAGAAATGGAGTGAAAAATGAATTACAGCGATATTATTAAAAAATCAGTTTTAGAAGGCTTTTCTTATGCGGATTTTTCCACAACAAAAATGGCGGTGACTTTGGGGTTAACTTTTTTGATAGCGGTTTACATTTTCTTCGTATACCGTTTTATCACAAGAGGTACTTTTTACAACAAAAATTTTAATATTACAATGGCAATCATTTCCGTAGTTACCGCAGGAATCGTCATTGCTATGCAGTCGAATTTCGTCATATCACTAGGTATGGTGGGGGCATTGTCCATTGTGCGCTTCCGGACAGCTATCAAGGAACCGATGGATTTGCTGTTTTTATTCTGGTCCATAGGAACAGGGATTGTGTGCGGGGCAGGTTTGTATGAACTGGCAATTGTGATTGCCCTGGTGGTAACCTTTGGCTTGTTGGTTTTACAGTTGGTTCCAATGATGGCAAGCCCTATGCTGCTCATTATAAAAATGGATAACATAGATAAGGAAGAAATTGTTCTTTCCACAGTGAAAAAAAATACCCAGAAATATAAAATAGATTCCAAAAGCATAACTAATGGCAGGGAAAATCTTATTATGGAAATAAGGGCAAAGGAATACAGTAGCCTGACCAATGAAATTTCAAAGATAGAAGGGGTAATCAGTGTTACATTGATGCACCATGAAGGGGAAGTGAAGAATTAGCGAAATTATTTTTTTCTTAGCGCAAAATCGAATGCTGCATTGTCCAGATGCCCTGCCTGTTGTACCACCCATGAAAATTGATTTTTGTCATGCGGGGTAAAACTTGTGGACAGGCAGGGTATCTTATGGTAAACTATTCTTGATAAACATTTTAGTACATCTAATTCAATTCAAATAAAAAATCTATAGACAATCTATAAGCTTCGGACGTCAAATGGAGCGTATTCAAGAAAATTTTTGCATACCCAACAAGAAACTTTATAGCCATTAATTTTCTGACGAAAATTGATGATTTGTGGTATAATGGACAAAGGATGATTTAATATTCCAAAAGGAGTATAATTTAAACCATTTAAACATCGACACTTTCTATAAGGCGGAAGCCTACGCTGGTTTGTACATGCTTTTCCCCACGCAGATAGTAGTAACCCGGGAGCTGAATGAGAGTGGGCATATATGGCTGAGGGCATTGTCTGAAAAAATCAGTATTCAGGAGATGGAAAACCTGGTAGAAAAAGTGAGGGGGCTGGAAGGAAAGTTTAGCAGGGAATTGGCGGATTCTGTTTTGGAGGTAAGCATTCAGGCTAATGAACAACGGATAGAAGAATGGAAAGGAGGAGGAAATATGGGGCCGGCACTGATGAGATTGATGCAACCTGAATTGGATATATTGGAAAAGGAAGCAGTACAAAGGGGAATGGAGAGAGGAATGCAAGAGGGGATGGAGAAAGGGATACAAGAGGGGATACAAAAAGGAATGCAAGAAGGTATGCAGAAAGGTGTCCAAAAAGGAATGGAGAAAGGTATGCAAAAAGGTATGCAGGAGGGTGTTCAGACTGGCATACAGAAAACAATAGAAATTCTCCAGGATTTGGGGCATGAGAATGGGAAAATTGTACAGATTGTGAAAGAAAAGTACAATCTTACAGATGAAGAGATTGAAAAATATATAAATAATTAATAAATGGATATACAAATTTATGGCATATATAGGAAACACAGAAAGGGCAGGTTATTATAATGGGAATTGTTGGGGCATTTATGGTTCCCCATCCTCCACTGATTGTGCCGGAGGTGGGAAAAGGAGAAGAAAAGAAAATTCAGGATACAATAGACGCTTATCATAAAGTGGCAGGCAAGATTGGAGAATTGATGCCGGAAACCATTGTGCTTATTTCCCCCCACCAGATTATGTATGCCGATTATTTCCATATTTCGCCGGGAAGGGGCGCAAAGGGTGACTTTGGCCAGTTTCGGGCAGGAAAGGTGAAATTGGAAGTGTCTTATGATACCCAATTTGTGGAGAAGCTATGTGTATTGGCCGATAGAGGGCATCTTCCGGCAGGAACGCTGGGGGAACGGGATAAAAGCCTGGACCATGGCACAATGGTGCCGCTGTTTTTCGTGGAGCAGTATTGGAAAAATTATCAACTGGTAAGAATTGGAATGTCCGGTTTGCCGTTAATCAGGCATTATGAATTGGGGCAGTGCATACAGCGGGCCGCAGAAAAATTGGATAAAAGGACGGTATTGATTGGCAGCGGAGATTTATCCCACCGGTTAAAGGAAGATGGCCCTTATGGATATCAGTCGGAAGGGCCGCTTTATGACAGACGCATCATGGATGTGATGGAGAAGGGCGCTTTTGGAGAATTGTTGGAATTCCCGGAGGATTTTTGTGAAAAAGCAGGAGAATGCGGCCACCGTTCTTTTACGGTGATGGCCGGGGCATTAGATATGATGCAGTTGATGTCGGAAAAGCTTTCCTATGAAGGCCCTTTTGGTGTAGGGTACGGAATTTGCAGCTATATGGTGCAGGGCGGGAATCCGGAGAGGAATTTTGGGGAGCAGTATGAAGAAAAGCAAAGGAAACTGCTGGAAGAGCTGAGGGAAAAAGAGGATGCTTATGTCCGGCTTGCCCGGAGTACCATAGAGGAATATATCCGTAATGGACAGAAAATAAAACTGCCCGGGGAACTGCCGGAGGAAATGTATGGCAGCAAAGCAGGGGTTTTTGTATCGATTAAAGAGGATGGAAAGCTGAGAGGATGTATCGGAACGATTCAGGCAGTGCAATCTTCTATCGCGGAAGAGATTATAGAGAATGCCATCAGCGCTTCTACCAGGGATTCCAGATTCTCACCTATTGAAGTGGATGAATTGGACAGGCTGGTAATCAGCGTGGATGTGCTAGGCGCTATGGAGTCGATAGATTCGCCGGATGAACTGGACGTGAAAAGATATGGGGTTGTGGTGACAAAAGGATATAAGAGAGGACTTTTGCTGCCCAATCTGGAAGGCGTGGATACTGTGGAAGAGCAGATTGGGATTGCAAAAAGAAAAGCTGGAATCGGGGAAGAAGAGAAGGTGAGGCTGGAGAGGTTTGAAGTGGTAAGGCATTACTGAATGATGGCGTAAGAATGAGAGAATATGAGGGGGATGAAGGGGAAAGGCAAGAGGGATGGGTTATGAAAGTAGTTTGCATGACATGTATGCATCATTGCAGCTTGGAAGAGGGGCAAAGGGGAATCTGTAGGGCAAGGAAAAATGAAAAGGGTAATATTATTTGTGAAAATTATGGGATGGCTACCTCGCTGGCGTTGGACCCAATTGAAAAAAAGCCTTTGAGAAGATTCCGTCCAGGGAGCTTGGTGTTATCGGTGGGGAGCTATGGATGCAATTTGAGATGTCCGTTTTGCCAGAATTATGAGATATCGATGGCCGATGGGAAGATGGCGGAAGAAACTGCCGGGGCAGCATATCTTTCTCCCAGGTGGTTAGCGGACAAAGCATTGGAATTCCGCCCGGAGGGGAACATAGGTGTGGCATTTACTTATAATGAACCGCTGGTAGGATGGGAGTATGTAAGGGATACGGGCAAACTGATAAAGGAAGCGGGAATGGATAACATCCTCGTGACTAATGGTTTCGCTTCTTTGGAAGTGCTGGAAGAAATTTTACCTTATATGGATGCCATGAATATCGATTTAAAAGGTTTCAGGGAGGACTATTATAAAAAGCTGGGCGGGGATTTGGAAACGGTAAAAAGGTTTATTGCCCGTGCCGTTAAGAACTGCCATGTGGAGCTAACTACTTTGATTGTGCCCGGCTGGAACGATACACGGGAGGAGATGGAAGAAGAGGCGGAATGGATTGCATCCCTTGGAAGGGGGATTCCTCTGCATGTAAGCCGGTTTTTTCCGCAGTACCATATGAGGGGGACAGGGGCAACGGAAGTAAAACGTGTGTATGAACTGGCGGAAACGGCAAGGAAATATTTGAAATATGTATATACAGGGAATTGTTAGGGTTGCGCATTCCCCCGATACGGGATTTAGCTTTGCGGCTATGGAAAACGGCATATGGTATTGGGGGATGCGTTGTCTGCTGTACGGCTTCCGAAGCGAGAAGCTGGAAAGATGCTTTTATGGTAAAAATAATCTATCTTCTATTCAATTTTTCACAAATTCTTTTTTATGAAGTAAAAAAATCACAAGATAAAACCGTATAATTCTATTTGAATCCAAGTGCGTTCTGGCTAAAATAAAATCATCCAAAAAACAAACAAGTGAAGGGAGAAAGGTTATGAAAAGAGCAGTGTTGAAAAAAATGACAGGCTTGTTAATGTCTGCAGTTTTAGCGGCATCCTTGGCAGGATGCGGTGGGGCGCAGGGAAGTGGAGAGATATCTGCAGAAGAAAGTACAGTACAGGAAGGCAGTCCGGCAGTAGAGGACAATACTGGAACGGAAAATGCCGCAGAAAGCGAGGCTGTAGATACGGCTGACGGAGAAACGATTACTATTACGCTCTGGTCTCAGTTTTCGGACCCTAATTCCACCGATGGGAATTATGTGGCTTTTTATAACGCGTTGGAATCCATTAAAACGGATATGCCTAATGTGAATGTAGTGCATGAAGGAACGGAATCCGAGTCCTATAAAGTTAAGCTGAAAACAGCTATGGCAGGAAACGAGTTGCCGGATGTATTTTTTAACTGGGGAGCGGGAACAATGGCACCTTATGTGGAAGCGGGGCTGGTACTTGCGATGGATGATTATATTACTGATGAGGTAAGTTCCAGGATTCTTGGCGGAACATTGGATAATTTTACTTTCGATGGAAAGATGTATGGGTATCCTTATAGTGTGGCGGTAGCATCATTGTATGTGAATACAGAACTATTTGAGCAGAATAATGTAAAAATACCGGAAACCTATGATGAGTTCCTGGAAGCGGTAGATGCATTCAAGGCGGCGGGAATTACGCCGATTTCCCTTGGGGAAAAAGATTTGTGGCCGGGGCTTATGATTTTTGGAATCCATGCAATCCGTATGGCCGGTGCAGAAGATTTTAATGCAGCGTTGATGGGAGAAGGCTCATATAATACGCCGGAATTGATAGAAGCGGCAAAATATGTGCAGGATTTGGCAGCAAGAGGTGGATTTGGTGAAAGTGCTATGGGAACATCGGAAGATGACGCGGTAGCAGCATTTAAGCAGGGCAGGGCAGCTATGATGTTCATGGGCAGTTGGTTGAACGGTGACTGTGAAGCAGACGATGCAGCAGTAAAAGGAAAAATTTCCGTTATCAAATTTCCGGTAATCGAAGGTGGGAAAGGCACGAAAGATGAATTCCATGGAGGTTCCGGCGAAACCTTCTTAGTAAGCAGCAGTACAGAACATCCGGCAGAAGCGGCAGCAGTTGCGCAGTATATCTGTGAAAAAATGTCTAAAGACCAGTATTTGGCTGGTTCAGGTATGCCGGCATGGGAAGCAGATATGGGCGATACTTCCGAACTAAACCGCCTTTCCCAGGAAATCGCAAACCTGACAAAAGATGCAACTGGATATGTATACTGGCTGGATTCCCTCACAGGAGGTTCCGCAGCGGATACGCTTATGAATGAAATTGCAAATCTGATTGCCGGAACGGTAACACCGGAGGAGTTCTGTGCAAACCTCCAGGAATTGAATGAATAATATAGTTTTTTAGAAAGCGGAGCAGCTAAAAAAGATATAGCAATAAGATGAAAGGGGCTGCAACATTAGGCGTTATACATAGAAGAGAAATACTTTATGAAAAATGACGCGTAATGGGGCAGTTCCTTTTTGCTGCAGCTATTCGATGCCAGAAGGGAGAGTGGATTTATGAATAAAATCCTGGGAAATAAAAAGGCTTATTTTGTATTTGTTTTTCCCGCATTCGTAATTTATTTTGTAATGGCATTTATACCTATTATTATATCGTGCTATTACAGCACCTTGGAATGGAATGGAATTGGACAGAAGGTTTTTGTGGGGTTAGAGAATTTTTTGGAACTTTTGAAAAATGATGCGTTTTTGTCATCAGTGAAAAATTCCCTTATTTTGGCGGCTGCATCGGTAATTGGGCAGCTTATCCCGGCCATGTTTTTTGCCATTGTACTTTCAAGGAATATTAGAGGGGAAGGGATTTACCGGACGATATATTTTATCCCTGTGCTGCTTTCAACAGTAGTAATCGGGCAGCTATTTCTAAAAATTTATAATGCAGACTATGGGGCATTAAATGCTTTGCTGCAAAAACTGGGCCTGGCTGGGAAAGACTGGCTGGGAAATACGAAATTGGTGTTAGCAGCATCCTTTTTCCCTATTATCTGGCAGTATATTGGTTACCATATGCTAATTCTCTATACAGGAATTAAAGGGGTGCCTGCCGAAATCTATGAAGCGGCGCAGATTGACGGGGCAAATGAAAAGCAGATGGCATTTATGATTACAATGCCGCTAATTAAGAGCACCATTAAAGTGAGCATGACATTTGCGGTGATAGGTTCGTTGAAGCTGTTTGATTTAATTTGGGTACTTACAAAAGGCGGACCGCTTCATGCCAGCGAAGTGCCGAGCACGCTGATGTATACAACAATCTTTACGAGAATGGAATATGGGAGCGGCAGTGCCATTGCTGTGTTCATTGTATTGGAATGCCTGTTGTTCTATTTTCTGATTGAGAAATTTTTTAAAGTAGATAATCTTACATATTAGGAGGGCGGTTATGAAATCCATAAAATTATCCAAAGTTTTGCTACAGATTCTTCTGATTGCCTTCGCAGTGGTACAGCTTTATCCGCTGCTGTTCCTCTTTTTCTTTTCTTTGAAAGATAATAATGAAATATACAGCGGTAATGTAATGGGGCTGCCGCAGCATTTTTATTGGTCAAATTATGAGAATGCCCTGTTTAATGCGAATGTGGGGTATTATTTGCTAAACAGTATTTTCGTAACATTGGTGGTAATTCTGGTTTCAGATATTCTGGCTTGTATGGTTTCCTATGCAATAGCCCGAATGACGGTAAAAATCAACGGGATAGTAAAAACATTTTTTTCTTTAGGGCTAATGATTCCTCTTCATGCAGTGTTGCTGCCCGTATTTATTATGCTTAGAAACTTGAAAATGTTGGATACTTATCAGGCGATAATTATTCCATATATCGCGTTTGCCCTGCCTATGGCTATCTTTTTTATGATAGGTTTTTTCCAGACGCTGCCGAGGGAATTGGAAGAATCGGCATTTTTGGACGGATGCGGTATTTATAGGACATTTTTCCAAATTATGATGCCGTTAGTCAAACCGGCCCTGGCTACAATATCCGTATTTACTTTCCTATCTACTTGGAATGAGATGATGTTTGCCATTACATTTATCAATTCGGAAAAATACAGGACGCTTACTGTGGGTATTATGCAGATGGTAGGGAAATATACAACGGACTGGGGAACTATGGGGGCGGGATTGATGGTAGCTACGGTGCCCACGATTGTCATTTATTTGCTGTTTAGCAAACAGGTGCAGAGTGGTATGGTATCCGGGGCGGTGAAAGGGTAATGGATGGAAAGTTGTCAAATGAAAGTTTGCAGGTTATGGAAAGGGCATGGTTATTAATATGAAAATTAAGAACCCAATTTTAAAAGGATTTAACCCGGACCCCAGTATTGTACGTGTGGGGGAGGCTTATTATATTGCCACATCTACATTTGAATGGTGGCCGGGTGTGCAGATTCATATGTCAATGGATTTGGTGAATTGGAAGCTGATAGGGCATCCGCTAAATGAAAAGCGGCTTCTTGATATGACAGGGAATCCTGACTCAGGGGGAATCTGGGCACCGGATTTGTCCTGGAATGACGGAAAGTTTTATCTGGTATATACTGATGTGAAAGTAACGGACGGTTCTTTTAAAGACTGTGTCAATTATTTGATTACAGCAGAGGATATTATGGGGCCATGGTCAAACCCAGTGGAATTAAATACGGCAGGGTTTGATGCATCCCTGTTCCATGATGATGACGGGCGTAAATATTTGTTGAACCAATACTGGGACCCAAGAAGTTTCCATCATCCTTTCTATGGAATAATGTGTACGGAATATTCGGTAGAAGAAAAAAAGCTAATCGGAGAACCTTGGCTTTTATATGGGGGAACGGAGGAAAAATTTACGGAAGGCCCTCATATTTACAAGCTCCATGGATATTATTATCTGTTTGTAGCCCAAGGGGGAACTGTTTATGCACATCAGGAAAGAGTAGCGAGGGCTAAATCATTGAGAGAGCCTTTTGAAACCCAGCCAGGGGAACCCTTTCTCACCACAATAGATGTTCCTTTCCATCCTATACAGAAGGCGGGGCATGGCTCTTTGGTAAGCACCCAGGCAGGGGAATGGTATTTTGCCCATTTAATGGGACGCCCTCTCCACCACAGCTATGAATCCGCAGTGGACCCAAGGGGATGGTGTCCGCTGGGTAGGGAGACGGGAATCCAAAAGGTTGTCTGGGATGAGGACAATTGGCCGCATATCGTTGGTGGTCATATGGGAACGGAACTAGTGGAGGCGCCGATAGGAATTAAGGAACATAAATGGGGAAATATATGTCCGGAAAAGGATGACTTTAATGAGGGAAATCTAAACATTCATTTCCAGAACCTGCGTATTCCGCTTTCAGAAGATACGGTATCCTTGAAGGCCCGGCCCGGCCATCTGCGTCTTTACGGAAGGCAATCCCCTGCCTCCACATTTATCCAGGCGCATATTGCCAGGAGATGGCAGCATTTTTTCTTTGATGCGGAAACAAAAATGGATTACAGCCCTAAAAATATCCAGCAGTTTGCCGGACTGACCTGCTACTACAACACCCAGAACTGGTCCATGCTTCAGGTAACTTGGAACGAAAAATATGGTCGTGTTATTGATGCGGTAAGCACAGACCTGGGAAAAACTTTCAGCGTTTATAGAGAAAAACCTATTCCGATACCGGAGGATGTGGCTTATGTTTACCTGAAAGTAGAAGTAAGAGGAATCGAATACCGGTATTTCTATTCTTTTGACGGCAGCAGATGGCAGGAAGTTCCTTATTGCTTTGATTCTGCCAAGTTATCTGATGAATATATCAAAGCGGTGTACGATGCCGCATTTACAGGGGCTTTTGTAGGTATGGCCAGTGTAGATGGCCTGGGAACATGTCTTCCGGCCGATTTTGATTATTTCATATATAAAGAAAGATAATAATAGGCTGTGAGAATATTCTCACAGCCCTTCATAATTCCCCCTTACAAATTTCTCTTATAATCCCGAATAGACATCCCCGTATACTTCTTAAAACAACTGCTAAAATAATAGGCATCCGGAATCCCCACTGCCTCTGCAACCTGGTAAGCCTTCATGTCCGTTCCGGTAATTAGCTGAATAGCCCGTTCCATCCGTAGTCTGTTCAGGTATTTGGAAAAGCTAAACCCCAATTCTTTTTTAAATGTTCGGCTTAAATAGCTGTCATTCATATGAAATTGCTCTGCTACAGCGGAAAGGGAAAGCTCCGGGCTGCTCATTTCTTTCTGGATATACTGGATAATATCCCAGAGAACCGTTTTGCGCTTGGTGGAGCGGTAGGATGCAATGGAAAGGGTGAGTTTGTTCAAATAGGCAGTTGTTTTGTTCCGCAGCATACCGCCTGTGGGTTCTGACAGGATGGGAAGGAAAGAAGTGGCTTCCTGTTCCAAAATGTCCTGCAAATTAATACCGATATCGTTGACGGCATTGACGGCGGCGGAAAGCAGAGTCATGGATAACAGCCGGGCTTTGTCGGCCTCAATGAGATTACCTGCTTCATTCAGGTATAAGGAAGGGAGGGCTTTGTTCAACTCATCGCTCAAACCCGCCTTTATGTAAAATTTGATATCCTCTATTGCACCCTGTTTAGGCTGCCAGTCCGTGTTTTGGACATGGATATCATTTTGGTAAACGGTGATGGACTGGCTGGGTATATAACGGCTAAATTTTAGGGATTCTAAACTCTCCTGCCAGGAAAGGTTAATTTTAAGGAAATCATGGTACGCTGTTCCAATACCGAAAAAGATGTCCAATCCGGAAATCTGATGGATGGAGCGTTGCAGTTGCTCACATAGAGTTACCATTTTAACTTCCGGGGAATAAGAAAGAAGAACTAAATGATGTCTGCGGTCGATGAGCGCTTCGATGCGGGTATCATTTTTTAGGCATTTATGCACAAATTCCAGATTTTGCATATCCTGTAGCAGCCGTTCTTCCTCCGATGTTTCTAGAAAGCGAGGAGAGGATGCTTCTAAAAGGGTGACTTGAATATAGGAAGGAATGCCTTCCGGGAAATAGTAGGACAGTTGACTGGCTGATGCGGAAGGGGAAATTTTGTCTTCCAAGAGTTCAAAAAGAAAACGCTCCCGTAAAAAGAAATAGTTATCTTTTAATATTTTTTTCAGATGGTCCAGTTCAAACCATTTCTTTTTTTCCTCTGCAATCTGTTCTTTCAGTTTAAGGATTGTTGAGTGGAGTTCCGCATGGTTAATGGGCTTTAAAAGGAAATGGGATACGCCGATTTGGATACTTTGCTGTGCATAATCAAAATCCTTAAAGGCAGTCAGGATAACAATTTTAATGTGAGGGTATTTTCCCGCAATGAGACGGCTCAGTTCCAGCCCATCCATATAGGGCATTTTAATATCGGTGAAAATAATATCCGGAATCTGTTCTTCCAAGAGGGTAAGAGCTTCCAGCCCAGAAGCGGCCTCGGCGGCAACTTCCAGGCCAAATGCTTCCCAATTGAGGGAGCTGACAATAAAGCGGCGGGAAAGCTCTTCATCATCTACCACCATTACTTTTAAAAGAGTGTCTCTGCTACTGCTGATGTCATTTTGGCTCATTATAGATATCCATTCCCTTTCTCTTAAATTAAGCATCATTCCGCCAACCCTTGCGGCTGTGTGTACTAACCCCAAATTCCTAACCTAATTTTCACTTCTATCTAATGGAAGGGAAAAAATAATTTCACATCCCTCTCCTGGAGCACTGATAATTTCATATATATTTTTGTCAGCATAATAAATTTGTAGACGTTCTACCGTGCCCCGAAGGCCGAAACTTTTTCGGTTGGATTCCAGCGTATCATTCATAATGCCGGAAAGCTGTTCATGGTCAATTCCTATGCCATCATCCTGGATATGGAGCATAAGAAAATGGTTTTTATGGTATGCCCGGATATGTATAGTGCCAAAGTCGCCAGTGGGCAGGATGCCATGGTAGAGGGAATTTTCCACTAAAGGCTGCAGGACAAGGCGGGGGATGGTAAGGGTGAGAATATCTTCCTCAACTTCATAAATATCTTCAAATTGGCCGGGAAATCGCATTTTTTGCAGCTTTAAATAATTTTTAACAATATTCACTTCCGTGGACAGGCTGATAACTTCACTTCCTTTGCTTAGGCTTTCGCGATAATACTCCGAAAGGGAAATAACCATATCGCAGGCGGCAGTATTTTGCTTATCAGTAATCAGATAGGCGATACCGCTTAGGCTATTATATAGGAAATGAGGCTTGATTTGCTCCTGTAATATTTTAAGCTCCGCCTTCCGCAGTTTTTTCTGCTCCGATATTTTGGCGGAGAGAAGGAGTTCGATTTTGTCCACCATTTCATTGTAGGCATCCTGCAACTGGCCGATTTCGTCTTTATGGGAAGTCACATAAGCCGGATGAAAATCCCCCTGCTCTGTTTTTTTCATGGCAACAGACAGCCGGTAGAGCGGAATTGTGACAAAGTGGCTGGTACAAAGGGCAATCAGCAAAAAGAGGCTAGTACCGATAAATACAGTAAATAGGAAGATAAGAAGAAAGGGCTTGAATTCACTGGAATGAGAAGCAAACCTGGTGGCGCTGAAATAATGCATGTCCAATGAAGAATTTTGGAGGCCCAGAAGCAAATATTTATCTCCGCCTACAACAACTTCTTCTTCCTTGAGATTAAACAGCCCTGAAATTGTATTTTCAGAAAAGAACTGAGCCAAGATGCTGTTGGAAAACTGTAACACGGGAAAGCTGCCGGAATAAACACAGATATCCGAGTAGCTGGTGTCTTTAGTATTGGAAATAGCAAAAAGTTCGTTCAAAGGAATATTGATAATCATATAACCCAGTGGACGGACATCTTCCGTGCTGTTGACCAGACGTATGAGGGAAAGATAATTATTATCCCCATTGGGTGCAAAGTATCCGCCTCCGTTAATAAGAAAAACAGGCGCTCCCTGAAGCCGGTGTACTTCGTCATACCAGTCCGCTTCTCTGGGGGAAGAAAGGATGGCATGGGGCATAGTATAGCGCGCGGCGCACTCCGAGTTCCCGTTTTCGTCCAAAATCATAATGGATTCCGCCGCAGGCATGGATTCCAGGGAAAGATAAAGGGCATTGCGCAAATTTCTGGAAAGCAAGGTACTATTTTGGCCTTTGGCTGTTTTATTCAGGTAATTTTGTATATCAGAACTGCCCAGCATGTAGGTGGAAGTCTTGGAAATAATACGGATGGTATTATCTGCATTTTGGGAAATGGTCTCCAGTGTCTGGGAAGCCAGAGCGCTAATGGCCTTTTTTGTTTCATGGTGATAGAAAAAGCGGATTACCGTAATATTGCAAATCATGAACAGTAAAATAATAAATATATAAATAGTTTTAAATTTCCAAGACAGGCTTCGGTTCATGAAAATATCTTTTTTTATTTTCTTTAAACTATCAATATCCACCAGCAATGGTTTTTTCATTATCATGCCTCCGAACAGCCCGCTTTTTATATTTATTATACCTTATCCCTTTTCATTTCACAATCAATAATTCGGTTGAAAGTTTTTTCTCCACTTCCCTCTAAAGTAATTTTCCAAAAATCCGATAATAATAATAAGACATCAGTAATTTCATGGAAGGAGGAGTGGACGATGCGTATAGAAGCCTATACTCAGGTTCAGCAGATATATAAAACAACCAAGGCTGATAAGAGCCAGAAAAAGGCGGGTTCAGGATTTGCCGGTGACCAACTGGAAATCTCCAGTCTTGGAAGGGATTACCAGGTGGCAAAGAATGCAGTGGCAGCCAGCAGGGATATCAGGGAAGAAATAACTGCTCCTCTCAAGAATAGTATTCAAGCGGGTACTTATGAGGTGAGTGCAGGGAATTTTGCTGATAAATTATTTCAGAAGATGAAAGAAATGGGGTAGTTGTGTGGCAAGTTTGATGGAAAACCTAATTATTGTATTAGGAAGCTTATGTGATGAATATGACAACTTGCTGGAACTTTCCACAAAGAAAAAGCCGGTAATTATTTCCGGCAATTTACAGGAATTATCAAAAATCACGGATGAAGAACAAATCGTTGCAAGCAGAATCAATAATCTAGACAACAAAAGGCGGGAAGTGATTCAGGATATTGCCAACGTAGTAAACAGGGATGTTGAAGATTTGATATTGACGAACATTATTCAGATGCTGGAACCTAGGCCGGTGGAGCAGCAGAAACTGGCCCAAGTTTATGACAGATTGAAGGCAGTAGTGCACCGGGTGCGGGAAATAAATGAGCAGAACCGGGATTTGATACTGAATGCACTGGAGATGATTGAGTTTGACATAAACATGTTTCAAGCGATGAAAACAGCCCCCCAGACTGCAAATTATAACAAGGGCGCATATAGCTCCGGCAGTGTAATCGGGGTGAGTAAAAGTGGATTTGATGCAAAGCAATAATCCCAGGGAGAGGTGATATCATGCCATTATTTGGAAGTTTATATATAGGGGCATCTGGATTACAGACGAGCCAGAATGCGCTGAATACTACAGCGCACAATATGACAAACGTAGATACGAAGTCTTACACAAGGCAGCAGATTCTACTCAATACAAGGACTTATCAGACACTTTCTGTCAGCGCTTCCGCTGTTTCTTACCAACAATATGGCCTAGGTGTATACTATGCCCAAACAAGGCAAGTAAGAGATATGTTTTTGGATAAAACTTATCGTAAAGAGTCGGGGCGCAGTGCGTTCTATGAGACGAATACAAAGGTCATTGATGAGATGGAAGATTTGTTCGGGGAATTCCAGGGCGTGGAGTTTTCCCAGGCGCTTTCCAACCTTTGGGATACTGTCCAGGATTTGGACGGAGACCCTTGTGACCTGACCCAGCAGAACCTTTTCGTATCCCGCTGCAATGAGTTCCTTACAAGGGCAGCCCTGGTATATAAGGGTCTGAGCGATATGCAGGACAATTTAAACAAGCAGATTGGGAAAAACGTGGATTTGCTCAATGCTTACGGGGAAGAACTGGTGGCGTTGAATAAACAAGTGCTGCGGGCAGAAGCAGGCGACGTGGAAAATGCCAACGATTTAAGGGATAGAAGAAATTTCATTTTGGATGAAATGGCCAAAATGGGAAGGATAAGCTATACGGAGGATATATATGGCGTAGTAACCGTCAAATTTGAAGGGGTGGATTTTGTAAATACCGAATCCGTCAATAAGATGGGTGCCTATGCTGACCCGGAGACCGGTTTTTATACTCCTTACTGGCCTCAATTGGCCAATTATACGGAGACGGCATGGGGGGAGAGGATTCCGATACTGGATAATTGTACGGTATTTGACACAACCCAGGAAATCCGCTCTTCACTGAACACGGATATAGGCTCTTTGCGGGGATTGGTATATGCCCGGGGCGACAGAAGGGCGACATACCAGGATATGGAGGATGCGGAGGTTTATAACAGGGATATTTCCCAGTCATTGTTAATGAACGTGCAGGCAGAGTTCGACCGTCTGGTGAACAAAGTAGTTACAGCCATCAACGGGGTATTGGAAGAAGCGGCGAAGAGCGAGCCTGAAACGGGCTATATGAAAGATGAGGACGGAAATCCCCTCCAGATGTTTGAACTGATATCGGATGACCCTGACAAAGGCTTCACCATCGGGAACATGATTGTAAACGAAGATTTGAAACGTGAGCCGGGAATACTTTCCTTCCGTTTGCAGGACGGTTCAGAAGATAAGGCTACTACAGCCAAGCTGAAGGCTGCCTTTTCGGAGGAAACCCATACGCTTAACCCTAATGTGGAGACTAAAGTGTCATTAATCGGCTATTATGCGAACCTTATCGACCAGGTAGCGATTACAGGGGAAGCCAATAAAGAAATTAAGGGTGTACAGGAAGAAGTGGTCAATGAGACTTTTTCCGCAAGGGAAATGATTGTGGGCGTATCCGATTCGGAAGAAATGGAATTTATGATTAAATTCCAGAATGCCTATAATGCATCCAGCAGATATGTAAATGTAATTAACGAAATGATTGAACATATACTTAGCACATTGGGAAGGTAAGGTGAAGTAAATGCCATCACAATTTTTTGGATTATCAATAGCATCATCAGGAATCAGGGCAGCAAATGCGGCATTAAATACCACCGCCAATAATATTGCAAATGTGCATACAGAAGGCTATAGCAGACAGCAGGTAAATCAGGAAGCAGCAGATGCCCTCAGACTGTTTACCACATATGGCTGTGCCGGCGCGGGTGTGGATACGGTGGCGATAGAGCGTGTCAGGGATTCTTTTTATGATATGAGATTCCGCAATAATAATTCCACCTTGGGTGAATACGATATAAAAAAATACTACACGGATACTATCCAGCAATATTTGGATGATGACGGGGAAACAGGGTTTGCCGCTATATTTAATACATTTAAAAGTACATTGCTGGGGCTTACTCCGGACGGTGTCAGCAGGGATTCCAAGGCAACTTTTATTGCTGCTGCACAGAAGCTTGCAGAGTATTTTAACAATACAGCGGGCAATTTACAGGCTTTACAAAAGGATATAAATGAAGAGATTAAGCTTCGTGTGGAGAGGATTAATTCCATCACGTCAGAAATTGCTACGTTGAATAAGCAGATTAATGTGGTGGAAATGACAGGGACTATAGCAAACCAGTTAAGGGATAAAAGGGATTTGCTTTTAGATGAACTGTCGGAAATTGTGGATATAGAGACCGAGGAATTTCCGGTCACCGACCCTTATGACCCCACAAGGGAGACAGGGGGAACCCGGTTTGTGGTTCGTATTGCAGGCAACCAGCCTATTGTGGACGGCGGGGATTATCATAAGCTGGAATGCCGTTCCCGGGCGGATAACGAAAAGGTGAATCAAACAGATGCCGATGGTTTATACGATATTTTTTGGGATAACGGAAATGATTTTAACTTGAATAACGCATCCATGGGAGGTTCGTTAAAGGGCCTTGTGGCAATGCGTGACGGCAATAACAACAAAGCGTTTTATGGAACGGTGCTGGGAGTGGGCCAAGGCCAGGCAGGTACAAAAGTGACGGTAGAGGTTACGGCGGAACACTTGAAAAATATGGAAAAATGCAACCTTTCCGATACTGGCGGGAGCATTTATCTGGGCAACACTCTATACTATTATAAAGACTGGGAATACAGATATGACGAAACAACCCAGAAAGCTTACTATACCTTCACTATGGATGATGCGAAATGCGATACGGTAGTGGGTGTCGATAAGGTAGGCAAAGAAGCGGAAGTTGGTGTGGATATCAATTATCAGGGAATCCCTTATTACCTTTCCCAGATGAACGAATTTGTCCGTGCTTTTGCTGCCAAAGTTAATGAGATTTTCATGAGCGGATATGATAAACAGGATAATCCCGGTGCAATGTTTTTTACTGCTAAAAAGCCGGTGGCAGGGGATAAAATTACGGATTCCCAGTATACCGAGGATGAATTGCCGGATATTAAGGATAATCCTAACGATACCACAAAGAGAAACAGGGGATATTATGCGCTGACTGCATTTAACCTGGAAATCAATGCTGCATTGATAGCCGACCCGGATTTGCTCGGGGTGAATTCGGAAGCCAATGCCGGTGTGGAAGAGTGTGGGAATGTAAAAGAATTGGTTGCTGCTTTGCAGGATAAATCTAAGTTCAGCTTCCGAAACGCTACGGCAGAAGAATTTTTAACAACAATTTTATCCGACGTGGCCTTAAATGCAAGGAATGCCCAAGACTTTTATGACACCTATTACGGCATTGCGGTCACCATTGAAAACCAGAGGATGTCGATTTCCAGCGTGGATGAAGATGAGGAAGCAGTGAGTATGGTGAAATACCAGAATTCGTTTACGCTGTCTTCAAAGATGATTCAGACATTGACAGAGATATATGACAGGCTGATTTTGGAGACCGGGGTATAATTAGGAATCCCGTGGCGGACAGCAGAACCGTTGGCAGTTATGGTTTTGTGGAGGTAAATAGGCAACAGGGGGCATGCTGTTCGTTGGAATAGACGGTATTTATAGAAGGAGATGTATGTAATATGAGAATGACCAATAAAATTATGCATAATAATTCCCTGTATAATATAAATAATAATAAAGTATTGCAGGATAAGCTGAGCACTCAGATGTCTACCAAGAAGAAAATATCCAGGCCCTCGGATGATCCGGTAATTGCTATCCGTGCCTTGAGGCTGCGCAGCGATGTGGCTCAGATTACCCAATATTACAGCAAGAATGCCAAAGATGCGGAGAGCTGGCTAAAGGTAACGGGGGATGCGCTGGAGACAACGGCGGAAATTTTAAAGAGCATGGCCGGGCTTTGTACGCAGGGTGCGGTGAAAGTCTTCGATGCCAGCAATGTGGCAATCGTGGTGGAACAATTGAAAGAACTGAAGGAAGAATTCTACTCCACAGGGAATGTGGATTATGCGGGAAGGTATATGTTCACCGGATACCGGACGGATACACCCCTGACTTATATAGAGAATCTGCCGGAGAATCCGGCTGACCCGGCATACAGGAATTATTCCATTACCGAACAGTTGGATGCATCTATAGTGGATGAAATTAATTATACGAAAATTGGTGACTTAAAAGGGGTGACCAAGGATACGTATGACCCGATACCGGGGGCGGCGGAAGAGGAAAAGGATATAGAGAACCATAATATCTACCGTATCAGGCTTTCCTATGACAATATTAAAGTGGACCCCAATGACCCTGCTACAATACCGAAGATAACAACGATTACAAAAGCGGACAGAGATGCATCGGTGTTAAACGGAACAGCTCCTACAGAAACAGATTTGATATCCGATGCTTTAAGGAATATAACGGTTATTTCCTCTGCTACCGAGACGGATGCGGCAGCGGGTACTTTTAGCCCACAGGATTACGTGCTGGCTAATCCCGATAAGGCAGTGCTGATACCTGAAACCGGGGAATTATTAATAGGTGCAGACCTTTATACCAATTCGTTCCAAGGTATGGATGCGGATACGGAAATCAGGGTTAACTACCAAAAGGACAGTTGGAAGAAAGGCGATATGCGCCCGCAGCATTATTTTGCCTGCGATGATATCACAGACCCTGCGAATCCGATTAAATATAATCAGGCAGAGGATGCTAATGGGCAAAAATATATCCCTTGTGACAGGATTAACCAATACATGGAATATGATGTGGGATATAACCAGAGAATCCGTGTAAATACCAACGCAAATGAAGTATTTACCCTCGATATGGACCGGAACATTGATGATATGGAAAAAATGCTGGCCCAGTTGAAAGAGATAGAGGATATTAAGACCGACTTAGAGAACATGCTGAAGGGCATGGACGAAGGTGCACCGGGCTATGATAATTTGAAAACTTCTTATGATGCGGCGGAAAAGGCTCATGCTTACGTTCGTGAAAATGCCCAGAAAATGTTTGAAGGGTTGATTACGAAGGTGCAGAAGATTTCTGATTACACAAGTTTGGCCATCACGGATAATGGAACAAGGGCTAACCGCCTTGACTTAATCAGCAACCGCTTGATGACACAGAAATCGACCTTTGAGACGTTACAGTCTGCCAATGAGGATATTGATGTGACAGAAGTTACAGTACAGCTCACCAGTATGAATTATTCCTATCAGTCTGCGTTATTGGCTACAGGGAAAATTTTGCAGAACTCGTTGATGAATTATATTTAAAAAGAGGAAAATAATATGACATTAGAGACGAAGGTATTTGGAGAGGTTACTATTGAGAAAGAAAAAATTATTACTTTTCCGAAGGGGATTATAGGATTTCCCGACCTTACCCAATTTGCCCTGCTTCATGATGAAGATGACGGGATTGCTACAATTCACTGGCTGCAGTCATTGCAGGAACCGGGATTTGCTATGCCAGTGATGGACCCGCTTATCGTGAAAGAGGACTATAATCCAGAAGTGAATGATGAACTGCTGGAAGCCCTTGGGGAATGGAATCAGGAAGAATTGCTTGTATTGGTTACGGTCACTGTACCCCATGAATTGGAAAAGATGGCAGTGAACCTGAAGGGGCCAATCGTAATCAATTCCACCAATAAAAAGGCTTGTCAGGTGATTGTGGAGGGAGAAGATTATAAGGTGAAATTTCCGGTTTATGACATCCTACAGGCATGGAAAGCGGGTGAATAGATGTTAGCATTATCAAGGAAAAAGAATGAAGCTCTGATAATTAATAATAACGTGGAAATCACCATTCTGGAAATCAAAGGGGAGCAGGTGAAAATAGGTATCACTGCGCCAAAAGAAGTTTCGGTTTACAGGAAGGAAGTTTACGTGCAGATACAGGATTCCAATAAAGAGGCAGTCAATACAGACGGGATGGAAGCTTTGAAGAAGATGCTGGAGTAAGGGGCAGTTTACCTTGGGAAATATTTCGGTAGACGGCACAGCGGGCAGGGCGTTTGGCCAATGCAGGATTTGGTTTTGCGGTTAAGTTAAAAAGCAGATTTTACTAATGGAATTGCTGTTTTTTATCAATAGCGTGAAAACCGGACGCTGCATTGGCTATGCCCTGCCCGTTGCGCTGCCTATGAAAATTGATTTCCTCAGGTGGCTTGCTTCTATACGGATTCCGTAGGATAAATTGGAAAAAAGGGTAAATTATTACGGAAATCAACCGATATATAAAATAGACGTAAATGATAAGTATTATTGTGCTACGTAACAAATTTTAAACATCACATGGAGGTGATTATAATGGCAATAGAACCATTAGGAAGTGTAATGACAATTCAGTCACAGACCGCACAGAAGCCGGTTAAAACAAATGAAGCAGTGGAAAACAAGGAAGTTTCCTCTCCTGCACAGGCTACAAATGTAGACCCTGTTACGGTATCCGTTTCAAAACCTAACAGTAAAGACGGAGAAGGGGCAGGCAACCAGAACACAGAACAACAGCAGCAGGCAACCAATGACAAAATCAAGAAGGCTGTGGAACAGTTAAATAGGAATATGCCCCACTCAGAGGCTGTCTTTGGAATCCATGAGAAAACAAACAGAGTGACCATTAAAATCGTGGATAAGGATACGAAGGAAATAATTAAGGAGTTTCCACCGGAGGAAACTTTGGATATGATTGCCAAAGTATGGGAATTGGCTGGTATGATGATTGATGAGAGGCGCTAAGAAGATAAGCGGGAACAGGAGGAGAGAGAGATGCCGATTAGAATTACAGGTATGAATTCAGGGCTGGACACAGAATCTATCATTTCGGAACTGGTGAAGGCGCAGAAGACGAAAGTTGACAGTGTTAAGAAAAAACAGACAACACTTCAATGGAAACAGGAAGCCTGGAAAGAGTTGAATAGCAAAATTTATAAGCTGTTTCAGAACACTATTGGAAATATGCGTCTTGCCACAGATTATAGCAAGAAAATCACAGATGTTTCTAACTCTTCGATTGCAAAGGTAATCAGCAGCGATAGTGCGATGGATGCAACCCAGACATTAAAGGTGGTTAAGCTGGCAAAGACCGGATATATGACTGGGGATGAAGTTGATGTAGAAGGCAGCGTGACAAAGGATAGCAAACTGTCTGATATCGGAATTAAAGCAGGCAGTACGGTTACAATTACAACGGGCGGCAAATCGACGGACATAGAAATAACGGAAGATATGACGATTGATGCTTTTACAAATAAACTGCGTGAAGCAGGGGTAGAAGCTAATTTTGACGAGAAAAATAAACGCTTCCATATTGCAGCTAAAAAAAGTGGGGATGCCAATGATTTTGTCATTACGGCAGCTAATACGGATGGAACGGATGCCTTGAAAAAGCTGGGGATTCTTTCTTATGATGAGAAGACGATAAAGGAATATGAGAAATATAAAAATATGTCTGAGGATGAGAAAAAGGCAGCTATTGCCAAGGACGTATCCAGCCGTTTGAACGAATATATAAGCCAGAGGGAAGAATTGCTGAAGGAGCAGAAAAAACAGCAAGATTCATTGGCAGAAAAAAAGGCGGCATTTTCTACGGAATATGGCGAGGATATAGAAACTGTAGATAAGGATGATTTGAAACAAAAGATTGACGATTTGAAAACAAAGATTGAGGATGCCGGTGAGAGTGCAACGGAAGCCGATAAAGAAGAATTAGCCAAATTGCAGGGCAAAATGTCGGCGGTTGAGCAATATGAAAGCCAGCAGAAGGAATTGGATGAAGTAACAAAGAATATTGCGGATGTGGAAAGTTATCTGGATTTAAGCGATTCGGCGAATATTACGGCTGGCTCTAAGCTGCAAACAGAGGTAGAAGCGGCATGGGAAAGCAAAATTAAGACAGCAACAGATATCGTAAACGTTGGTATAGATAATCTTAAGCTTCAGCAAAGTAAAGTGGGCAAGGTTGATGGGCAGGATGCACATATTACTTTGAATGGTGTGGATTATTATGGAGAAAACAATACTTTTGAAGTAAATGGGTTGACAATTACCGCGTTGCAGGAAAGCAGCGAAGAGATAACTATGACAACCAGGCGTGATACAGATGGCGTCTATAACATGATTAAGGGTTTTCTCAAAGAATATAACGCTTTGATGAACGAGATGGATAAGCTGTATAATGCGGAAGCCACAAAAGATTATGAGCCATTGACGGATGAAGAAAAGAAGGAGCTTTCGGATTCGGATGTAGAAAAATGGGAGGCGAAAATCAAAGATTCGATTCTTCGCAGGGATTCCAATTTATCGACAATATCCTCAGCCATGAAGAACGTTATGCTTCAGGGGGCTGTTGTTAATGGTAAGCAGATGTATTTATCAAATTTTGGTATTGAAACGCTGGGATATTTCAGTGCGGCTGAAAATGAGAGAAATGCATACCATATCAACGGCGATGAAGATGATGCGGCGGTAAGCTCGAAAGATAATGACTTGAAGGCTGCTATTGCGGCAGACCCGGATACTGTTATTGCATTCTTTTCACAACTGTCACAAAATTTATATACGGAATTGGATAAGCAATCCAGAAGCGTAGACGGTGTCAGGAGTTTTGGCTCTTTCTATGATGACAAGAGGATGCAGGACGATTATAATGATTATAAAGAAAAAATTAAAAAACAGGAATCCAAGTTGACAGCGATGGAAGATAAATGGTATAAGAAGTTTAGCGCAATGGAAACGGCAATGGCCAAGATGCAGTCAAACCAGAGCGCAGTATCAAGTTTATTAGGAGGAATGTAAAAATATGGCCCTACCAAACAAATATGAACAATACAGCAATAATAAAGTGATGACTGCTACTCCAGCAGAGCTTACGCTGATGCTTTATGAAGGCGCTATAAAGTTTTGTAATATTGCTATGATAGGACTGGAACAGAATGATATGGAAAAGGCTCATAATAATATTATCAAGACGGAGAAGATTATAAGGTATCTGCGGGAAACTTTAAATATGAAGTATCCGGTGGCGCAGGATTTTGAAGATATTTATGTATATCTTGACCGGCGTTTGGTAGAGGCCAATATGAAAAAGGACAGGGAAATTTTAAATGAGATTTGCGAGCATCTCCGGTCTGTGAGGGATACATGGAAAGAAGTCATGCGTTTAAACAGAGAGAAAGGTAAGGCGTAATGGAGAATTATCTTCAAGTTTTAGAAGAGAGTTTGCATAAAAAACTGGATGTATTGAATAGAATAGAGAAACTCTGCAGCAGGCAGGAAGAAATTTTGAGTGCGGCATCTGTTTCCGAAGATGATTTTGATAGCAGTATAGAGGAAAAGGGGATACTCATCGATGAGTTAAGCAAGTTGGATGAAGGATTTGAAAGCTTGTATACCCATATTAAGGAGCAGCTCGCTTTGGAGAAAGGAAAATATACCGCTCAAATTGCTATTTTGCAGAGGAAAATTGCAGAGGTGACTGAAAAAAGCGTGGCAATACAGGCTCAGGAAGCAAGGAATAAAAGGCTGGCAGAAGTTTTTTTTGCTAATGCAAAGCAGGAACTAAAGAAAGGAAGAAGGAGTTCTAAGGCGGCTTTGGACTATTATCGGAGTATGAACAAGTCTCAAATGATGTCTCCTCAATTTATGGACAAAAAAAAATAAAAAAATTAAATTTAGGTATAAAGTATTCGGAAATCATTCCGATATAATATACAAGTAAGGAAAATTACTTAGTAAACAAATGGAAGGTGAGGAAACCTAGGGCCGAGCCTGACATAAAACAAAGTGGCATGGAAGCCACTGAATATTCAAGGAGGAATATATTATGGTAGTACAACACAATCTTACAGCTATGAACTCTAACAGGATGTTAGGAATCACAACGAACAAACAGGCATCACAGACTGAGAAATTATCATCTGGTTATAAAATTAACCGTGCAGCAGATGATGCAGCAGGACTTTCTGTTTCTGAAAAAATGAGACGCCAGATTAGAGGTTTGGACCAGGCATCTGCAAATGCTCAGGATGCAGTTTCTTTGGTACAGTCCGCTGAAGGTGCTTTGGGCGAAGTTACAGATATGCTGCAGAGAATGAACGAGTTGACAGTTAAGGCAGCAAACGGAACGTATACTTCTGTACAGAAGAAATATATCGCTGATGAAATCAACCAGTTGATTTCTGAAATCGACCGTGTTGCAACTACAACCAAGTTCAATGACCAGAAAGTATTGTCCGCTACAGGCACATATTCATTCCAGGTTGGTAATGAAAGTGGCGAAACAATGAGCGTTGAAATTTCTAACATGCAGGCTAGCAAGCTTAATAGCAAGCTGACATCTCAGGATTGGAAAACTAACAGCAAATATGGTAGTGTTGCAAGCTTTATCGATGTTGTTAAGAGCGCAATTGAAACAGTTGCTTCTCAGCGTTCTGCACTCGGTGCTGTTCAGAACCGTTTGGACCACACAATCAACAACTTGGATAACATTGTTGAAAATACTACGGCTGCTGAATCCCGTATCCGTGATACAGATATGGCTAAATCGATGGTTACTTATGCTAACAACCAGATTCTTGCTCAGGCAGGTCAGGCAATGTTGGCACAGGCTAATCAGACAAATCAGGGTGTATTATCCTTACTTCAGTAAATTGTTAAATGTTTGCGAAGTACAGCACTTTATAAAGTGTTCAAAGAGAGCTGGGATTTCCAGCTCTCTTTTCACTTTATAGGAAACTGCATCGCAAGACGCATGAATTCACAAGTTCGCTCAGCGAACTTGCAGAGAATGCGAAGCATTCTTTTTCACCTTATAGGAAACG
>QXWV01000133.1 GCA_009911195.1 Lachnospiraceae bacterium | reverse complement strand
AAATAGGATATTTTACGAAAAATTATCTCAAATTTCTACATAACAAAAGGAAGGATAATCCATGCGGATTAAAATAATATGGAAGGATATATAGATATTCATTCGCATATTCTGCCCGGTATAGATGATGGGGCAAAAGATTTTGAAATGAGTATGGAAATGCTGAAAATTGCATATGACAACAAAATCAGGAAAATCATTTTGACGCCGCATAATAAGCTTGGACGGCATAATGCCAGGCCGGAAAAAATACGTGAACTGGTGGAAAGAATAGAAATGACGGCTCGTGCGGCAGATATGGATATAACATTTTATGCCGGCAACGAACTCTACTATTCCAGTGAGGCAGTCCACTCTTTGGAAGAAGGGTTGGCGTGCACTATGGCTGATTCAAGTTATGTATTGGTGGAATTTGGCCCAATGGATAGCCTGGAACATATAAGAGGGGGTATTTATCAGATTTTATCCGCGGGATACCGCCCTATTATCGCCCATGCGGAACGCTACGAAAGTGTGTGTGCAAAAGTAGGGAATGTAGAGGATTTGTCTGCAATGGGCTGCTACATACAGGTCAATGCAGGAAGCGTAATGGGGCAGTATGGGATGGGCATCAGGCAGTTTCTGAAAAAGGTGATGAAAAGGGAACTTGTTCATTTTATTGCGACAGACTGCCATGATAAGAGCAGGAGAAGCCCAAAACTGTTGGAATGTGCAAGGTATATGGAAAAGAAATTTGGCAAGGAGTATACACACAGGCTGCTGTGTGAAAATCCCATATGTGTCATAGAAAACAGATACATATAAAAAGATAAAATGAATTTGTTTGCCTTGTAAATATTGTATTTGCACAATGCGTGGGATATAAATGCATACAATCATGTATGCATAATTGTATGCATAGAGGTTTGCAGGGTATGGAAAGGACATGGTTATTGAAATGGGAAACGGAAGAGAAAATAACGAAATTGAAATAGACTTGGTGGAGGTGCTCCATATTCTCCTTGAAAGGGCATGGCTGATATTGGGGATGGGCTTTTTTGTGGCATTGATTTGTTTTATTTTGAGCAAATTTGTTTTGACGCCGACCTATGAATCAACAACTAAAATTTATATTCTGAATAAAACCGGTGAAACCTCTGTAACCTACAGCGATGTGCAGATGGGAACTCAGCTAACTAAAGATTATGCTGAGTTGATTAACAGCAGATATGTGTTAGAAGAAGTAATCCAAAAATTGGGGCTGGAAACGGAATATCGGGATTTGCTTAGACAGGTTAGGGTAAATACTCCAATAGATACGCGTATAGTATCTATTACCGTATCGGATATTGACCCTGTACAAGCTATGAAGGTGGCAAATTGTATCCGTGAGGTGGCCAGCAATCATATCCAGACAGTAATGGATATAGAAGCGGTAAATGTAGTGGAGTCTGCAAATATGCCGACGGTGAAAGCAACTCCTAATGTGGCAAGATGGACACTCTTTGGCTGTGTAGCGGGAGCCGTTGGGGTATGTATTATGATTCTGATGCAATACGCCATGGATGATACGATAAAATCCTCGGAGGATGTAGAGAAATATTTGGGATTAAGCACATTGGCATTGATTCCCATAGTATCGGATGGGGAAAAAGCCAAAATAAAAGAAAAGGCGAAGAAGGCAAAAAGGAATAGATAATTGTAAATTTGGAAAGGGAATGAAAGGAGAGGAAAGGCTGTGCAGGAAGTGACTTTACAGTTTGGAAAAACGGAAGACTACCGGACAAGAGAGGCATTCAAAACACTTCGTTCCAACATAGAATTTTGCGGTGACGGGATAAAAGTAGTGGCAGTAACAAGCTGTACGCCTAATGAAGGAAAATCCAGCATTGCCATGGAACTGGCAAAAGCATTTGCGGAAGCAGGGAACAAGACAATGCTGATAGACGCGGATATGCGCAAGTCCATACTGGTGGGCAGATATCGTACCGGAGCAGTAAAGCTGGGGCTGACCCACTGTTTGATAGGGAAGGCAGAGTATCAGGATGTGGTATGTAAAACAAACATCAAAAATCTTTATGTGACTTTTTCAGGCCCAGTGCCGCCCAACCCAAGCGAATTACTGGGGGGGGAGAGATTTCTTGCTATATTGGCAGTTTTGAGGGGGTCTTTTGATTATGTAATTATTGATACACCGCCTTTGGGAAGCGTGATTGATGCAGCAGTAGCGGCCAAAAGCTGTGATGGAACTGTGTTGGTGGTGGAGAATAATGCGGTGAGCTATCGTTTCGTTCAGTCAGTAAAGGAACAGCTTGACAAGGCAGGAAGCAGGATTCTGGGAGTTGTCCTGAACAAAGTGGATATGGATGGCAGAGGTTACTACGGGCATTATGGAAGATACTACGGAAAATATTATGGGAAATATTACGGAAAATATGGTGATGGGGGAAATGAGGCAACGTCAGTGAAACAGTGAAAGGTTGTGGTTTCCCGCAATGATTGAAAATTCCGCAAAGCGGAATTATGGAGGCTAGGGTGAAATGAAGAGCGGAAAGGCAGTAGGTATTATGCTGGCAATTGCAAATGTAGTACTGGCAATAGTTAGTGTTGTGCTATATCTAGGAACGGACCGGAAAGAACCCACGTTTGAATTTATGGAAACAAATGTTATCTATGAGGAAGGAATGGAAGAATCCCGGCTTTTAGAAGGCATCAAAGCTTATGACAACAAGGATGGGGACTTAACAGACAGAATTGTAGTGGAAAAGAAAATAGAAAATCAGGAGCGGAATTCTGTTGTCATCTTTTACGCGGTTAGTGACAATGCGGGGAATGTGGCAAAATGCTCCAGAGAATTTATAGCTGTTTACCGCACGGAGACAGAGGAAGCTGACAGCCAGGAACTGCAAGACGGACCTTTAGTACAGTCGGGGGTCTGGTCTGTTTTGGAAGGCGGGGGAACGGGGGAGAATAATTCTGCGGATATTTCTGTGCAAGAGGATGGAGAAGAAGCGGATGCCCAGGATTCGGAAGCCGGAGAGGCGACAGAGGATGAAAGCACGGAAGATGAAGGCGAAGATGCTTTGGACGATGGAGAAGGAATAGAAAGAAATGAGAGGGAAGAGCGGACTGGAGAACGGGAAACGGAACAGGAAGAACAGGCATCGGAACACGATACACAGACAGTGAGAAATAGGCCGGACCCAGAAGCGCCAATGCTGGAATTGCGAGTATCTGAAGTAACAACCCAGGTGGGTGTTGCCCCGGCATGGGTAAATGTAATAGGAACACTGTCGGATGATAAAGACAATTATGAAACATTGTTTGGAAACCTGGAAATAAGTAAATATAACATAAATCAGGCAGGTACGTATCAAGTGAAGGTATCTACCAGGGATTCTGATGGGAATAAGTCAGGGGAGGTGCCGCTAACCATTATTGTACGGTAAATTGCGGCAAGGCATTTGAGATATGGTAAACAAGAAGAAACGTGATGAAGAGGCAAATCTGGAGAAAGAGAAATTGCTGAATCCAGAGAGGATGGAGGAAAAAAGGAAAAAGAGGAAGAAGAGAATTGCCATCAGTATAGCTTGCGGGGCAGTTTTGCTTATAGTTGTTATGCTTTCTGCATTTGGTGTGGCTAGGATGGTAGGTAAAAATAGTTTGCGCAGTAAAGCTGCTGCTGCAGCGCCGGATTTAAGCCCGGTTACGGCAACGGAGGTTCTGACGGAAGAAGAGAAGGAAACATGGCAGGAAGGCTGGGTAAAGTATAATGGAATAATCTATGCCTATAACAAAGAGATGATGACATTCCTTTTTATGGGGATTGATAAAGATGGCGATGCAAAGGAAGTGGCAGAAGGAACGGACGGAGGACAGGCAGATGCCTTGTTTTTGGTAGCCGTGAATCCTAAAGACCGGACAGTTAAGGTAATAGGGCTTAATAGGAACACCATGGCGGATGTGGATATTTATAATGAAGAAGGCGCTTATGTAAATACAGTAAAAGCACAGATTGCAGTACAACACGGATTTGGAAACGGCATGGAAGAAAGCTGTGACTACCAATGTAAGGCCGTATCGCGATTTCTTTATGGACTTCCCATACACGGTTATGCCGCAATTAATATGGCGGCCATTCCGGCGCTGAATGATGCGGTGGGGGGCGTAGATGTGACTGTACAGGAAGACATTAGCATAAAAGACCCTCTGCTTGTAAAAGGGGCACAGGTACATTTGGAAGGGAAAAGTGCATTTTGGTATGTAAAATATAGGGATATGAATCAATTTGGCTCTGCGGATGGACGTTTGGAAAGACAAAAGCAATATCTGGCGGGATTCATGGATGCGGCTAAAAAGACGGTAAAAGAAGATATATCCGTTGTTTCACGCCTTTATAGCGCACTAAAGCCAATGATGGTGACGAACGTCACATCGGGGGAAGCGGTATATTTGGCGACGGAACTGCTGGATTATGATTTTGGCGGAAAAAACGAATTCCGCATGATAAAAGGGGAGACAGTAATGGGCGAAGTTTTTGAAGAATTTTATGTGGATGAGGATGCCCTTTATGAGATGATATTGGATATTTTTTATGAGCCGGTGGATGGACAGTAATAATTACAAGGCTTGAGGCCGCAGAGGCATAGAGAAAGGAAGTTTATTGCAGCAATGGGAAAGGAAAGAGGAAAATATGCGGTGCTGATGATAGCTGGGGTTTGTTTGGCTATCCTGACGGCAACCGGATGCGGAAATGGAAAAGAAACTGTGGAATCGGAAACGGTTCAAGATACGGATAAAACCGGGGAAGGGCGCAGTGAAGAAAAAAATGGGCTTGCCCATGAGACGGCAGCAGATGGGCATGTGGATTTTGAAGCCCTGCAGCAGGAGAATCCGGATATTTTTGCATGGCTGTACGTGCCGGGGACAGATATCGATACACCAGTGCTGCAAAGCCCGATATCCGATGATTTTTATCAAAATCATACATCGGATGGCATGGAAGGACAGGAGGGCGCTTTATATACGGAAATGCCCAATATGATGAATATGTGTGATTTTAACACCATTATACATGGAAAAGACGGGAAAGAAAGCGATTTATTCTCCGGTTTACATAGATTTGAAGAGCCTGAGTTTTTTGAGAAAAACGAGAAGTTTTATCTTTATTTGCCGGACAATGTATTAACTTATGAAGTTTTTGCGGCTTATTATGACGAAGGCAGCGATATATTGAGGAGATTCGATTACACTACCTATGCCGGGTGCGAGGCGTATTTACGCCAGGTGTTTGGCTCTCGGGAGATGGGGAAGCAACAGAGGGAGGGGTGGGATGATTTGACTCCCTACCACTTTATTGTAACCCTCAACGGAGAGGTGCGCAGCGGGGAAGGGAAACAGTATGTTGTGCTTGGCGCGCTCGTAGAGGACGCGGCGGGAAAGATAGACAGAGTGATACTGGAATGATGTCTGATAAAGGTATTAGCATCTATGATGTTAATATAAACCACACTTAGGAATGGGGAAAGGAGGTATGTGACCCATGAAAAAATTAATTGCTTTATTATCTGCAGCGACATTGTTTGCTTCTATGACAGTGTCCGCAGCACCGAGCCCATCAGCAGCAGCGGTGACGGCTACAAATGCGGCTGTAGCGGAAGGTTTTACTAACGCATCACAGCAGCAAATGGCAGCAGCACGCGGTATGACGGCAGGTGAGTATTATAACAATGCTATCACATCCACACCGGGTGTGACAAACGCAATGCCGGTTGGCCAAGGCGGCAAGATTGTCATCAATGGTGTTACCACCAATATGACAGCACAGCTTGCAAAGGTTGACAAGGCAACAGCCGCTGGCGCAAATGAGCAGGCAGCAGCACTGGGCGGAGCTTTACTGAACGTAGTGAAAGTAAGCTTCCCTGGCGCAAACTTTAATACAGCAACCATCAATTTCTACCTGAAAGGGCTTCCGAACGGCGCGAAAGTAGCTGTAAAGCAGCTCGTAAACGGAGTATGGGTTGATGTGGAAGTTGTAGAAGTAAGGGCTGACCATGTAGTGCTGAACCTGAATTATACAGGGGCAGTGGCATTTGTTCAGATTCCTTAATAGTTCTAAAGCTTTTTGAGAGTTGTAAGATAAACATGTTTTTCTGCTAACAGCCAAGTGTGGGAGCG
>QXWV01000132.1 GCA_009911195.1 Lachnospiraceae bacterium | reverse complement strand
GGGGGGGGGTGAAACAGATTGGGTAAAAAAATGTTGCATTTACCGCCCCTTTATCATAAATATGAAGACCATAAAACAGGAAGCACAGAAACGAAATCTATGGGATACAAAATGGAAGAATACGAAATGCATGCTATAGAAGTAGAAGATGAAGAAGCGGACGAGCTGAGGAGGGAAATAGGGAGGATATTTCATCAGGAATTGGATATGGGGGAAAAAGAGGCGGATGGCGTAGGGGCTATCTGGTGGAAGGCGATGAGATATCTGGCTGATATAGTACTAAGTATACTCATTATGCTTTTGCCTATATTGATGTCAATAATGGCGGTTGGCTTTTTAATAAAGGGAGGAAAAGTTTTTTTGTGCAGATTGACAGACTTATGGAGAAAGACAGGAAAAAAGAGGAACTTTTGAAAGAACGCATATAAAAAACAGTGAGGAGATAGGTATCATGGAAAATACTGCCGGAAAAAGAATTAACGTGACGCTCTCATCTATGCCAGGCTTAGAGGAGTATGTGGAGGAACTGAAACCGGTATGGGATAGCAGATGGCTTTCCAATAGAGGGGCAGCATCCAAAAAGTTCGAGAGTATGCTGAAAAAATATCTGGATGTGGAACATGTGTATTGTTTTGCAAATGGGCATTTGGCTTTGGAGGTAGCAATAGGTTCACTGTTTACAGAAGGGGAAGTGATTACTACTCCTTATACCCATGTATCAACAACGCATTCCATTGTGAGAAATGGGCTTACCCCGGTTTTTGTAGATGTGGAGGAGGAAACCTATACGATAAATGCCGAACTGATTGAATCGGCAATTACAGATAGAACTGTTGCTATAGTGGCTACCCATGTTTATGGATTTCCCTGTGCCATTGAGGCTATTGAAAAAATTGCCTGCCGCAATGGCTTGTATGTAATCTATGATGCGGCGCATGCATTTGGGGTGACATACAAAGGGAAGGGGATTGGAAATTTTGGGGATATGGCTATGTTCAGCACCCATGCAACCAAGGTATTTCATACAATAGAAGGTGGCCTCGTGACATATGGCGAAAAGGACAATGACAGGCTGCGGCCTATGAGAAAGATGGTGAATTTTGGTTTTTCTTCGGAAGAAGACATTGACTATATCGGTACGAATGCCCGTATGAACGAATTTGAAGCAGTAATGGGTATTGTGAATTTAAAGCATATTGATGGAGAAATAGAAAAACGAAGGAAGGTAGCGGAACGGTATTGGGAACATCTGGATGGAGTCAAGGGTATCAAAGCGATGAAACCTGGCAGGGATGTGGAATGGAACTATTCTTATTTTCCGGTTATTTTTGACGGGTATCGGCTGAACCGCAATCAGGTGAAAGAGAAGCTGGCAGGGGAAAATATTTATGCCAGAAAATATTTTTATCCTCTGACCAATAGGGCGGCCTGCTATCAAAGCCTGTATGGAAAGCTTGACATGCCGGTTGCCGCTCATGCGGCAGATTGCATCCTTACATTACCCATGTATGCGGATTTGCTGTTGGAGGATGTAGATAGAATCTGTGGCTGCATTTTGGACAGGGGATGCACGGTCAGAGTTGAGCTGGGAGAGGCGGATACGAGTAAGGTGGCAGCCGAATAAAGCGGTATATGTTCTGGGCAAAAAGGAAGGAAGACATAACAGTGGAAGCAAAGAAGATATGTCCAACGCTGGAGACAGGAAAAAAATATAATAAGTCATATAATGCAATTCGTGGATTTGCAGCAGCGGGGATTTTCCTTTCCCATATGTCATACCTGGAAGATTCGGATGTCCTTTTTTGGAGAGGATTGTATACCCTCTTTTTTAGGCATGGTTCATCCTGTTCATCGCTTTTTTATATAATGTCTGGTTTTTTTGCTCTATATACATGGAAGGACACCAATTTCAGGAAATATATATCAGGAAAAATGAAAAAGATATATCCACTGGTTTTAGGGGTACTGCTACTGGCTATAGCGATAGATGTTGCAATGGGCGGGAGCGAGACTGTTAGCGGTAACATTGCTGTTGGAAGCCGGAAATGGTGGTTCAATGTTTTTATGGGAATTACAATGCTGAAAGCATTTGTACCTTGGGAATCAACCTTTTATTCTTTTCACGGGCCATCTTGGTATATGTCAGCATTAGTTGTATT
>QXWV01000131.1 GCA_009911195.1 Lachnospiraceae bacterium | reverse complement strand
GGGGGGGGGTAATACTGACATGTATTACCGCCTATATATTGCAGGCTGGGGTTTGCCTGGCAGTGGATATAAAAGAATTAAAAAATATTAGGCTATGGCTAACATATGTAAATCCATATTTTCGCATATTTGGCGAATGCTTTTTGGGTATGATTATCGCAGGCTATACAGATAAGATAAAGAAGAATGATGGAAACAGAAGAAAGTGGCTGGCAGCGGCACTGCTGTCAATATCCATAATATTGTTGCTAAAAAATATAATACATACTTCTTTATTAAGTGCATGGGCATGGGCAGTTCCCAGTACCTGCCTGTTAGCTGCATTTTTCTGTGATGAGGGGAAAGGGGCGGAAATATTACATGCCAAACCTTTTCAAACAATGGGAAATATCTCATTTGAACTATATATGACTCATGCCTTTTTGTATGAGGGATTACCAATTATGAGCGGCATAGTCAATGATAACATGAGGAAATGGCTGGTTAGCCATGCAGGAATAAGATTTGTAATCACTGCGGTGCTTTCCATCCTGGCAGCATGGTTAATTCACATGATTTTGAATACAGTAAGCCGGAAAAATAAGATATGTGATGCTATTTTGCGGTGAAAGAAGGGATACAAGAAGATGCCACATAAGTTAAAAGCAGGAGTGGGTGAGAAAGTCAATGCAAATATAAAAAAGCAGAAAAGGCTCATGCTGCTGGGCGGCAACCGCTAT
>QXWV01000130.1 GCA_009911195.1 Lachnospiraceae bacterium | reverse complement strand
ATTATGTCATTCGCATGCGACCCTGGGGTGACTGTGGCGGCATATGTGGCGGAGCAGATGGGGCTGCCGTCGGTGGGCTCCTACGAAGCGGTGTCAATTTTGCAGAACAAAGGCCGGTTCCGGAGGTTTATGGCGGAAAATGGATTTAATGTGCCGATGGCAAAGGAATATACGGACGCGGAAGAGGCGCTGAAAGATACGGAAATATTCCGTTGGCCAGTGATGGTCAAGCCTACGGATTCATCAGGGAGCAAAGGAGTAACCCTTGTGGATAATCCTATGAATCTGCCGGAAGCAATTGCGTGTGCACAGGAGCATTCATTTAGCAAAGAATTCATTATTGAAGATTTTCTGGAAAAAGTGGGATGTTCTTCTGGTACAGATGTTTTTTCTATAGATGGGGAATTAAAGTTTATTTGTTTCAATTCGCAGCATTTTGATGTGGATGCAGTAAATCCTTATGCGCCGGTGACTTATGATTGGTTATCCACCATGACAGCAGAACACAAAAAGGAGTTGGCAGAAGAATTACAGAGGCTTATAAGCCTGCTGGGCCTCAAATCGTCGATATACAATGTTGAGGTGAGGGAGTGTACGGATGGGAAAGCCTATATTCTGGAATGTACACCCAGGGGTGGGGGAAACCGCCTGGCAGAAATGATTCGTTATGCGACTGGTATAGACCTGATAAAAGCTGCCGTATTGGCCGCAGTAGGAGAACCTATAAGGGAAGTAGTGCAGAAGCCTTATGAGGGATATTGGGCAGAAGTGATGCTGTACAGTAATAAGCAGGGGGCATTTCAGAGCCTTTGGATTTCCCCGGAAATACAGAAAAATGTTGTAGAAAAAGACCTGTGGGTCAAGGCGGGGGACCATATAACTAGATTTGAAGCGGCCAGCCATGCTATTGGAACATTGATACTTTGCTTTGATAATAAAGAAGAAATGATGCAAGTAACCCACCATGTGAATCAATATGTAGAAGTACGGCTGATATAAAACTATGAGTTAAGGGTTAATAGTATGGATTTTTATATAAGAGATGAATCATTTGAAAGGCTTCATTATTTGTTGGGGAGATTTGAATATGCATTTGGAAGGCATTAATCAATTAAACTGTATTTTCAGCATAATAAACATAAATGAAGGTGGTATGCTATGTTATCTGTGAAAGAAAAAAGTATATTGGCAGAATACGTTAAGGAGAATAATTTGCCCAGAACAAATGCCCTGTCAGAAAAGGTATATCTTAAAGAGGACATATATTCTAAATACATAAAAAGAATATTAGATATTGTTATTTCTTTATTCGTGCTGATTGTTACCTTCCCTATCAATATTTGTATTGGAATATGTACATTCTTTGATGTTGGTCGGCCAGTTTTCTTTTTGCAGAAGCGTCCCGGAAAAGATGGGAAATGTTTTACGATGGTAAAGTTCCGTAACATGACAAATGAGAAAGATGCTGACGGAAATTTGCTGCCTTTCAATCAAAGAATAACAAATGTGGGGGCATTTATGCGCATGACTTCTTTGGATGAACTGCTTAATTTTTGGAGCATTTTGAAAGGCGATATGTCAATCATAGGGCCAAGGCCGTTGGCGGAAATATATTGGAGTCGTTATAGTGAACGGCATAAAGCAAGGCATTTAGTCAGGCCAGGGCTTGAATGCCCCAATCTGTTCCATGGAGGGCATAATAATGGATGGCATGAACAATTTGAAAATGATATATGGTACGTGGAGCATATAAGTTTTTTAACGGATTGCAGAATGTTATTATGCTTGATAAAAATGGTTTTTGATACAAAAACAAGAAGGCAACACGCAGTGAAGGGAGTTGGAGATTTCATGGGATATGATGAAAATGGCCATGCATTTAGTGCTAATGATATTCCGCAAAAATATTTAGATATGATATATAAAAAAGGAGGGCGGTAAGGCTAATGAAGGACATTATAATTGTGTGTGCAGGCGGATATGGAAAAGAAGCTTTGCAAATTATTAAATCAATAAATTCTAGGGCTTGCCAGAGCGGGAAGGAAGAGCCATATCATGTGATAGGTTTTTTGAATGATGAACCTGATGCATTAAAAGGAAGCGGCATTGATGTTCCGATAATTGGTGATATCCAAAATTGGAAACCTTATGGGGATGAGGTTTATGCGTTGGGGTTCTCTAATCCCCAAGTGAAGGAAAGAATTGCGGAAATGTTGAAAGGGCGCGGTGCAAAATTTGAATCGTTAATAGCCCCATGGAGCATTGTGTCGAGGGAAAATATGAAGATTGGCGAAGGTTGTATAATTACTGCATATAGCATTGCACCAGAGGCGAAGATTGGAAATTTCGTTAATATTATGGGTTCCATGATAGGGCCAAAAGTAGAAATAGGGGATTATTCTACCACAACCGGATTTGCCAATGTTGCCAGTGCCAGAATAGGGAAAAGGGTATATGTTGGAAGCCATGCAGTAATTATTGGAAATAAGAAAGTGGGGGATGATGCATATGTTTGCGTCGGAAGCGTGGTGGTGAGCAATGTAAAGGCCGGAACAAAAGTATTTGGAGTGCCTGCAAAAAGGGTGGACTGGTAAAGGCTTAGCGAATGGAAATAGAAGTTATAGAATCACCTTATTTAAAATCGAATATGTATGTTTTGTCTGAAAATGACCATAGTATCATGATAGACCCTTGCGAAAATTATCAAATGAAACCGGGGATAAGGCTGGATAATATTTTGCTTACACATGAACACTATGACCATATTAGCGGCGTAAACTATTGGAGGAATCTTACAAATGCCCAAATTGCCTGTAGTTCCCAATGCAGCCAGAATATAATGAATGCAAAAAAAAATATGTCACAGTATTTTAATACATTTTGCCGAATTCAGGCATGGGTAAAAGTGGAAGGAAATGGGGATGTAATGCCATATGAATGTAAAGCAGCGGACATTACATTTAAAGCAAGTATGGAAATGGAGTGGCAGAACCATAAATTGTTTTTCTTTGAAACTCCAGGGCACTCAAAAGGCAGTTGCTGTATATTGTTGGACGATAAATGGCTTTTTAGCGGGGATACGCTGATGAAAGATTATCCGATAGCATTTGGGCCTTCAGGGGGAAGCAAGCTGGATTGGATGAGTAAATCAAAAGATGTTTTACAGAATCTGCCAAAGGATATTGCGGTTATGCCTGGGCATTTTGAAAGTTTTCTGTTGGGTGAATATAGATTTTGGGAGGTGGTGTAGTGGCATTTTATGGAACGAAAGATATTGAAGTTGCCGGCATGGCAGCAGTGGTTCCGGACAGAATATTTGGTAAGGAAGATTTTATAAAAGAGTTTGGGGAGGAAAGCGTAGAAAAGTTTATAAAAAGTACAGGGATTCATTCCATTCATAGAGCATCAGGACAGCAAACGGCCAGTGACCTTGGGTATGAAGCGGCAAAAAATTTATTGGATTCGATGAAAATAGACCGGTCAGCTATAGGAATTATGCTTTTTGTCACCCAGTCGCCGGATTATAGAAGGCCGGCATCAGCGTATGTGCTTCATAAAAGGCTTGGGCTTTCCATGGATTGCTCTGTTATGGATATCGGGCTTGGGTGTTCTGGTTTTGTCTACGGACATCATGTTATAGGGTCGATGCTTGCCACTTCGGATGTAAAATATGCATTGCTCATTTTAGGCGAAACTGCGAGCAAACTGGTGAATCCGAAAGATAAATCCATTGCAATGATGTATGGGGATGCCGGGGCGGCAGTGCTTTACAAAAAAAATGAATGTTTAGAAAGATATACGCTGCTTAAATCGGATGGCTCACGTTTTAAATCCATTATATTGCCGGCCGGCGGTTTTCGGGATATGTATCCGGAAAAAGAGGAAGTGCTTTGCTCTGATGGGATAAAACGTTCAAAATATGATATTTATATGGATGGGATAGAGGTATTTGCATTTTCGACATCGGACGTTCCCCAAACGATTCAAGAATATCTTCGGAGGACGGAAACGGAAGTGGAGGATTATGATTTGGTTTTGCTGCATCAGGCGAATCAATTCATAATCAAGCAAATTGGACGTAAGCTCAAAGTATCTGCGGATAAACTTCCGATTTCGCTTGACAGATATGGAAATACCGGTGGGATATCAATTCCTTTAACAATTTGCGATTATGTAGAACGCTATAAGCCAAAAAGGGAAAACCTGAATGTACTTGCTTCCGGTTTCGGGATAGGCTTATCCTGGGGAGTTACAGGATTTAGTGTGCCGGTTTCTTCGGTGTTTGGAATATCAAGAACCAAAAGCTTCTATGAAGAAGGGATTATTTCGCCAGAGGATTATTAAGGCGCAAAAAACTGCGCGGAAATGGAGTAAAAATGGAAAATATAATTAATTTGGAAGAACGGAGAATTGTAGTGACGGGGGCGTCATCCGGCATTGGGAAGGATACGGCAATTCTGCTAAGCAGGATGGGGGCAAAGCTGATTCTGGTAGCTCGGAGGAAGGAAAAGCTTTGCGAGGTGATGGATTCATTGTCCGGTGAAGGACATGCTTTTTATTGTGCGGATTTGCGCCAAATAAATGAAATAGAAGATTTGGTAAAAACAATAGTTTCACAACAGGGGAAATTGGATGGGCTGGTTTATGCCGCAGGAGTTACTACGCCAATACCGTTAATGCATTTTAAACCGGAAAAGGTAAGGGATATATTTGATATCAATTTCTTTGGATTTTTTGAGATGGTTCGGCAGATGTGCAAAAAAGGGAGGTTCAATGAAGGGATGCGGATAGTGGGAATCTCGTCCACGGCGGCAACGATAGGAAATAAAACCCAGTCGGTGTATTCTGCATCAAAAGCGGCTATGGATGGTGCTGTCAGAAGCATAGCGAAGGAGGTGGCGGACAAAAAGATTTGCATAAATACGGTTGCTCCGGGAATGACGGCCACGGATATGTATACAGGTTACCTGAAGCAGAATGGTGAGGTCAGCGATGCTAATCAGAAATTATTGCAACGTCAATATTTAGGCATTGCGAACACAACAGATATAGCAAATGCAATTGCTTATTTAATCAGCCCGGCTGCCCGTTTTATAACAGGAACATCATTGCTGGTTGACGGTGGGGCTACATCATCTTAAAAGAAGGAAGCTTGATAAATCAAATAAATTTTGGCGCAAATAGCTGCGCAGAAATGGGGATAAGTATGGTATTAACAAAAATAGAAGAAGTAAAAATTTCAGCAATGGCGGCGGCTGTTTCAAATACATGGACTGCATTGACGGATATGGAAACACAGGAAGGACCTGAGGTAATTGCAAAGTTTTCTAAAAAAACAGGGGTGAAGGGGCGGTATGATGCTAATTTGAATCAGACAACTGCAGATTTCTGTTTTGCAGCAGCGAAAGCCATTTTAAAAGAAAAGAAAATCAGTCCCGATGAAATAGGAATCCTGGTTTTTGTGACACAATCTGCCGATTACAGCATTCCGGCAACTGCATGTATATTACAGGAACGGCTTGGAATCCCAAAGGACTGTATTGCTTTTGATGTTAATCTGGGCTGTTCAGGTTTTTCATATGGTTTAAATATAGCAGCCAGTATGTTGAAAACATCGAATGCAGATAAGGCACTCCTTCTTTGTGGGGATACATCTGCAAAGGAAAAGAACTGGAAAAAGAAAGTGAAAACCTCCCATTCTGCCAGTATGTTGTTTGGAGATTCCGGTACAGCTACTTTGCTGGCAAAGGAGAAAGGCGCTCCGTTAATGCACATGATTTCCAAAACCGATGGTGCAGGATTCCGTGCAATTATTGCGCCATATGGACATTGGAGAAATCCGGAACCACCAGTTGGGGAATCAATCGGAAGCAGAATGGACGATATAGCAGTTTTTAATTTTGCGACTTCGGAAGTTCCGGAATTAGTAAAGAAACAGATGGAAGAGGCAAATACAACAGTAGATAATTATGACTGTCTGGTTTTGCATCAGGCAAATCTGTTTATTTTGAAGCAAATCGCCAAGCGTACAGGATTTTCCATGGATAAAACTTTAGTATCTATAGATGAGTTTGGCAATACATCATCAGCATCCATACCAATTTCCCTGGTGAAAGAGTATGGAGATGTAAATGAAAATAAAGATATTAGGGCGCTGATGTGTGGTTTTGGTGTAGGGCTGTCATGGAGTACAGTGGATGCGTATATGAATGTCAATGATATTTTGCCCCTGGTACATACGGATGAGAGCTTCGATGATGGCTATGATTTTGATTGAGCAGGATTTTGGAAACAATGTATGGTCATGCGGATAAGGCAAAACAGTATTGTTCGCATATCACATAAAATTAATTGAAAGAAAAGGAGAAAAAAAGATGACAACAGAACAAAAGATTGCATTGCTTGAGGAAACACTGGAAGTAGATGAAGGAACTTTAAAGCTGGAGATGGAGCTGGCGGAAATTGATGAGTATGATTCTATGTCCAAGCTTGGGATTATTGTTATGATGGAAGACGAATTTGGAGTGAAGCTTACAGGAGATAATTTTAAACAATTCAAAACAGTAAGCGATATAGTAAATATGATGAATAATTGATTTATATCAAACTTGGTATGGGCTGAAATACAGCGCAGAAGTGAGGTAAAGTATGAACAATTTGAAAAAATATCAAGAAGTCTTTGTTGATATTTTCAATGTGCAGATAGAAGGGCTGAATGACAAATTTACGTTTGAAGAAATTAGCTGTTGGGATTCTATAACGCATATGTCACTAATATCCAGGCTGGAAGATACCTTTGATATCATGTTTGAGACGGAAGAAATCCTTCATTTTGGTTCTTACAATAATGGAATTCAGCTTCTTAGAAATAAGGGAGTGGTGATTTAATGCTGAAAGGAAAAGTCTGTCTGATTACAGGAGGAACGCGTGGTATTGGACGGGCAATAGCTGAATTATACGCCAAAAATCATGCAAGAGTCTATATTACCGGACGTAGTTTGGAAAATGCAGGATGGATGGAACAATGGAATCAAAATAGTGGGTACATGGCAAATATGCTGGAGTTTGACATAGCCGATGAACAGCAATGTTTTGCGGCGGTGTCACATATTAAAAGGGAAGAAGGGCATCTGGATGTCCTGGTAAATAATGCGGGTATCGAATATAACGAAAAAATCGGCATGATTAGCAGGAAACATATGGAAGAAATGTTTTCCGTAAATGTTTTCGGGGCAATTCAGATGCTCCAACTGGCAGCCAGGGTGATGGGAAGGCAGGCCAACGGAGGCTGCATTATCAATATATCTTCAGTAGTCGGAGTGCAGGGAAATGCAGGCCAACTAGTATATTCGGCGACAAAAGGCGCGCTGCTGTCGGTGACCAAGTCGGCAGCAAAGGAGCTGGCAGCACAAAAGATAAGGGTAAATGCTATCGCACCAGGATTAACAAATACGGAAATGCTCAGGCAGACAAATCCAGGGCAGCTACAAAAAAGAATAGGATGTATTGCGCTTGGATATCCGGCAGAACCGGAAGATATTGCCAATGCATGTTTGTTTTTTGCATCGGACCAAGCGAAATATATTTCTGGCCAAATATTAGGAGTAGATGGATGTACATCCTTGTAGGAGAGAACGCAGATGTTTTTAGCAATTGAAAATAAGCCAAAGGATAAAACCGCATTAGTGGATGATACCTTGTCCAAATTTACTTATGGGGATTTAAAGGAGTTTGCTATTGAATTTTCAGGGAAATTGGATAAAAGAAACATTGTTTTTATTATGAGCACAAATACAATTGGTGCCGTGGCAGGCTTTTATTCATGTATTGAAAATAAGTCTGTTCCGTTATTGCTCAGTATGGACATGGATAGCCAATTGCTGGAAAAACTAATGGGCATTTATCAACCGCCATATATTTGGTGTCCGCTTAAAATGCGGAATAGGTTTAACGGAACATGCATTTGGGAGAAACAGGAATACTGCCTGTTGAAGACAACATACCCAAAATATGAAATTCATGAAGAACTTTCTCTGCTGATGACTACATCAGGAAGTACCGGTTCGCCTAAGTTAGTCAGGCATTCCTATAAAAATTTATACTTTAGTTATAAAACGGTTTCTGAATTTTTTGGATTTACCTCAAAGGACAACGGATTGGTACATTTGCCAATGCAGTATACGATGGGACTGTCCGTAATATGCAGCCATTTATATGCAGGGGCGAAAGTAACATTGACGGATTATAACCTGATGAGTGTAGAATTCTGGAACAGATTTAAGAAGGAAGGGATTACGGATTTTACCGGAGTGCCTTTCAGCTATGAAGTGTTTGATAAACTTCATTTCTTCCGTAATGATTTGCCGGGCCTTAGAATATTGGCGGAAGGCGGAGGCAGGCTTGATGACTGGCTATATAGGAAGGTTGCCGAATATGCTGATACATATGGGAAGCAGTTTTTTGCTACTTTCGGCACAACGGAGACAACAGCCAGGCTGGCTTATCTTAATCCCGAGATGGCATTAGATAAAATTGGAAGTATAGGAAAGGCTATGCCAGGAGGGGAGCTTTTTTTATTGGATGAAAACGGGAATGAGGTAAGGACAGCGGAAGGGGAAGGGGAGCTGGTTTATGCAGGCGCAAATGTAACGATGGGATATGCGGAGTGTAAAAGAGATTTGCTAAAGGGAGATGAGCTTCGGGGAATTTACATGACTGGCGATATTGCGAAAAGAGATAAAGATGGCTATTACTATATTGTTGGAAGAATAGCCCGGTTTTTAAAATTATATGGTTTGCGGGTAAGCCTCGACCAGTGCGAGCGGATGCTTAGGGAGAACTTTCAAATTGATTGCGCGTGCATAGGAAATGATAAATATATGCAAATCTTCCTGACGGGGGAAGAGGACGAGAATAAGATAATAGGCTATATCAGCGAAAAAACACACCTTCCCAGAGAGTGTTTTAAGAGCCAAAGAATAGATAAAATTCCAAGAAATGATACTGGTAAAATATTATATAAGGATTTAGGAGTCGGACAGTGGGACATCAGAAGAAAACAGAATTAGTGGAAGGGAGTTTCTTAGAAATACTTAAATATAAACGTATTGATAGGATAGTCGCATATGCGTTTATTATCTATATGTGCAGTGACTTGATACGTTCAATTTTAAATTATCTTATTCCTGTATTTTCGGGAAAGGCAATGTTGATATCAGGGACTATGAATATTGTCCTTTTTAGCTTGATTATTGTTGCTTTTGTTGGAACATTGCAGAAAAATAAATTGAGGGTTTGGCCGATTTATTTGTTTGCATTCGGAACAATTTTTTTGTCGGCTATTCTTCATCCGGAGTACCGTGATTGGTTTCAACATAGAGAGTATGGGGTAAACCTAATGATTTTTCCCCTCTCGTCCGGTATTTGGATGTTATTGTTTGTGGGACTGTTTTCCGATAAGAAAAAATTGTTAAATTGTCTTTTGCTCAGCGCAAAACCTTTATTTATATATTATATACTGCTATTTGTAAGATTTTGGATGAGGGGCTACTGGGTTACCATTGACTATCAGGGGAATGAAATTAGAAATAGCTATAATTTGGACTTTGGGTATAATATGGCATTTTGTTGTATTGTCTTTATATATTTATATTTAAAATCGAAAAAAATATCTTATGCTTGTGCTTCGCTTCTGGGGCTTTTAATTATGATAATGGGAGGCTCCAGAGGGGCTGTTGTGGGGGTGACGCTTTTCATAGCTCTATTTTTTATTCAAAGATGGAGGACTATGCAAAACCGTACAAGGAAAATGGAAATTGTTTTTGGTATTGTATTCGGTGCTTTAGTAATCATAAACATTGGATTTGAAAAAATGCAGGAAATAATAGTATCAATAGCCACTCGAATGAATATATCGGGCAGATTGATAGAAATGATTTTATCAGGGGAGATTCTTAGTGATTCCGGAAGAAATAAAATTTGGAAAATCTCCATGGAAATAATTAAGGAAAATGGGATAAGGGGTGCAGGCTTTTATGGGGACAGGTATATTATAGGCAAATCCTATTATTGGGGATATTGCCATAATATTTTTCTCGAACTGTGGATTGATTACGGAACGATAATAGGAACTGCTTTGATTATTATTTTAGTGGCAAGTATCATTGGAATGTTTATAAAGAATCAAGATAATGAATGGGCAGCATTGCTGATTATCTTTCTTTGCTGCTGCGTAAAGCTATATTTGTCTAATTCATTTTGGTATCATAAATTTTTTTGGGGGCTTTTAGGGGTACTTGGTTTATGGATGAAACAAAATCCCATAACAAATAAGCGATTAGTAAATAAAAATAGATAATATTACAGTACGGAAAACTGCTTTTTGTAAATAGATGTGCCTTTAAGATATTTGGAAAGCAGCAGGAAATGAAAAAGAAATGGATAATAAAAATAAAGATTCTTACATAATTTTAAAATCTGGTTTATGGTATACAATATCTAATTTTTTGACCAGAGCAATGGTGTTTATCACAACTCCTATTTTTTCAAGGATTCTGACAACAGAACAATTTGGCAATTTTCATGTGTTTGCAAACTGGCAGTCTATGTTCCTTATCATTTGTGGGGCTGAAGTTTATGCAACGATTAATAGGGCAAGGTTTGATTTTAAGGATGAGTATTCTTTAAATTCCTACATTTCTTCATGTTTAGTTTTGAGCTCAATAATAACGGGTGCAGTTTTGGGCGTTTATCTGTTGTTTCCGGGGTTTTTTGAAAAAGTCCTGTTAATGGATAGGAAATATATATTGATTATGTTTGTATATTTATTTACTTATCCGGCTTTTGAGATGTTTCAGGTTCGGCAAAGGGTAAGTTACCGCTATAAAATTAGTTCAACGGTATCTTTTGGAGCAATTCTCATATGTTCTTCTTTGGCAGTTTTTTTGGCCTATAAGCTGGAAAATGACCGTTTGTTTGGAAGGATTCTCGGGCAATATATGCCACTGGCCTTAGGTGGCCTGTTTTTGTATATGATGTTTTTGAAGAAGAGCCACAACATTAGAATCATCTACTGGAAATATGCTGTTAAGATTGCTGTACCTCTGATTTTCAGTTATCTTGCAGGGCAGATTATGGGGGCGTCGGACAAGATTACAGTACAGCACCTTTCTTCTGCCGAGGCGGTAGCTTATGTGGGGATAGCAACAAGCTGCGGCCATATTATGACTATTTTTCTTCAGTGTTTAAATAGCGCATGGTCTCCATGGTTCTATGATAAATTAAATCGGAAAGAATATCCGCCAATAAGAAAAGCTTTTAAGATATTTCTTTGGCTGGTAATCGGTTGTACGTTTGGGGTTTTAATGATTGGCCCGGAATTAGTAAGGGTTTTAGGGGGGTCAAACTATTTACTGGCAGTTTACCTGTTGCCGCCTTATATGCTTGGAGGATTATTTAATTTAATCATTACACAGTTTGGGAGTTTAGAGACTTTTTACAAAAAAGCCCATTATGCGGCCATATTTACCGGTATCGCGTCAGTTACAAATTTAATATTGGATATTATATTTGTGAAAATGTTTGGCTTTATGGCAGCGAGTTATATAACGGTATTCTGCTATATTCTTTTAATTATAATCCACTTTTCGGCATCTAAATCTATGGGTTCGAGGTTTATTTTTCCAGTAAAGGATATTGGTCAGATTATTTTAGCGGCATTAATGATGATACCACTTTCGCTCATTATATATAAAAATAATTTTGCGAGATGGCTTATCATTGCTATTCTGGCGTCTGTTTTTGCTGGTATGGCAGTAATTAAGCGTAAAAAAATATTATATTTTATACGGGAAATAAAAAGAGGATAGATGTATGAAAGTAGGTTTGCTGACAGACAAAAGTAATGGGCTTCTAAAGCTAAAATGACTGGATATGGAGGAAACAATGAAAGAGCTGGGTGCATATGGGAATAAGATAGAAAGGCAGCATGGCAAAGGGAAGCTGTTCGTATATGAAAGGCTGAATTTAATCTATGATAACGGAGAATATAAGGAGCTGATTCCAGAAAATGAGCAGGATGGGGTGGTAGTTTGCGAGGGGAAAATTTCAGGGAAGAAGGTAATTGTAGCAGCCCAGGATTTTACATATAAGGGCGGCTCTCTGGGGCTAAAGCACGGAAGAAACATCGCTTATGCACTTGATATTGCTTTGAAAAAGAAATGTCCTTTTATTTCTATGAATGACTCAGGAGGTGCAAGGATACAGGAAGGAATTGATTCGCTGGCAGGGTTTGGTGATATTTTTTATAGAAATGTAAAAGCATCAGGGGTTATACCTCAGATTTCTGTGATTAGCGGACCTTGTGCAGGTGGTGCGGTATATTCTCCGGCTATCATGGATTTCATGTTTATGGTAGCAGGAACAGGGCAGATGTATATTACCGGGCCAAAAGTAATAGAGGCAGTTACATGTGAGAAAATTTCAGCGGAAGAGCTGGGGGGGCATGAAATGCATTTGTCCAAGAGCGGTGTTTGCCAATTTGGGTATGCAACAGAATTGGACTGCATACAGGCAATTCGCAATTTGATAAGTATTCTGCCCAGAAATAATAAGGAAAAGATACATATTCCGCCAAAAGACATTTATAAAAAGCTTCCGGCCAAACGATTTGAAATGCCCGTTAACAAAAGAAAACCGTATGATGTCAGGGAAATCATCAATTTTGTTTTTGATGATAATTCATTTTTTGAGGTATCATCGCTTTGGGGAGAGGGAATAGTAGTTGGATTTGCTAAACTATATGGAATTACAGTTGGTGTTGTGGGAAACCAGCCTAGTTATATAGCAGGGGTTTTGGATTGTGATACAAGCGATAAGGCAGCGCGTTTTGTCCGCTTTTGTGACGCATTTGGTATTCCTCTTATTTCGTATACGGATGTGCCGGGATATATGCCAGGTATAGTTCAAGAGAAAAAAGGAATTATTCGGCATGGTGCAAAACTCTTATATGCATTTGCAGAAGCGACCGTGCCTAAAATAAATGTAATTGTCCGTAAAGCATATGGGGGTGCATATATTGCTATGAACAGCAAACACCTAGGGGCAGATTATGTATATGCCTGGCCAACGGCAGAGGTTGCTGTTTTGGGTGCAAGCGGGGCGGTGGAAGTACTCTATGCGAAAGATATAAAAGGGAAAAACGGCGAGGATAAAGAGCGATTCATAAAAGAAAAGAAAAAAGAATACGAAAGGGAGGTAATCAACTATAAGAAAGGATTAGAGCAAGGATATATTGATAAACTAATAGAAATAGAGGATACCAGGGAGACATTGTATCATGCGGTGACTAATCTCATTCGATGCAAAAGAGTTAACAAATTTCATAAAAGAAGAAAACATGGAAATATTCCGCTTTAAAGCGAAAGGTGTTATAATTTAAAATAGAGAAACAGTCTTTGAGGGAGGTCATGCACCATTAATATAAAATCCGTAATTCCGCTTCCTGTGCGGCGATTCTTCCATAACATAGGCGTAGAACTGCTTTCGGAAGAAAACTATTATTACTTCCGCAGGCTGTTCGTAAGATTTTATCATAGTTTTAGTACAAAAAATGCGGCGATATGTGTTTTAGTAGGTATGGCTGCTTTTTTTGCTGTTCAAATATTTTACCCGAAAAACAAGTATAGCAAAGGGAAACCTTTTGCTGCCGCAGGGCTGTCCATATATGGCTATCTGCTGTATTTGTATACCATTGCATTTCGGCCAAGGTACAGCAGTCCGCAATATGAGCTTACGTTTCTTTGGAGTTACAAGCGTGCTTTAAACGGTTCCGCCTATCTTTGGATTGAAATTATACTGAATTATATCCTTTTCTTACCGGTAGGAATGTTAGCGCCTATATTAATAAGACATGGGAAACGGAGGAAGAAAAAAGTATTCGCCCTGACGATGCTGACCGGCTTTTTTATATCCCTTACCGTCGAACTGTCTCAACTGATACTTCAAAGAGGGCTGATGGAATGGGATGATTTGTTGGGGAACGTGCTTGGAACGTTCCTCGGGTATGGGATATACCTGGGGGTAGATACAGTTTGGCAGCACTGTATGAAGTTGAAGTAATATAAAAAGCAATAAACTATTTCCTTTTTAAAAAGAATGTATTATAATATCTCTAGGAAATTCTACAAAATCATCATATGGAGGTAAATGAAATGTTAGTATCAGCAGCAGAAATGCTTCAAAAAGCAAAAGCTGGCCACTATGCAGTAGGACAGTTTAACATCAACAATCTTGAGTGGACAAAGGCTATTCTTTTGACGGCTCAGGAAAATAACTCCCCTGTTATCCTCGGTGTATCCGAAGGTGCAGGCAAATACATGGGCGGATATGACGTAGTAGTTGGTATGGTTAATGGCCTTATCAAAGACCAGAACATTACTGTTCCGGTAGCCCTTCATTTGGACCACGGCAGCTATGAACACTGCTATAAATGCATCGAAGCAGGATTTTCATCCGTTATGTTCGATGGCTCCCATTATCCGATTGATGAAAACGTAGCGAAGACAAAAGAACTGGTTGCTGCTGCTCATGACAAAGGAATCTCTATCGAAGCAGAAGTAGGCTCAATAGGCGGCGAAGAAGACGGCGTAGTTGGTATGGGCGAATGTGCAGACCCGAATGAGTGCAAGGAAATTGCAGATTTGGGCATTGATTTCCTGGCAGCAGGCATTGGCAACATCCATGGTAAATATCCTGAAAACTGGCAGGGGCTGTCCTTTGAGACATTGGATGCTATCCAGCAGTTGACAGGGGAAATGCCTCTGGTACTTCACGGCGGCACAGGCATTCCGGCTGACATGATTAAGAAAGCAATCAGCTTGGGTGTAGCAAAGATTAACGTTAATACAGAGTGCCAGCTTGCTTTTGCAGCAGCTACACGTAAATATGTGGAAGATGGCAAGGATTTGCAGGGTAAAGGATTTGACCCGCGTAAACTGCTTGCTCCTGGTTTCGAAGCAATCAAACAGACAGTAAAAGAAAAAATGGAATTATTTGGCTCTGTAGGAAAAGCTTAAGAAGTAAAGTATGTAAGATAAAAGGGCTGCCCGTTGTGGACAGCCTTTTTATGCACACGGGCGTCCAAATGAAATGTGTCAGCAAGCTGACGGACACCCGGCGCACGGGTAGGGGAAGATGGCTCTTCCCTGCTTGATTGCACAGCCCCGTGCAGAGGAAACAAGCCGCTATGCGGCGCACAGGGCGCGCGGCGGGTAGGAGAAAAATTATTCCCCTACCCGATTTAAAATAATAATTTTCGGAGGGTAAAAGAGTGGGTAAAAAATGGGATGTCAGAGTTGACGAAAAGGCTTATACGGTTGAACGCAGGGGTGCAAAAGTATTGGTCAATGGAGAAGCGTATAAGTTTAGGAAACTGTACAATAAAAGAGGTTTTTTCAATTCGGAATACCGTGTGCCGGTAGGCTCTAAAATGGCTCTTTTAGTGGTAAATATGATGGGCAGCGCCAGGCTGATTATTGATGACAAGGATTGTGCTACAGGAGAAGATTATGTGCCGCAGAAACTGCCGGGATGGGCATGGATATTTGTGGTGCTGCATTTTATCAACTGCTTGAACGGGGCAATAGGTGCTTTGGTGGCAGTCATAGGTTTGATGGCTACATATTCCGTTTCCTGCAACAGGAAAATAAATGTAGTAGTCAGGGTTCTGTTGGATATTGTTATTTTAGCGGCGGCATTGGGAATTGTATTTGGCATTGCCCTAGCCATACTTTCGACTTATTAGGAATATGAGGATAGTAGAAAGGACGTCATAAAGCATGAATATTTTTAAGGAAATGGGATTGGCTGTTTATAATTTTAAGAGCTATAAAGAGTTTTTGAATAACAGGAAATCGAAAGTATTTTTGTTTGGTGTAGTGCTAATGCTTCTTTATTTCCTGCTTACAATGATAGTACCCTTCTTCCAGATGAATGGACTGGGTTTGTCCGATGCAATCCAGGAGGTAGTACCGGATTTCAAACTGGAGGACGGTGTGCTGTGGGTAGATGATGTCATCGAGGTAGATGATGGGGATACCTGTGTTTGGATTGATACGAATCCGGATGAAGTGTTTTATGATGTAGACGAACTGGCACCTTATTATTACAGCTATAGCCAGGTGATTTTGATAGACTCGGAAAAAGTTATTTTTAAAAATAACGGAACTATGCAGCAGTATTACTTCGATGAACTGGATTTGGAATATTCCAAGGATGACCTTATGGCATTAGTGCCTTCCATTTATGTGGTTATTGTGGTTTGCATGGTTATTGCATACATATTCATGACTGCATTCTTTTTCTTCGGCGTGCTTTTTGTAGCATTAATCGGGATGATAGTAGCATCCTGCATGAAATACCAGCTTACCTTTGGGCAGCTTTACCTTCTTGGTATTTACAGCAGGGTTCTGCCTTTGGCGATTAAGGCAGCGATATCGTACCTGCCGTTTAATATTCCCTATTTCTGGGTGATTAATTTCGGGCTTTCGATTTTTATCCTGGTGAGGGTAATACAGCATTTGAAAGAAAGTGCGCTGCAGCAGCCGATGGAATTCCATTCTTCTAATGATACGGTGAATTGGATGTAGGATAGCTGGAGATGTGTCTGTCAGGGGCATATTGTTATTGTATTTGGGGGCTGCATGTTTTGCAGGGGCTTTTCTAAACCGAAGCCTGCAAAACATGGCAGCCCTAAATACAGTATGCCCCTACATTTCGTCCCCACCAACGGTTTCTTTCCCCGCCTTCACCTTGGCGATATATTCCTTCGTCAGGGCAATTACCTGGCCGGACAGAAGGGTGACGGCGATTAAGTTGGGCAGGGCCATAAATCCATTGAACGTATCAGAGATATCTACTACCAGCTTCAATGAAGCGTTGCATCCAATAAAGATAATGAGGATGAAGATTAATTTATATACCGGTACAGCTTTTAGGCCGAAAAGATACTCAATGCCCCTCTCCCCGTAGTAGGACCAGCCTAAGATGGTGGAGAAGGCGAAGAGCATAACGGCGATGGAGATAAAGCCGCCGCCTACGGAACCGAATACGGATTCAAAGGCTGAACTGGTAAGGGCAACGCCGCTTTTTAATGTTTCCGGTAAATCAGTGCCGATATATTTTGCATATTCTGTGTAATCATAAACGCCGGAAGTGAGGATGGTAAGGGCAGTCAAAGTACATACCACCAAAGTATCGGCAAATACTTCAAAGATTCCCCACATACCCTGTACAACAGGTTCTTTTACATTGGAAGCGGAGTGGACCATAACGGAAGAGCCAAGACCCGCTTCATTGGAGAATACACCTCTGGAAATTCCCCTTCTCATGGCAATCATAATGGTGAAACCGGCGATGCCGCCACCCATGGAAGAAAGGCGAAATGCGTTTCCAAAGATGGAGCCGAAGGCATCTGGAATGGCGGAAGCATTGGCAAATATTACTACAAGGGCGCCGATGATATATGTAATGGCCATAAAAGGCACCAACTTTTCTGTAACAGAAGCGATTCGTTTGATGCCTCCGACGATAACAAGGCCCGCCAAAAGCATTACGATAAGCGCGGTAGCCCATTTGGGAACGGAAAAGGAATTGTAAAGCCCGTTGGCAATTTCATTGCCCTGGGACATATTGCCAATACCAAAGGAGGCCAGCACACAGAAAACGGAGAATATAACGGCAAGCCATTTCCACCCCAGACCTCTTTCGATATAAATCATGGCGCCGCCAACCCAATCGCCTTTTTCGTTCTTATAACGGTATTTGATACCTAAAGTATTTTCGGCGTAATTGGTCATCATTCCAAGGAAAGCGGACAGCCACATCCAGAAGATAGCGCCTGGCCCGCCTAATGCGAGGGCCACCGCCACACCGGAAATATTCCCTACGCCAATAGTAGCTGCCAAGGCAGTACAAAGAGACTGGAACTGGGATATGGCATGTTTGTCATCGGTTTTCCTGACATGGGCCGAATCCTTTTTAAACAACTGGAGAAAAGTGACATCTATCCAGTATTTGAAATGGGATATCTGGAATACTTTTGTGCGAACGGTGAACATAAGGCCCACGGCAAGAAAAATAACCAGCATGACCGGCCCCCATATAAAATCGTTAAGGACGCCGTTGATACTTGTTACAATTTGAAGAAATCCATCCATACATTTTCATGATAAGGCACTAGCCGCCCATATCATGATACACCTCCTTCATAAAAATATAATCATATGTAAAATATCAAAAAAAGAGCGCTTATCATTACGCTCTTTGTAATATCATTATTTTATTACTTTACTATAGTAAAGTCAATGAGAAAATTGACAAAATTTTCAAGAAATTATTGCGGAATTTTATATGGATTTGTAAATCGAATATCTAAAAGCTTTGAAATTCTTTTGGCGTCCAGCCTTAACGGGCGATTTGCCCCAAAAAGGGAGGATGCCAAGTAAAGTTTTCTTTACTTGGCATTTATTATGAAAAAGTTATTTAAAAAATCAATTAACTCTGGCTAGCATGTTTTTTGTTTGTGTATCTTATGAATTTAGTATATGCAAAAGAAATGTCTAAAGAATGAGAATGAATTTAAGTTTTTTTTAAATCAATATGAACAAAATATGAACGGAAGGATTGACCGATGAGGATATTTGGAAGGTGATAGGATTCCGGCATAAGATGGGCGGCCTAGTCCTTTGCATGGCCCTGGGATGAAGCAGTGGGGTTTTTCCGAAGCTTTTTTGACAATACATTCGAGACGAATCCGCATTTATACCGCGGAATCATAACAGGAATTACAAGGATTTCAAAAGAAAGTATTTTTTCAGGCTTAAATAACCTAGATGTGGTTACAACAACCTCGAACGAGTTTGCAGCTTCATTCGGCTTCACGGAGGATGAGGTGTTTGGCGTTCTGGATGATATGGGGCTTGGAAGCGAGAAAGAAAATGTAAAATCCTGGTACGATGGATTTACATTTGGAAGCTATACGGATATCTATAATCCCTGGTCTATCACATCATTTATTAAAAAAAAGGGGGAAGTATGGCGCGAGCAGATTATCTTTCATCAACTGGGATACAGTGCAAATGCAGTTTGGAGCCTGCTGCTGGCGACAGGATATTTAAAGGTTCTTGAAGTGGAAACTATAGGGGAATATAAAGAGGAATGCTATATGCTGATGCTTACAAATAAGGAAGTTGCCATGATGTTTAAAAACATGGTGGACAGTTGGTTTAAGGATAATGCACATATTCCATATAATGATTTCATTAAGGCAATGCTGATGGATGATGTGGAGTCCATGAACGAGTTTATGAATGACATCGCACTTGCGAGTTTCTCAAATTTTGATGTGTCAAAAAGTGCATCATCAAAAGATGCCCCAGAGCGGTTTTACCATGGATTTGTTTTGGGCTTGATTGTGGACCTGGCGGGAAGATTTACCATTAAATCCAACAGAGAAAGCGGATTTGGGCGCTATGATATCATATTGAAGCCACGGGATAAAGAGAATGATTATGCCTACATCATTGAATTCAAGGTGTACAAACCGAGAAAAGAAAAAGATTTGGAGCAGACGTTGGCAAATGCCCTTGCACAAATTGATGAAAAGGACAGGCAGCGGCAGAATCGAAATGCCGCTGCTTTTTTTACCTTATAGGAAATTCCGTCGCCAGACGGATATAAATTGACGAAGAACCGAAGGTTCTTCATGAAGTGTCGAAGACACTTTTTTAGCCTTTCTTTTGGGCTGGTTTACACCTTCTCCGGTTCCGGATATTCTACCCCAAAGCATTCTACAGTAACGCTTTTCATTATCTGGTCTTCCCTGGGTCTGTCGGAATAATCGGTATCCGTTTCGGCGATGCGGTTTACTGCGTCCATCCCTTCGATTACCTTTCCAAACGCCGCGTATGCGCCGTCAAGATGCGGGCTTGTTTTATGCATAATGAAGAACTGTGAGCCGGCGGAATCAGGGTGCATGCTCCTGGCCATAGAAAGGACACCTTCCGTATGTTTCAAATCATTGGACACGCCATTTTGGGCGAATTCACCTTTAATGCCGTAGCCGGGGCCGCCCATCCCAGAACCTTCCGGGTCGCCGCCCTGAATCATAAAGCCGCGGATAACACGGTGGAAAATCAGGCCGTCATAAAAATTTCTGTTGATTAAAGAGATAAAATTGTTTACTGTATTGGGTGCTGTCTCGGGATATAATTCCGCTTTGATAACATCCCCATTTTCCATTGTAAAAGTGACAATCGGATTCTGTGCCATTGTTTTGCTTCCCTTCTGTGATAGTTTGTTTTATGATACTGTTATATTGTAGACGAAAATAACGGATTAGTAAATAGGGTGAATAAGTCAATTGCGGGAGGGTGGGCTGTGAGAATATTCTGACAATATATTTTGTTCAAAGCTTGGCATGCCAAACATTGCAGCAAGCCCTGAAGCAGAAAACACTTGGGCAGAGGGAGTGAGAAAGGGGAGGATATGTTGAAGAGGGTAATTTTGATTGCGGCGGATGAAGGACAGAAGGCGGCGGTGGAGAAGATGAGGGAGAATATGGGGGATAGGAGGGTGGACATTTATTATATGGATAAGGCCAGGGCTCTGAATGGAATGCAGTTTGGCATTAGGCACAATGCCCGGAATTCTTCCGGTGCAGTATTGGCGGAAGAGATTTTGACTTTGGGAGATTGTGCGAAAGACAGAATACTATTCGTGACGGATTCCCCTTCTGCTCTGCATAAATTACAGGAAAGGGGAAGGTATGTTGCTGCCTGGTTGCATGAGAATAATCAGCAGGAAGATTTGTCAGGGGCAATATATGCGGTTGCGGATATAGGAGAGCTGGACTGGCAGTCTTTGGAAAAGATATATCTACGCTTGGCTGGGAAGCCGTGGACCGTGATGGAAACGGAGAGGTGCGTTATCCGGGAAATGACGGTGGAGGATGTGGAAGCTTTTTACCGTATCTATGCAGAGCCTTCCATTACGTATTATATGGAAAATTTATTTCCGGAAATGGAAGCGGAAATAGAGTATACGAAAAGTTATATCGAAAAGATTTATGGCTTTTATGGATATGGATTATGGAGCATTGTGTGTAAAGAAAACAAGGAGGTGATAGGGCGCGCCGGGCTTAGCTGGAGGGCGGGCTTCGATATGCCGGAATTGGGATTCGTCATCGGAGTGCCGTACCAGAGGAAGGGGTATGCTTATGAAGTCTGTAGGGCTATTGTGACATACGGGCAGGAAGAGCTGGGATTTGAGAGGATACAGGCATTGGTGCGGGAGGGCAACAGGGCTTCCATATGCCTTTGCCGGAAGCTGGGGTTTTTGCGGGAAGACAGGGTGGAAGATAAAGGGGTTTGGTATGAGCGGTATGTATTGTATAAAAAGTGAGGCGAAGAAAGGCATAGAAAAGGTTTAGTCTCTCTGGATGACCTTTAAATGACCATGAATAATGAGATGTTTTTAGCGGAAAAAGGGAAGGGCGCTTTCCTTAACGGACAAAAGATTCAAGTATCCGATGTGGATTTTTCCCATGCGCTTGTGGGAGTGGGAACAGCCCCGTATCAGGAGGAGCTGTCCGGGAAAAGCATGGAGCTGGCACTGGCCTTTAATCGGCGAATGACCTGGCGTTGGCGTTTATTGCCTTTGGGGTAGGAAAGTTTTTTAAAAAAGAAGTGTTTATAAAAACAGAAAATATTTCCAAATGCAAAATATTCATTGAAAAAGAACATAAGTTCGATTATAATAAGTATATCATCTCCCGAAAGCGTTAAAACTTGGAAGGGAGAATGACGAAAAGGGCTTATGGAAGGAGCATGGTTATAGAAATGCAGGAGGAAAAACATTGCTATATCGCCATTGACTTAAAATCATTTTATGCTTCCGTGGAATGCAAAGAGAGGGGCTTGAATCCCATGACAACCAATCTGGTAGTTGCTGATGCAAGCCGTACAGAGAAGACGATTTGCCTGGCGGTATCGCCATCTTTAAAGGCTTACGGGATTTCAGGGCGTGCCAGGCTCTTCGAGGTGGTGCAGAGAGTGAAGGAAGTGAACGCGGAACGCCTCCTAAAAGCGCCGGGGCATGCTTTTGTGGGGGATTCTTATGACGATATGGAGCTGAAATCTTCGCCTGAACTTTCCCTGTCCTATATCACAGCGCCGCCCCGGATGGCGCTGTATATGGAATACAGCACGAAAATATATAATGTTTATCTGAAATATATCGCCCCGGAAGATATTCATGTTTATTCTATTGATGAAGTATTTATTGACGCGGAACACTATTTGCCCACATATCGCCTTACGGCCAGGGAACTGGCCAGGAAGATGATACTGGATGTGCGGGAAACGGTAGGTATTACCGCAGCGGCCGGGATTGGCCCGAATCTTTACCTGGCTAAGGTGGCATGGATATTGAGGCCAAACATGTAAGGCCGGATAAGAATGGGGTATGCGTTGCCCAGTTGAATGAAATGAGTTACCGGAAACTTCTGTGGAATCACCGGCCTCTTACCGATTTCTGGCGTGTGGGCAGGGGATATGCAAGAAAACTGGAGGAAAACGGGATATTTACCATGGGCGATGTGGCGAGATGCTCCATAGGGAAGCCCATGGATTACCACAACGAAGAGTTGCTATACAAGCTGTTTGGCATCAATGCAGAACTGCTCATCGACCATGCCTGGGGCTGGGAACCATGTACGATTGCCGATGTGAAGGCATATAAGCCGGAAAGCAATAGCATATGCTCCGGGCAGGTGCTCCAAAGCCCATATTCTTTTGAAAAAGGAAGGCTGATTGTGCGGGAAATGACGGATTTGCTTGTTTTGGATTTAGTGGGGAAAGGGCTTGTAACGGACCAGATGGTGTTGACGGTAGGCTACGATATCGAAAACCTGACCGACCCGGAAATCAGGAAGCGGTATCAGGGGCCGGTGACGGTGGACCATTATGGGCGCAGAGTGCCGAAACATGCCCATGGGACGGTAAATCTGGTAAGCAGGACTTCTTCTACGAAAAAGATAATGGATGCGGTGACACAGTTATACGATGATATTGTGGATAAAAATCTGTTTGTCAGGCGGGTGGCTGTTACGGCTAACCGGGTGGTGGAAGAAAGTATGGCGAAGAAGGAAGAGGAGGTTTCCTTTGAACAGTTGGAGCTTTTTACTGATTATGAGGCGTTGGAAAAACAGAAAGCGGAGGAAGAGGCGGATTTGGAGAAGGAACGGAAGCTGCAAAAGGCCATGTTGGATATTAAAAATAAATTCGGGAAGAATGCCATCCTGAAAGGGATGAACTTGGAAGAGGGGGCTATGACGGCGGAGCGGAACAGGCAGATTGGGGGGCATAGGGCATGAAGGGGAATAGGAGTTTGTGGGGCGATAGTGTATGGAGGGTGGAGTAAGAGTAATGGGTGTTTTTGGCAGTGGGGGATTATGGAGGCTGGTATGGGAAATTATGATGATATTATTGGGCTTGACCATCATGTTTCGAGGGTTCATCCACAGATGTCCAGGGCTGACCGGGCGGCGCAGTTTTCGCCTTTTGCGGCTTTGACGGGTTATGGCGAAGCTATACGGGAAACGGGGCGACTGACGGAGGAACGGGTGGAGCTGGATGAGGATGTGAAGGAGAGGCTGGATGAGAAGCTGCGGATGCTGCAGCATAGGATAGAGGAGCGGGGGCAAAAGAGGATGCCGAGTCATGAGGGGGAATATGATTATCCGGAAGCGTCCATTACTTATTTTCGGCCGGATGACAGGAAGGAAGGGGGGAGCTATGTGACCGTGGCCGGACGGGTGAAAAAGATAGATGCCTATGGACAGATGGTGGTTATGGCCGACGGAATGAGGATTCCTATAGGGGATATTGTGGGGGTGGAGGAAGTGCAGACGGATAGTGCAAAGCACCTTTTGGATATATAATAAAAATAGTAGAATAGTCTGCGGCCTTACTTTATAGGCTATTATATGTTGTAAATTATATGCTGTTCTATTATAATCTTAATATCTAATATGAACTATAAAAGCAATGGAGAAGTGATTTCTGATTATGGAAAATAAAGTTGTCATACAAAATTTTGGACCGATAAAAGAGGCACAGATAAATATAAATAAAAATTTTCAGATATTTATAGGTGCTCAGGCTTCTGGTAAAAGTACAATTTGTAAGGTTGTATATTTTGTTCAAAAGATAAGAGATTATACCTTGGATTATCTGATGGATGCAGCACAGTTTACACAGAATCATAAAAATGAGTATTTCAATAATTATATGAAATATTTGACAAAGCAGTTTATGGGGTGCTTTGGAAAAACTAAACATATGCAGAAATTTAATATTTCCTATATGTTTGCAGGAAAACATATTAATATTTTCTTAAACAGTGATGGCTATGTACGATTTTCTCTTGATGCTAAATTAAAAGAAGAACTTTTGGGATTGATTAATGAAGCTTCTGAAATGTTTTTAAATAATTTCAATACAAAGAGTCTTTTAGATAATATAACTGCTGTGGGGGTAATGAAACGCCATTTAAATGAACGGTTGTTTTTGGTATTTGAAAACGATGACGAAATTATTTATATTCCAGCCGGTAGAAGTTTGTTAGCAACCATGTCGGAGCAGTTACAGGATGTTTCTACTGATGAGATGGATTTGACTATGCAGGAATTTATTAAACTGATAAAAATAACAAAAAATAAGTTTGGAACTAAAATTCCGGAAATGATTACAGACTATGTAAAAACGATAAAAGGTCAGATAAATAATGCAGCAGTAGAGCAGGTATATGGATTGATTAAGAAAATTTTGAAAGCAGACTATATAAGCGAGAACGATGGTGAAAAAATTTATTTTGATGAGTATCATTGGGTTAAACTGATGTATGGTTCGTCTGGTCAGCAGGAAGTATTGTGGATATTGATGCTTGCCTTTGCGACAATTTTGGAAAAGAAAAAAAGATTTGTTATAATTGAAGAACCAGAAGCACATTTATTTCCGATTGCGCAAAAGGATGTTATGAATCTCATTTCGTTAATGATAAATTCAACGAACAGTAAGGTTATTATAACAACACATAGTCCATATATACTTACTTCTACGAATATATTATTATATTCGCAAAAAGTGGAGAATCAGCATACAAAGTTAAATAAGATTGTTATTCCTAAAAATCTAAGAGTGTCTTATGAAAACTTCGCCGCCTATAAAGTGGACAATTCTGAAAAGGTGTTGGAATCTTTGTTAGATGAGGAAAGTCATATGATTAATACAAATTATATTGATGAAGTATCGTCTATTACAAATAGTGAACTTGATGAGCTTATTACTATGGAGATAGATGAATGATTTGTAGAAAATTAGAAGAATGTATTAATGAAGAACTGCGAAATAATTCTTTAGAGAAATGTGATAATAAAAATAGGATGAACTGTATTGAGTCATCGGACAGACGTTCGGCAGTAAAGTGTGAAGAGAATAAAAAAAGATATGTGCTTGAAAATACAAAGAGAAACCATGTGATTTTATATAAAATGGATGGTGGGATAATAGAGGAAGATAAGTCTGTTCCACTGAATACGAGTAAATGTGATTATTTATTTGTCATTGGTGATACATCTCCAATTGCTGTTATAACAGAACTCAAAGGTGTTAATGTGTCCAAAGCCTTGATTCAGCTTAAGGGAACTTTATTATTGTATAAAAAAGTTTTCTGTAAATTTGGACATGTATATGCAAGAGCAATAGTGACATCTTCAACGCCAAATTTAAAAGCGAGTCCGGAATATGTTAATTTGGAACGAATGATTCGCAAAGATTATAAAGGAAATATAAAAATTGTAGAGAAACAATTTAATGAAAAGGATATAGAACTATAGGCCATTATACTGACCAATGCTTCTCCAAAGTCTGATGTAAAGGAAAAATGAAGTATTCCAAAACGGCGGTGGCAGAGGATGCCATAGCCAATATTGCTCTTTGGGATTCTATGAATAAAAGAAGTTGGATTAGATATCAAAGCCCTCAGGGAACTCAAAAGATAAATCTATTTGTGCTTTGTCACAAGGTGAGGCTTTGCCGGAGAAAAACGAGGACCATGAGCTGACCGGTAACCGGCCAAATAGACTAAACAAGCACAAAAAAAGGAGTTGCCGCCTATGGAAAAAGAAATATTAAGTCACGGTCCTGTGCTGGACAGGCAAGGCCGCCCTATGCCTGGCTTTTCCAGGAGAAGCACATTACAGTATGACAGAACTGCCATTAAAGCGCTGCCATGGAGAATCAAGGAATGGGATTTTTACCAGGTATCGAATGACAGGCTGTGTCTGCAGTTTACTATCGGGCATGCGTCCTATGCCGGGCAAGTGAGCCTGATGCTGTTTGATTTTGTGGAAGGTGTAAAGCTGTTAGACCTGAATAAAATACTGCCGCTTCCCTTTGGGTCTTTACACATGCCCCAGGATGGGGAAGAGAACCACATTTTGGCCTACAACAAAGGCGGGGTTTATATGAGTTTTGAAGCAAAAGGGGATAAACGCAGGCTGAGATGTGCCTGGAAAGATGTGCGGGCGGATATTTGCATGAAACGGCGCAATCCGGATTCCCTGGTAATTAATGTTCCCTTTGATGAGGATGAACATGCTTTTTACTATAACCAGAAGATTAATTGCATGGCAGCGAAGGGCTATGTACGGAAGGGGAAAAGGTGCTGGCGGTTCGCAAAAGAGGATTCCTTCGGCCTTTTGGATTGGGGGCGGGGCGTATGGCCTTTCCACAATGAGTGGTACTGGAGCAATGGTACCGGATATCTGGATGGCCAAATGTTCGGCTTTAATCTGGGCTGCGGTTTTGGCAATACGGATACTGCCAGCGAAAATATTCTTTTTTATAAAGGGAAGAGCCATAAGCTGGGAAAGGTTGATTTTTTGTTGGGGGAAAATTATATGCAGCCCTGGCATATCAAAGACAGGGAAGGCAGGCTGGATTTATCATTGACTCCCACATATGACAGGACAACGGCCGTGAAGCTGCTATGGGTGGATAATTGCTGCCACCAGATGTTCGGTACGTTCAGCGGCAAGGCCGTGCTGGATGACGGAACGGAACTGGAAGTGAAGGATGTGGTTTCCTTCGCGGAGCATGCGGTGAATAATTGGTAGGAAGTCTTATATTTTGCTTATCGCAGTTATCTCATTTCATTGATATATATGCTTGCCCGGTTTTGAATAATGTCTGCCACGTCATCCACATTCCGGCCATCGTTAAACAGGTAATCTGCCTCTTCTAAAACGATGCTATACAGATTAAAATCAGTGGCCATGCTAAACTCAATTTGACGAATAATTGCTTTAAGTGCTTCTGCATCTTCATCAGAAATTTCATAGATATTAACAGGCTCTTCGCCGTCAAAAACAAGCCGCTCTTTCACTTCCTTTTCCCCATTGGAATCAAAGCTTGTTTTCCCTGCGTCCTCTAACTTTTGTTCCAACGAGCTGATGCGCAGCGGCAATCCCCTTTCGATGCTTTCTTGAAATTCCCTGTCCAGAAGGCTTCTTATAAATTCCCATGCTTCTTCTTTGTTTTTGCTTGTTGAGCTGATGCCGATAGCAATATCGACAACTGCCGCCAGATTCCCATTGCCTGAATCAAATGGATAACCGATATAAGCCGGTGTTTCCCCAAATAGAGTTCTTATTCTGGCTGTTCCATAAACATTGTCAATAGAGACCGGATACAAAAGGGCATGACCCTCCGCAAAAATTTCTTTCGCAGAGTAATCATTAGCCATATTGAGATTTAATGGGAACTGGTTGGAAAAATGTAAGATACTTTTAAAGCTGTCACTGTCAAAATGACATTTTCCTTCCTCCCAATCAACATAATTTTCCAGGTTACCATAACAAAGCATTCCGAAAACAGCTTTTTTTGTTTCTCCAGGAAAAAGAATGCCTTTATTATCCAATGTATGGTAAGCATCTATTAATTGCCCCATATTCATTTTCCCCAAGCCAGAGAGACGGCTGTTAACCGTAGCAAAGGAGTCTATCCTATAATCAGGGACAAGCATATAAAGGCTATCGCCTACCTCAAAGGAGGCGAGTATATTGTAAAAAAAGTCTTGCTTTTCAAATGACGTATCATTTTGTATGAAAGGGTATACATCGGCCAACATGCCGGAGGATGCATCGAGCGGCGAATATTGACTGCCAAAATTAATCATGTCAGGCCCTTTTCCGGCACTGATTTCAATCTTGATTTGCTTAAGGGCTTCCAATGGGTCAGAGTAATTATCTAAATAATTCACAACCTCAATTTTTACATCGGAATGGTTTTCATTATACAAATTTATCCATTGTATTAGCTTTGATGATGACAGATACGATTCGTTTTCAATGACTGCTAATGTTAAAGTTTTTGTTTCCGCCTCTGTAGATGGCTTCGTACCGCATCCAATAAATAAAAAACACAATATAAGAAAAATCCATATGATATGCTTTTTCATATTGTCCACCTCCATGCTATAGCAGGCTATGGCTTAAATCAGAAGGAAGAATGCTTGTTTTATGGCCATGCTTACATCCCTATTTCCCTGCCGGGATATATTTAAGAAGCCAATCCTTAAAATTTTCATCGCTTACACCGTCTATAGGATTATTGTTTACAGTTTTACCTAATAGGATTAACCGGCCATCAGGTAAAAACGTAAGGGGATAAAATTCTGTATTGGGGTCAAAACCAATTTCAGATAACGGCACACGGTTTTCCATAATTCCATTTTCGTAATCATAAGCCCAAACCCCGCTATATGGGCTCAATAACAAAAGGTTTGTATCTGTTCCGCCGGTGAACCTGTGTTTGAGGACACCTTCACTATCAACAACAATACCGTTCCTGCTTATAGCCCATTTAAAATAATATGTACCATCTTTATCAATCAAAAACCAAAGCGGCATATGTTTTGTTTCAAAATACGCGGAAATATCAATGGTTTTGTCAACATGGCAGTTTTCGTCAAGCCGACAGATAAACCACTTCTCATTATCTTGCCCTGCCATGAGAAGATGAATCCTTCCGTAGGTGTCAAGGGCAATATTACAAATATCCATTTCATCAGGATTATCGATATTTGCGGGACTATGCCCATCAGTGCCTATAGGCATAACATATAAATCCGGCCCGCCATGGACAAGGTATATATTTTTCCCATCGGACACGCAGCGGTGCACAGCCCTCGACAAATCAATACCATCCTCACTGATTCCTGTTATGGACAAAAGTATAACACAAGCAATAAAAAATAATAAGTTGATTTCAGTCATATAGGCTTGATATGATTAAAATAGTGCATATTCAACAAATCTACCATTTCAAATTTGTATATATATAACGTATTTAACAATATGAATACATTTTTTATTGACATAGAAGATGTATGGTTGTATAGTTGTAGTACAACCTAACAACTCTACAAATATTGTTATTACTTGTCTCCAATTTTCGTTAGAAAATGGATGACCTGCTTGCGCATCGGCGCGATTCACTATATCATTTGACAGCCGCAATAAGAAAGGAGAGAGACGGCATGGGATATTTAAAAGATAAACTGCACAATTGCGAAGAAATAGCCGGTATGCATGTAAGCCTGGGGGATGCATGCGTCAGCGAGCTTTTGGCGGGGGTAGGATTTGATTTCCTCTGGATAGATACCGAACATACGGCTATTGATTATCAGGCCCTGCAGAACCATCTAATCGCAGCTCGTGCCGGTGGAACAAGTACGCTGGTGCGGATACCGGAAAATAATAAGGTATTGGTAAAAAGGGTATTGGAGATGGGTCCTACGGGCATTATCTTTCCGATGATTAACACCGCGAAAGAGGCGGAGACGGCGATGAAAAGCTGTTTGTACCCCCCTTATGGGGTTCGTGGCTTCGGGCCGATTCGGGCAGTAAGCTACGGGCAGGAGGACAGCGATGAATACATTCAGAAAAAAAGTATGGAAATTTGCCGCTGCATTCAAATCGAGACGGAAACTGCGGTGAAGAACCTGCCTGAGATTGTAAAAAACCCTTATATTGACGCATATATTTTCGGCCCTTGCGACTTATCAGCGTCCATTGGGGAAATTAACCAGGTATTCGGGGAAAGGACAACAGCCCTTATTGATGAGGCCATCGCTATACTGAAAGAGAATAAAAAGAGCATCGGTGTTTCCACCGGCGCGTGCGACAGGAAAACAATCCAATATTGGCATGACCGGGGAATTAATATGATTTCGGCAGGAACAGACCACTTATACCTGTCAACTATGGCGGAAAAAACCTTGCAGAATATCAGACAGGTGCAGGGGAGGGAAGGCTGATATTTTCAATCCTCCGGGCTTTGAAAGGAGCATGGCTATAAAGATGAAAAAAGATGCTGGAAGAAATAGGAACAGGGAAAACCAGGATAATATGATTCAGGCTGTGAAATGCCATACTGTGGAAAATCAGGCTGAAAAAATTCAGCCCAGAAAAAGAAAGTTGGAATGGCAGCCCTATTTGCTGCTGTTGCCCAGCCTGGTTATCATTGGCGGGTTTGTTTTCTTTCCATTTATAAAAAATATTTATACTTCTTTAACGCTGACCAATGCGTCCGGCAACCCGATAAAATTCGTGGGAATGCGCAATTATGTGAGAATCTTAACGTCCCCGGAATTTAGGGAAACGCTGCTTAGGACATTTAAATTTGCATTGATGATGGGAATACCATCTTTTGTGATAGGGTTTGTTTTAGCATTGGCAGCGGCGGAGCACAAACGGGGGAGCAGAATCTATGAAACAATGTTCACGATTCCCCTTGTTATAGCAGCGGCTCCTGCCTCGGTTATCTGGTATCTGATTTTTGCCCCTCATGCGGGTATTTTGAATTATATGTTGGGAACGGATTATGCGTGGCTGGCGGAACCGAAAATGGCAATCTGGTGTGTGGCGGCGGTGACGGCCTGGTCAGGGCTGGGGATGAATGTGATTTTCCTGCTGACCGGACTGCGCAATGTATCATCGGAATTATTGGAAAGCGCCCAGTTGGATGGGGCAGGGTATTTTGGACGGCTGTTTTATATTACGATACCGATTGCATCGCCACAGATATTTTTTGTGATATTTTATAATATTGTGCTGTCATTTCAGACGTTTGCCCAAATAAGGCTGTTGACCAACGGCGGGCCTTACCAGAGTACAAGGACGCTGATATGGTCCATTTATGAGGAAGCCTTCCGGAATACCAGGTTTGACTATGCATGTGCGCAGTCGGTGATTCTGTTCCTGATTATATTTATCATAACCAGAATCCAGTTTTTATTTGAAAAGAAGGGTGTGAATTACTGATGAAGAAAAGAAGAGAGGCGATATTCTTTTTTTTGAAGCTGCTGCTGGGAGGGTTAGTGATTTTCCCGCTGGTCTACGGCGTATGTTTAAGCTTTATGGGGATGGCGGATATTTTTAAGATGCCGCCGGTTTTCTTTACGGACCGTATGTCATGGAAGAATTACCAGGCAGTATTTGGCAGGGTACCAATTTTTACTTATTTTAAGAATACGCTGTTAGTTAGCGGCATTCAGGTGGTAGCCCAGATTGTAACCTCCAGCCTTGCGGCATATGCATTTACTTTTTTCGATTTTAAAGGAAAAAAATCGCTGTTTGTCCTTGTGTTGGCTTCTATGATGATACCTTATGAGTCCAATTTGATTTCCAATTATTTGACCATTTGCGGCCTGAAGCTGACAGATACTTACCTGGGCCTGACACTGCCGTTTCTGGCAAATGGGATGAGCATTTTCATTTTGCGCCAGTTCTATATGACAATACCGCGGGAGTTGAAAGAGGCTTCGGTAATAGACGGATGCAGCCATATGAATTTCCTGGTGAGGATTGCTTTCCCGATTTCCAAGTCGGCAACCGCATCTTTAGGGCTGTATGCATTTGTCAATGCGTATAACCAGTATTTCTGGCCGCTGTTGGTTACGAATAAGGATGCCATGCGGACGATTCAGATAGGAACCGGTATCTTAAAGGATTCGGAAGGCGCTGACTATGGGCTTGTCCTTGCAGCAGCGATGACGGCTGTTGTTCCTGCGGTGGTTGTCTTTATTTTCGGGCAGAAGTCCTTGGTAAAGGGAATGGTGGCAGGTGCAGTGAAAGGGTAACGATGGCAGCAATGCAGTTGTTATAAATGTAAAATCTTATAGGGAACTGCGCTGTAAAGCGCATGTATTCGAGGATGTAAAGCATTCGAGGATGTAAAGCATTCGAGGATGTAAAGCATTCGAGGATGTAAAGCATTCTTGTCCACACGAAAGGAGAGGGTAACATGAAGAAGAGAAGCAAATGGTTTCAGAAGGCTGTGGCAGTGATTTGTATACTGTCTATGATGGTTTCTCTGGCAGCCTGCGGCTCATCGGGGGGGAGCGCAGAGGAAAGTTCCAAAGAAACGGCAAAACAGGAAGAAGCAGAGACTTTGCAGGAAACAAACGTTGCAGAAGAAACAGGCGGCGGGGAAGCGGCGGATACCCAGGAAGCATCCGGCGGCGACAAGGTGGAAATCACCGTATGGCATATGTTAAGCGGCGTGGGGGAAGAGGCGTTTACACAGATTGTCAATGATTTTAATGCATCGCAGGATAAATATTACGTGGTATCGGAATTCCAGGGGAGCTGGTATGATAGCTTCGCAAAATTTAAGGCAACCCCGAAGGAATCTCTGCCGGATATTTACCAAATTGTGGTGGAATGTATGGGATACTTAAAGGATAGCGATTATGTCATCCCGATACAGGACTATATTGATTCAGAAGGTTTTGATGTATCGGGGATGCAGGAGAATATACGCTCGCTGTATACGATTGACGACACGCTTTACTGTATGCCTTTGAGCGTAACAATGCTGTCGGTGAGCTACAACAAAGAGGCGTTGGAAAATGCAGGGGTTGATGTGAATTCCATTAAGACGATTGCGGATTTGGATGCGGCAGCGAAAAAAGTAGTGGATGCAGGGGAAGCGAAATACGGATGGTCCATTCTGAGCGACGGCTGGCAGGTGGAAGAATATATGTGCCTTTCCGGCGACCCTACGTTCGACAATAATAACGGGCGTCAAGGACAGGTAACCAGGTGCGTGATGAATGATAATGGGGCAGCGGATACTATTTTCAATACATTTTATGAATATCTAAGCAAGGATTATAACTACCCGCCTACAACAACGATTGCCAGCTCTGACATTACCACAGCATTCCTGACAGGAGATTTGGCGATGCTGGTAGGCAGCTCGCAATGGATTTTAAAACAGGAATCGTCCATTGAAAACTTTACCTTGGGCCAGATTGCGGCTCCGATTACCAATGAAGAAGTAACGGGAAGCTTTTCGCCCGGCGGCAATGGGGTATGGATGATAGATAAAGGTGATGAGGAAAAGCAGAAGGGTGCATGGGAATTCATTAAATATTTATGGCAGGATGAAGTAATGGGATATTATGCCGCCTATACGGGTTATACGCCGGTCAGCACAGGCGCATATAACAGCCAGGTATATACGGAATTCAGGGAGAAAAAGCCGTTTGTGGAGGCAATCTGGCAGGAGCTGGAAGAATGCAAGCCGGAATATGTGGGGGCGGTATTCGGAAGCTATTACGATTTCAGAAATATTGTGATGGATGCTTTTGGACAGATGTTCGGAGATGAAAATTTCGGGCCGGAAGATGCGGTGGAGAGGATTATTACTCAAATCGATGAGACCATTGAACTGTATAATGAGGCAAATCCGGGATAAAAAAGTCAATTCCCTCCGGGTGGCAGCTTTGCTTCCCCTGGCTTCCCGGAGGTTCTTCTTGACTTTTAATAAATGGAATATCATACTGTAATGGAGGGAAAAAATGGAATATTTTTCAAATCTTTCATCAGAAAAAATGTTTTCAACACGGATGTCATGCGATGTATTGGTAGTTGGAAACGGCGGTGCGGGCATCCGGGCAGCGGTTACGGCTGCGGATTTGGAACAGGAGGTAGTGCTGCTTGGTGAAAGTATGGTCGGTAAAGCCGGCTCCACTTTTTATCCGTTAAGCCATGAATGGGGGATGCTGTATGCTGTAGATGAGGAAGATGCGGAGCGCTTTGGCGAAGAAATTATAAGCGCGTCAGGCGGGTGTATGAATGAAAAGCTGGCACGGAAGCTGGCGGAAGGCTCTGCCCGGGCATTTCGGAGATTGCAGGAAGGTGGAGTTCCCTTTGTGCCCATGAAGGAAGTGGGGATTACCGGCTGTTTTGGAAGGGAGCCAAGGGGCGCTTTTCTAAAAGATATGGGGGCGTTTATCCAATTCTCGGAGTGCGAAATGGAGAGGCGGAAGAATATTCATTTTTGCAGCGGAATGACGGTGGTTTCTCTTTTAGTCCATGAGAACAGATGCTGCGGAGCGGTGGCCGTAGATGAAGGGGGGGAATTGGTCCAGATATCGGCAAAGGCCGTGGTGCTGGCCTGTGGCGGCGGCGAAGGGCTTTATGAGTATGGGGCTTCCTTCGGGCATTTGTACGGCGGTGCATATGCGATGGCGGCAAGGCATGGGGTGCGTCTGGTAAATTTGGAATTTATCCAGTTCGTACATGGCAGCGTAATGCCGGGAAGGGGGATTAACTATTATCCTTTTTCTTATGTGGAACTGCCTAAGGTGGAAAACGGAAAGGGTGAAAGCTGCCTGTCAAAATATTTGCCGGAGGGGATGACGGAAGAAGAATGCCTTCTGGCTCATGCGGCCCACGGGCCTTTCAGTACGGACAGCAAAGGGAAATACTTGGAATATGCTATGGTAGGAGAAGCGGAAGCGGGAAACGGTACAGGATTGGTTTTCTCCCCGGATGCTTCCAAGGTATCGGGAAAGCGTTATGCGCTTTGGGAAGCTTTTCTGAAACGGATGGGGATGGATACGGGTACGCCGATGGCCCTTTATCCTTTTGCCCAGGGATTTAATGGCGGAATTCTGCTTCATGGGGATATGATGACCGATATGGAAGGGTTATATGCCTGTGGGGAAAGCGCAGGGGGATGCCATGGGCCTAACCGGATGGGAGGCTTGTGTATTCTGGCTACCCAGGTTTTTGGGGAAGCGGCCGGCAAGGCGGCAGCAGAATATGCGGCGGCAAGGGAATTATGGCAGCATCCGGGAGCGGAAGAACTGATTAAGAAAGAATTTGGATGCCCGGACAGGGGAGAAGAGGGGCAGCCTTTGGAAATAATGAAAAAAGTCAGAGGCATTATGCAAAAATATGCATGCCTGCACCGGAATGAAGAAGGATTGAAATCGGCCATGGAAAAACTGGAAGCTTTGCGGATAAACCCGATGGCGAACCGGGGCAAAAAAGACACGGCGGAGTATTTCAGGGTTTATAATGCGGTGCAGGCGGCCGGATTGATTCTTTACAGCATGCGCCAGCGGAAGGAATCCAGGGGCTGCCATGACCGGAGCGATTATCGGGTAAGGGATGGCAGGCAGGAGAAAATGAACTGGGTGACCATGGAAAATGGAAAGATAACTGGCGGAGTGCTGGATGAAGAGCCTTGAAGCGGCTGTATTTGTCCATAGGAAATGCTCCTCTGGTACAGCAATTGGACATTAGGTTGTATATGAAAATAGAAAAAGTAAGAATGGGTGGATATTTTGCAGAAAATCAATTATAGCGTACAGCGAGTAAATTTATATGAAAGCATAGCGGATAATCTGGAGCAGATGATATTAAATGACTCTTCACAGATTGGACAGAGGCTTCCTTCGGAGCAGACATTGGCTGAGAACTTCGGAGTGAGCAGGAATGTGGTGCGGGAATCGTTAAAAATTTTAAAGGAACGCCATCTGGTCAGCCTTAGGACCGGGGAGGGCGCATACATAGAAAAGCCGGATAACAGAAGCCTGACGGAGCTTTTAAACCGGATTATCCTGCTGGATAATGTGGAGCATGGAGCAGTCATGGAGGTGCGGAGAATCATTGAAACGGAAGCATGCCGCCTGGCGGCTGAACGCAATGAGCCGGAAGCTTTTGATGTTTTGGACGAGATTAATGCCAGCATGATGAAATACAAAGAGGATATTGAGAAGAGAATCAGTTTGGATATCCAGTTTCATATTACCATCGCCAAGCTATCCCATAATCCTTTGCTGGAATTATTTGCCCAGTCCATGGCGAACCTATTAGCACCTATTTTACGGACTGCGCTTATTCCGGAAGGGGGAAACGAAAACGGAATTGAATTTCATAAGCAGATTATAGCCACCTTGCGCTCACAGGATGGGGAAAAAGCGGAGAAGCTGATGCGGCAGCATTTGGAGGAATCCGTGGAGAACTACTATTCCGGGGAGCAATAGAAGTTAGTGAGGATGAGCTTATGCATATTATATTGAAAGAAAGGATTTTTTCTAATAAGCAGGAATGGTTTCATGACTGTCATGCAAATACACAGTTGAAAATTGGTGAAAACGAATATTTGGTGGCCTTTTGGGCAGGAACCAGTGAGGGAACGCCGGACCAGGCAATCTGGTTGTCGCGGTATAAAGAGGGGGAATGGCATCCGCCGGTGCGGATAAAATATATTTACCAGCTTCCCCACTGGAATCCGGTGCTTTTCCAATACCGGGAAAGGATTTACCTGTTTTATAAAGTGGGGTTGACGGTACAGACATGGTACACCTATGTGTCCTGGTCGGATGATGGGGGATACACTTGGTCGGAAGCTAAGGAGGCAGTGCCGGGCGATTACAGGCCCAGGGCAACGGTTAGAAACAAGATACTGCTCGCTTCTAACGGCGCATGGATAGCACCCACTTCACAGGAATTGGGGGAGGAAATGGACTGCTATGCGGACATTTCTGAGGATGAGGGAAAGACCTGGCATATGGCTTCAATACCCATTGTCCATCATAAGACGGAGGCATTGAATAAAGACATGCTTTGGGAAGGACTGCGCAGGGGGGCTCTTTGGGAAAATGATTTAGATACAGTCGGGGCATGGGATGGCGTCATCCAGCCTACGATGTGGGAATCGGAAAAAGGGCAGATTCATGCCCTGATGCGTAGCACAAGGGGAAGGATATACAGAAGCGATTCCGCGGACTACGGAAAGAGCTGGTGCGAAGCCTATCCTATACAGTTGCCAAATAACTGCTGTGGAATCGATGCTGTCCGCATGGAGGATGGCACGTTGGCAGTGGTATACAATCCGATTCCTTATAATTGGGGGAAGCGCTCGCCGCTTTCGATAAGCCTGTCAAAGGATAACGGAAAAACATTTAGCGAGCCCACCCATCTGGAAACGGAACCAGGGGAATATTCCTACCCTTCGGTGACGGCAGAAGGAAATGTGCTGAATATTTTTTATACGGAAAACCGCAGGACATTTGTACATTGCAGGGTTGCGGTTTGAAGTAAGGGAATGATGCCCCGCTGCTTGCAGCGGGGTTATTAAATTGTGGAATTGCCAATATTTGAATGGAAATATTTTATATAATAGGAAATTACGCCACAGTGTTGTAAGTCGCCAAGAAAGAATGCGAAGCATTCTTTGGAATTGGCCGCCGGGCCAATTCTTTTTTATGCTTTCCCAGTAAAATATATTTTTTATCCCAGGATTGTAAAGAAGCTATGGAAACGGTAAAATAGAAAACAAAAATAACGAAATTAATGTACAAAGCTGTGCAGAAAAGAGGGTAAGCATGGAAAAAGATGAGATTTTAGTCATATATGGCACGGAATACAGGGAGATGACAAAAGCGCTGCTGGAAAGGGCGGACCTGGCCGGGATGATTGGAGACCGGAAAAAACGGGTGGGGATTAAGCCTAACCTGGTGTCGGCGGTTTCGGCTTCAGAAGGGGCTACCACCCACCCGGAAGTGGTGGAGGGATTACTGCAATATTTGAAAGGGCATGGATTTGGGGAGATTGCCATTATGGAAGGCTCGTGGGTAGGCGAAAGGACGGAAAATGCTTTTCAGGTTTGTGGATATAAGGATTTGGCAAAGGAGTATGGCGTGGAACTGATAGATACCCAGAAGGAAAAAGCAGTATCCACAGACTGCGGGGGGATGGAGCTGAATATTTGCCGATGCGCATTCGACGTGGATTTTATGATTAATGTGCCGGTAATGAAGGGGCATTGCCAGACCCGGATTACCTGTGCCCTGAAAAATATGAAGGGGCTGATACCCAATGGGGAGAAAAGGCGGTTTCATACGCTGGGGCTGCATCGGCCGATTGCCCATTTAGGGGTAGGAATCCGGCAGGATTTTATCTTGGTGGACAGTATTTGCGGCGATTTAAGCTTTGAGGACGGGGGAAACCCTACGGTGATGAACCGGCTTTTCGCAGCGGCAGACCCGGTGCTGTGCGATGCCTATGTGTGTAAGCTGATGGGGTATGAAACAAAGGAAGTGCCCTATATCGGGATGGCCGGAAAGCTGGGTGTAGGCTGCGCGGATTTGGGCAGGGCATGTATCAGGGAGGAGAACCGCACGGGAGAAACGGCGCATACGAAAATGCCCGATAAAGAGCGGGTGATGAAGCTTAGAGAGGTGACGGAGGAAGTGGATTCCTGTAGCGCCTGCTACGGGTATCTCATTCCGGCTTTGGACATGCTGGAAAAGGAAGGGCTGCTCAAGGATTTCCCGGAGAAAGTATGCATTGGCCAGGGGTTCAGGGGAAAAAGCGGGGTGCTGGGAGTGGGGAATTGCACGAAAGATTTTCAGTACAGTTTGAAAGGATGCCCGCCTACGGAGATGGAGATGTACGAGTTCTTGAAGGGATATTTGAGCGGCAGTGCGCCAAAAACTATCTTGTAGTGGAAGGAGGAGGCGTGGTATGATTAATAATATGGAGGATTTAAAAGAAGTCGCAGGAGGTAATTAAACTATGCCAGAGATTTACGCATCGAAATCACAGGAAGTGGAACAAAGGGAAATAGAGCATATGAATATTTCCCGGGAATTGGCAGGGGAATGTATGGTTCTTCTGGAAAATGACGGGACATTGCCGTTAAAAGAAGCCGGAAAAATCGCGTTATATGGAAATGGCATAAGGAAGACGGTGAAAGGCGGTACGGGTTCAGGGGATGTGAATTCCAGAAGCATTGTGAACGTGGAAACCGGATTCAAAAATGCGGGGTTTGCCGTGGCTTCCGGAGAATGGCTGGATAAACAGGAGAATATGCTGGATAAGGCGAAAAGGGAATACTTGGAATGGGTGGCGGCAGAGGCAAAGAAAAGCGGACGGAGTGAATTTATGATACAGTTCGACCACCCCTATAGCGACCCGGCCCCGGTACTGATTACAGAAGAGGATTGTAAAGCGGCGGATACGGATGTGGCGGTTTATGTCCTTGCGCGTAATTCCGGGGAAGGTTCTGACCGTTACTGCAAGGAAGGCGATTATTTATTGTTTGCGGAAGAGAAGAAGAACCTGGAGATGGTGGCATCTCATTTTAAAAAGATGATAGTGGTTCTAAATATCGGCGGCGTGATGGACCTTTCGGAGCTGAAAGCCATACCAGGTATCAATGCCATTCTATTGATGGGGCAGTTGGGCAATATCGGCGGAGATGCGCTGGTGGATGTGGTGGCCGGGAAGGTGAACCCTTCGGGGAAGACGGTGGATACTTGGGCGAAAAATTATATGGATTATCCTTCTTCTGCCCAGTTCAGCCATAATGGAAGCGTACATGAAGAGGAATATACGGACGGGATTTATGTAGGATACCGCTATTTTGACAGTTTTGGCGTAAAACCGGAGTACTGTTTTGGGTTTGGCCGTTCTTATACGGATTTTTCCATAAAGACAGACGGGGCAGAAGCAGTAGGGGATAAAGTGCAGGTACAGGCGACCATTTGGAATACGGGAACTGTTTATGCGGGCAGGGAAGTGGTACAGATTTATTATTCTGCGCCCCAGGGAAAATTGGATAAGCCGTATCAGGAACTGGCGGCATACCATAAAACATCTTTGTTGAAGCCAGGGGAATCTGAAACTATGATACTGACCTTTGCCATAAAGGATATGGCGTCCTATTCGGAGACGGATGCCGCCTGGGTACTGGAAAAAGGGGATTATGTCATCCGCGTTGGAAACAGTGCAATGGATACGGAAGTAGCAGCGGTGCTTACTTTGGAAGAGGAAGTGAAGACGCAGATTGGGAAGAACTTATTCCCGCTGGATATAGAACTGAAGGAAATTAAGCCGGATAGCACGGCGGTTGCGGCGAAACAGATGGATGGGATAGCGGATGGTGTAACTGCGGCGGAACAGATGGATGGGATAGCAGATGGTGTAACTGCGGGAAAACCGGAAAATCCGGTTTACCGCGGGAGGATACAGGCATCCCACATTAAAACCGAGCATATGTCATACCAGGGGGAAAGGGAAGAATATAAAACGGTTCAGACAAAGAAACTTACAGTACAGGATGTGAAAGAGGGAAGCTGTACAGTGGAGGAGCTGGTGGCACAGCTCACTGTGGAGGAAATGGCCGATATGTGTGTGGGAACGCTGCGTGCCGGGGAAGGGAACGTAGTGGGCAACGCATCATATACGGTGCCAGGGGCAGCAGGGGATACTTCTTCCATCCTTAAGGCCGACAGGGGAATAAAAAATATGATATTGGCAGACGGCCCTGCAGGCTTGCGCCTACAGCCTCATTTTAAAACAACAAAGGATGGCAGATTGCTGCCCGGCGGTTCTGTGATGGGCGACTCTTTTGAACCGTTTGACCCCAATATTAACGAAGATGAAGTGGACAACTATTATCAATACTGCACTGCCATTCCTATCGGTTGGGCATTGGCGCAGTCCTGGAATGCGGAACTGGTGGAACGGGCGGGCGATATGGTGGGACGGGAGATGGAACAGTTTGGCGTGGACCTTTGGCTTGCCCCGGCCATGAATATCCACCGCAATCCGTTGTGCGGAAGGAATTTTGAATATTATTCCGAAGACCCGCTTGTTTCCGGGAAAATGGCGGCGGCTATGACTATTGGGGTACAAAGGCATAAAGGGAAAGGAACTACCATTAAACATTTCGCTGTGAATAACCAGGAGGATAACCGTTATTTTGTCAATGCCCATGTGAGCGAAAGGGCTTTGCGGGAAATTTACCTGAAAGGCTTTGAAATAGCGGTAAAGGAATCCCAGCCCCTTTCTATTATGACTTCCTATAATTTGCTGAACGGCATCCATACGGCCAATAGCTATGATTTGATACAGGCTATGGCTAGGGATGAATGGGGCTTTGACGGTACAGTGATGACCGACTGGTTCACATCCCAGAACATGCCGGAATTTACAGAAAAATATGAGCCCCAGTATCCCATATCGGCTTCTACCGGATGTATTTATGCCGGAAATGACATACAAATGCCGGGATGTCAAAAGAATGTGGATGATATTATAGAAGTCGTAAAGACTGGAAAAGAAATCGATGGATTTGGTATTACGCTGGCCGATTTGCAATATAATGCGTCGAATATTATCCGTGTGGTATTAAAGACAACATAATGTAACGGCCGGGGAACATACACAGCGGCTAAAAGGGTTCAGGGCGGAAGAAAAAACGGCGGCATGGGTATTCCGGTTCCTCCAGGCAATACCGGAAGTAACGGTAGTTTTATCGGGGATGTCCAATATGGAGCAGTTGAAAGAAAACATACATACATTTACAGAAGATAAGCCATTAGACGAAAAGGAGATGGGGGAACTTCTCAGCATAGCAGGTGAAATGCTGGAAAAAAATATCCTGCCCTGTACGGCGTGCCGCTATTGCGTGAGCCATTGCCCGAAGGGGTTGAATATACCTGAATTGCTGGAACTGTATAACGAAGACAGCTTTACGGGAGGAGGTTTTATTGCCCCAATGGCACTTATGGCAGTGCCGGAGGAAAAACAGCCCAGTGCCTGCATTGGATGCAGAAGCTGCGAAGCGGTTTGTCCGCAACAGATTAAAATATCCCAAGCGATGGGGGATTTTGCAAAAAAGATGGAAAAGTAGGAAAAGGGAAATATAGATAATGTGAAATATAGAAAAAGGCTTCTGGCACGATGCGTGCCAAAAGCCTTTTTTCTTCAAAATATAATACATATTTTAAAATGCAACAGATATTTTCTCTATCATTTCCATAAGCTGGGGCATATTGACCGGTTTGGCCAAATGGGCATTCATGCCACATTCCATAGAACGCCTGCGGTCCTCTTCTAAAGTGTTGGCGGACAGGGCTACTATGGGAATATTGGCCAGTGCCGGATTCTTAAGCTGGCGGATGGCCATGGTGGCACAGTAGCCATCCATGACGGGCATTTGGATATCCATAAGCACTAAGGAGTAATCGCCCGGCTTGGAATTTTGGATTTTTTCTACCGCGATACTTCCATTGGTGGCAGTATCCACGAGGAATCCCATGTCCTGAAGCAGCTCTACTTCAATTTCTAGATTGAGCTTGTTATCTTCCACTAAAAGTATTCTCCTGGGTCCATGTTGCGGTACGGCAACTGGCTTAGGGGGGAGAAAAGGTTCTGCCTTGCAGCCCTGGGTACGCAGGCGAAGTGTTACGGTAAAGGTACTGCCAACGCCTACGGTGCTTTCGATATCTATGGTTCCGCCCATCATATCCACATATTTCTTTGTAATAGTCAGGCCGAGGCCGGTACCGTGTACACCACTTAAAGTTGTATTTTGCTGCCGCTCAAAAGGCTCAAAGATATGTTGCAGAAATGCTTCCCCAATACCCACTCCGTTATCCTCTACAACAAACTGGTAAGTACGATGGCTGGGCTCTTCTTTTTCCAGCTCGATAGCAGTAAGCTTTATCCAACCTTCCGATTCCGTGTATTTCACCGCATTATGTGCAAGCCGAAGGAGAATCTCGCCCAGACGCCGCCTGTCGCTGAAAATTGTAAAATGCTTCAGGCCAGAAATATTAAGGGAAAAGGTAATATCCTTTACACCTGCCCTGGGGAGAATGGCTTTTTGTACTTCCTGTAAAATTTCCAGGAGATTGCATTCGGTTTCTTCCATGTGAATTTTTCCGGCTTCAATGCTGGATATCTCCAGGACGTTGTTGATTAAATGAAGAAGATGGTCGCTGGATGTTTCTATCATATCCAAATACCCCTTTACCTTCTGCGTGTCATTGATATATTTTTTTGCCAAAGCAGAGAAACCTACAATTGCATTCATTGGTGTCCGGATATCATGTGACATATTGGAAAGGAAAGTATTTTTGGCGATATTTGAGGATTGGGCTAAAGTTAAAGCATCCGCAAGGGTTCTCTTCTGTTCCATTTCCGAAATAATTTCTTCATCCACGCTCCGGTATCCCATGACAATCTGGGAAATATGGCCTTCAGAGCCTACATTGACAATGCGGAGCTGTAGATACTCTGTTTTGTCAAACTGCATAATCCGGTAATTGACATGGAAAAATTGGTGGTTGGCCAACTTCGCGCGGATATATTCCGGGTCAGTAGCCTGCTGTAGGATATGCCGGTCTTCCGGCAGAACCCATGTCCGGATATAATCGGCATCAAAGCCACGGAAAGCACAGACAGTATAGATATCTTTGAATTTTTTCTCAAAGCGGTGGCTGACCCGGTAGGCTTGTATTTTATCCTCATCCAGGTCGGCATAAAAAATAGATTCATAATCAACGCTGAGCCCTTCAATCGTATCAAGACGGCGGGCTTGTTCCTTTATCCGGCGTTGCCTGCGTTCGGTAACGTCAGCAACAAATACGTAAAAGATATCTTCCCCATGGTCATTTTGGGAAAAATAGCCATAATCCTCCAGCCAGCGGATACCACCGCCTTTTTGGATAATACGGTATTCCACAAAATCCAAATTAGCCGGATGGTGGTGAATCTGTTCCTGTATACTTTGCTCCACTGCCGATAAATCATCAGGATGGACAATCCCGTTAAATGAATTGCCGGTTAACGCCCGGAATTCATCCATAGTGTCACAATTGAAAATCCGAAGCATAGCTTGGTTGGCATATATAATTTCTTTTTCATGGTCAGCATGGTATATAAAAAACCCGCCAGGCATTTTATTGGTTAATGCGATATAGTCCGAGGCAGAAAGATTGGAGATGAATTTTTCTGTCATGTTTTGATGTTCGTTCAACGCTAATGTTCCTCCGAGTTTATGTAATATATTTATAATATGCAATATATTTATAATATGTAATATATTTATAATATGTAATATATTTATAATAACACTTTCCCGATTATCTGTACATAATTTCCTTGATTTTAAATGATGTAATGACAACTGCTTCACGCACTTTTTTCGCTGATAATGGATTTCCCTATGAAAGCCATATGCAATCTTGCAGGGAAAGGGAAGAAAGGGTATAATATACAGCGGCGGAGAAGAAAAGGGGTTTTGACTCTTGACATGGCAGAAAAGCGAGGAGGACGAAAATGTTAGATGTGCGTAATCTGACTTATGAGGTTTTTGAAAATGGGGAAAAGGTGACGATTGTGAAAGATATTAATTTCACGGTAGCAGACGGGGAGATGCTGGTAATTACCGGACCCAATGGGGGTGGAAAGTCCACGGTTGCCAAGTTGCTTATGGGGGTACTCACGGCTACGGGTGGTGAAATATTGCTGGATGGTAAGGACATCACCGGAATGAGCGTGGACGAAAGGGCGAAGGCGGGAATCGGCTATGCATTTCAGCAGCCCCCTGTTTTTAAGGGGATGACCATAAGGCGTCTGCTCAATCTGGCGGCAGGGAAGGAGCTGCCGGAGCATGTGTGCTGTGATTTGCTCAGCAATGTGGGAATGTGTGCGGCGGAATATTTGGACAGGGAGGTGGATGGTACTCTTTCCGGAGGCGAAAGGAAAAGGGTGGAAATTGCCACGGTTTTGGCCAAACGCCATAAAGTCTGTATATTCGACGAGCCGGAGGCAGGGATTGATTTATGGAGCTTCTCCATGCTGGTGGATGAATTCGGGAAGATTCACCAGGAAAAGAAGGAAACCTTGCTTTTGATTTCCCATCAGGAAAAGATTATACGGATGGCGGACAGGATATTGGTCATCCGAGAGGGGGCTGTGGAGAAATGCGGCAATGCGGAGGAGATGTTGCCGGAGCTTTTTGGAGAAAACAGGGGATGTACATGTATTAACCGGAAAGGAGGCAGCGGATATGGAATTGGATGCGGTAACAAGTAATGTGTTAAAGGAAATAGATACTAACGGCTTTAAACAGGAAGGGGCTTTTAATTTAAGGTACAATGGGCAGGCGCTCTGCCATGGAGACAGCGAGCATATTAAAATCCGCAGGAAAGAGGATAAGCCGGGTGTGGACGTATATATCAGCGGGGAGGCCAGGGGGGAGCAGGTGCATATCCCGGTGGTGATTTCCCAGTCAGGAATGAATGATGTGGTATATAACGATTTTTATATTGAGGAAGGCGCTGATGTCATTATTGTAGCCGGATGCGGGATTCATAACAGCGGATGCAATGAGACAAGGCATGACGGAATCCATGCTTTTCATGTGGGAAAAAATGCAAAAGTGGTTTATGAAGAAAAGCATTATGGGGAAGGGGAAGGAACGGGGGGAAATATACTGAATCCCGTTACTCAAATTTACCTGGGGGAAGGCTCCTCTTTTACATTGGATACGGCGCAGATTCGGGGTGTGGATTCGACAGAGAGGAGAACCGATGTGGATATGGGGCCAGGCAGCAGGCTGATGGTGATGGAAAAGCTGATGACCCATGACAAGCAGTCCGCCATATCCAATATGGAAGTTAGGATGAATGGAGATGGAAGTTCGGCACAGATTGTTTCCCGTTCTGTGGCGAAGGGAACTTCCCGCCAGACCTTCCATCCCAATGCGGTGGGAAATGCCCTTTGCAAGGCGCATATCCAGTGCGATTCCATTATTATGGACGAGGCGCAGGTATGCTCCATACCGGAAATTGATGCGCGCCATATTGATGCCCAGATTATCCATGAGGCGGCCATTGGAAGGATTAATACGGAACAATTGTTAAAGCTGCGTTCCTTTGGCATGACAGGGGAGGAAGCGGAAGCAGTCATTATCGATAATTTCTTAAAATAGGGAACGGATGGCAACTGTAAGGGCGAAAGTGCCTGAAGCTGCTTAAAATTCCTTCCTGGCCAATATATAACAACTGATGCGGTACATGGCAAAGTTCCATGCCAGTGCCAGAAGCGGGGAGCAGTAAAGGAATATGGTGATAAGGTTATCGGTAAGTGCAATCCCCAGGGCTATGAGCAAGCGGTAAATCAAATAGCAGATGATGGAAGGGATGGAGAAGGAAACCAATACAAGAAGCCTTCCTTTTTCCGGCCCGAACCGAAACACAAGAGGGATGGATATTCCACCGAATATAGTGGAAACAGCCAGGGAAACGATGGCGCTAAGCCCGAGGGGAAGCGCGGCCGCAGATTCCGAAACCGACATAAAGGCGCTGGCAATCCGGATGCCTATGCTTCCGGCTAAAACCCCGAACAATGTTCCCGCCGCGGAAAAAATGAACAGAGCAATAAATTTTCCGGCAACCAGATTCTCCCTGGACAAAGGCATAATCAAGGCATAAGGTGTCCAGTTGGAAACATCATCAAAGGAAAAAGTGGTTATAATCATCATAGTACACAAGATAGTGCACGTTAGGATATATCCTTGTACGCCAGAGGAAGGCAGAAATGCTATGGCAAAAAATAAAAGGATAAAAAACATGGATTTTGCATTATGGATGATATTGTATAAATCTTTTAGAATAAGGCCCTTCATTTGGTTTGTTCTCCTTTCACATACAACAATAGAATGTCATCGATAGTGGCGTCATCAATAACGGCCGTTTTATATTTACGTTTTGCCTTCTCTTTATCGGCTACCAGGACATTCCATTGATAATCTTCCTTCCGGTAAGCGAGAATGTCTGATTTATCTATATTGTTGTATTCCTCGGTCCGGCAGCGGATGATTCCGTAGCGGTAACGCAGTTCATCTTTTGTTTTGCAAAAAAGCAGCTTCCCTTTGTGGATAAATGCGATGTAGTCAGCGATTTTCTCCAAATCGGTGGATATATGGGAGGACATGAGGATGGAATGTTCCGCATCCTGTACGAACTCCAGGAATACATCCAGGATATCATCCCGCATCACAGGGTCCAAACCGCTGGTGGCTTCATCCAGAATCAACAGCTTGGGGTCATGAGAAAGGGCGGCTGCGATACATAGTTTCGTTTTCATGCCCTTGGAAAAAGTTTTGATTTCCTTATCGGGAGGAAGCTGGAAGCGCTGTAGGTAGTCCGCATACTGGCGGCTGTTCCATTGTCCATAGGATGCGGCCAGCACTTTGCCCGTTTTGGCAGGAGTCAGTGTTTCGTAGAAGTTTATCCCATCAAAGACAACGCCGATATCTTCCTTTATCTGCTTGGAGGAAGAAAGCTCCTGCCCCCAGAATGTAACAGTTCCGCTGTCCTTGCGGATGAGGTTCAGGGCGGATTTGATGGTGGTGCTTTTCCCGGCGCCATTTTCCCCGATTAGCCCCATAATCGAGCCTTTGGGGATGGAAAGGGAAATGGAATCCAGGAAGAACCCGGGGTATTGTTTGGATAAATTTTTGATTTCTAAAATATTGTCTGTTGCTAGAGTACTTGCTGTCATTTCTTCTCCATTCCTGCGCTGCTTTTATATGCTGGCTTTGTTGGAAAGCCTAAAAGCGAATTATGCCTGCCAGGCTTGCGGATACAGCGCGGACACAAACCTGTGCGGTAAATTTTTGCTGCAAAAACAAAAGGTTGGGTTATTCTGCCTGCAAATAAAATATTGAGTTATTCTGCCTGCAAAAACAAAATATCGGGTTATTCTTCCTGATAAAATATGGTAAGCAGCTCCAACATTTTGCTTAAGGGAATCCCGCTGGAGCGTGCTATATCTGCTGCCGCCTGGAGATGTTCTTCCGCCTGGCGCTGCTGCTCCTCCTGGAAGAAATCCTTATTTTGGGCGGACACGAAACTGCCCCGGCCGATGGTGGTTTCGATAAATCCATCCCGCTGCAGGTCTTCATACGCCTTTTGGACGGTGATAACGCTGACATGGATGGATTTTGCCAAAGCGCGCATGGATGGTATCGGGTCTCCCGTTTGAAGCTCGCCGCTCATAATCATAGCTTTGATTTGAGAGGTGATTTGCTCATAAATAGGTTTGCTCGTATTGCTGCTGATTATTATTTCCACGTGGTGCTACTCCTTTGTTAATAAGTGTACTTATTGACTAAGTACATTATATACATACAATTTCTTTGTGTCAAGGGGGAAATGATAATGAACAGGGAAATCAATATAGAAAAGTCCGTCATCAGACGGACATAAATTATACTCTGCGAAATAATTTGAAATAATCCACAGTTTCCTGATAATCCGCTTCGTCTATATAAATATCGGCGGCCTTGCCAACAGCTAGGGCAAAATCAACATACTCATTGCCGGGGCTTAGGATAACATTTCCTATTGTTTGGGTGTTATCTTCAAAATCCGTTATATGTAGGGCATTGCTTACAATTTCCCTGCCGGCGCAAATGCCGCCAATGATTTTTTGCCCGGTATGGCATTGGCGGATAAGCTCATAAAGCAGTTTCATAGAGTGGATATTATTTATGTTCCCCCCGCAGATGAGGAGTACATCAATATCTTCCGGCTCTATTTCGTCCAAAGTCCTGTCGACGATGATTTTGACCCCTTCATTTGTATGGATTTCGTTTTTGCTCTCCGATAAAATATGAACGTCTCCTTTTGTTTTCATAAAATATGCAGCAAGGACTACTTCAAAAAAGGAAGTTTCCTGATAAAGAAATAAATAAGTGTTCATGGTGGGTCCTCCTGTTATGTAAAATGGGATTTAGATAGAGATATTGTACTTCCGGCGGCCGGAATTGGCAAGGATAATGTATTTTACTGGAAAACGATTTCTGTGGACGCGGAATATCATTTATTGCTTTTCGATGGAGAAACGGATATACTATAAGCAAAGATGCATCCGAAAGTATGGTTTTGCCTTCTGCTGGAAGATAGTACCCATTGGAAGGGTAGCGGCGGCGTAAGGGAATATATCTGCAATAGAAAAAAGGGCATTATTAAGATAGAAAGGATGAAAACAGATGAAAAATGAATTGCTTACCATAGGGCCTTTTACTATATATGGCTATGGCCTTATGATTGCTATTGGTATTCTGGCAGCTTATTTTACAGGGGAATACCGGGCGAAAAAGTATGGCCTGGAGGCAGACCATGTATTTAACTATGTGATATGGTGTGTGGTGGGAGGGTTTGCAGGCTCGAAACTGCTCTATTTTATGACTAATATTAAAAATATTATAGAGAACCCGGATTTTATGCGCCATCTGGCGGATGGCTGGGTGGTATACGGAGGGATTATCGGAGGGATTTTATCGGCGATGCTTTATTCAAAGATAAAAGGGCTGAATTTTCTGGCATATTTCGATTTGCTGATTCCTTCGGTGGCATTGGCTCAGGGGTTTGGGCGTATTGGCTGCCAGTTTGCGGGCTGCTGTTTCGGGAAGGAGACGGATGGCCCCTTGGGCATTGTATTCCATGAATCCAAGTATGCGCCGAACGGCATCCGGCTGATACCTACCCAGTTGATTTCCAGTGGGTTGGATTTCCTTCTTTTCTTTGCCCTTATATGGTATGCCAGGAGAAAGAAAGGGGATGGGCAGATTGGCGGCCTGTATCTGGTTTTATACAGCATTGGCAGATTCCTGCTGGAGTTCTATCGGGGGGATTTGATAAGGGGAAATGTGGGGGCTTTGTCCACCTCCCAGTTTATTTCTTTATTTACGGTGGCAGCAGGGGCGGTTTTATTTGTGGTAAGCGGGAAGAAAAGAGAGGGGGGCTAAGTGCCTAAAAGGAAAACCAGATTTTTAGCACATAAAACTATTATGATACTACTTATGAAAGGGTCATGCGCTCCTGTAAAGAAAGCCTGCAGCGTCTTCAGACGGATTTTCTTGATTTGTACCTGATACACAGGGAAGACCCTTGCCTGGCCCCTTAAACTGGCCAGGATGGATTTGGCGCTAAAGGCTTTGGATGTGAAGCTGGAGCACTATGATTGGTATGAGATATATGTGGCTAAGATTAAAATCGGCGATAATTGCCAGATGGCCACCAATGTATCCATTTATACCGCAGGGCATCCCGTGCACCCGGTGAGCCGGAATTCTGTCTATGAATATGGCAAAGAGGTAACGATAGGGGATAATGTGTGGCTTGGGGGCAATACGGTAATCTGCCCTGGCGTGCATATTGGGGATAATGTGGTCATAGGGGCAGGCAGCGTAGTGACAAAGGATATTCCGGACTGGTGTATCGCGGCGGGAAATCCCTGTAAGGTTATCCGGAAAATTACCGATGAGGATAAAAAGAAGCTTTTCCGGGAAGAGGAAATCGATGAAGAAGCATGGGCAGATATTGTGGAGCGGATGGACTTTTAATTTAGGGAATGAAAAAATATTCATTTACGGAAATGGAGAAAAGGATGTTTGCAGACTATCATGTACATACACGGTTCAGCGATGATTCGGTGTATCCGATGGAGCAGGTAGTAAAAGACGCCATAGCCATGGGGTTGGAGGAAATCTGCTTTACAGACCATGTGGATTATGGAATAAAGGAAGATTGGGATTGTGGCCATCCGATTCAGTACCGGGAAGATGCTCCGCTGGCGAACGTGGATTATCCTGCTTATACGGCATTGATAAAGGAAATGCAGGATAAGTACAGTGGGCGGATAAGGGTCAAAATGGGCATGGAATTCGGTATGCAGATGCATACAGTCTCTAAATACGAGGAATTATTTGCACGGTATCCCTTTGATTTTATTATCCTGTCGGTACATCAGGTGGAGGATAAGGAGTTCTGGACACAGGATTTCCAGAGGGGAAGAAGCCAGAAGGAATATAATGAACGATACTATGAGGAAATGGGGCATTTGGTAAATGCGTATTCCGATTACAGCGTGCTTGGTCATATGGACCTTATCGTCAGATATGATGAGGAAGGCATTTACCCGTTTGATAAAATAGAGCCAATGGTTTCGGAAATATTAAAAAGGGTAATCGAAAGGGGCAAGGGGATAGAGATGAATACCTCTTACCGCCGGTATGGCCTGAAGGACACCACCCCTTCCATGGATATATTAAGACGCTACCGTGAACTGGGCGGTGAAATCATCACCATCGGCAGCGACAGCCATGAACCGGAGCATTTGGGCACAGGGATAGAGGGGGCGAAGAAGGTGTTGAAGGATTTGGGGTTTAGGTATTTTTGTACGTATGATAAGATGAAGCCGGTATTTTGGCGGTTGTAAGCATAGGAAGCCCTCACATCACTTCTCCGCAATCCGGGAAGCCTTCCACTGCTGGGGCGACAGGCCGAAAGCAGATTTAAAGCATTTGGAAAAATAGGCGGGGCTCTGGAAACCGGTTTGCATGGCGATTTCGGAAATAGGCAGCCCGTAATCCTTCAGAAGCTCCAGCGCGCGCTGCAGACGGATATTGTTCAGGTAATTGTTGAAATTAGTGCCAGTCTGTTTCTTGAATGTGCGGGAAAGATATTCCGGGCTGATATGGAGTTCATCGGCAACGCTGGCCAACGAAATATCGTCCATATAGTGTTCTTCCATAAAGGCGGCCGCCCTGGAAATCCTGTTTAACAGGAAAGAATTCCCTGAATCCGGTTGACTGTGGAAGCTCTTTAAATGGGCAAACAGAAGCTGGCGCAACTGGTCGATGGAGCCGGAGGCGGTAAGCCGGGGGGAAAGATTCTGGGCATAATCATGGTAATCGGACAGGTTCAAGCGGCAACTGCTAAGGCATGCGGATTCGCACAGCTTGGCACAGAGCAATTTTAAGGAATCCACATCGGGATAGCGTACTTCTTCCGCAAACTGGAGAAGCGCTTCGGATTGGAGGAGCACTTCCTCATAATGCCGGTTCTGGATTTGCTCTACAATATCAATATAGCGCTTGTTCATTTGCAGGCAGAGCGATTCGGGAACGGGCTGGACGCGGCCGTAATGAATGCCATAAAAGTCTAAATCCCGCTGGGCATATAAATACCGGAGACACGGGGGAAGGTTTTCCTTTGTATAAAAAATCTCGCTGTAAATAAGCAGGGAAAAGCTATTGTAGGTTTGCAGCTTATTCAGATACATAGCCTGTGTCTGCATCAGATAAAGCAAGCTGGTCTGTGTGGCCAGCCCGAAGCAGGCGAGGAAAATATTATCGTCCACGGGAAGGCAGAAAGCCTGGTGCACATCTTCGGCAATAGGCAGATAGGGCTTGGCAAACCCGGCATTTCCCGGCATTTTCAACAGAAAGCAAAAATAAGGGTTCTGGGGCATATATTGGGAAAAGGAAGAAAACATTTCCTGAAATCCCAAATCGCTGTCCAAACCTGGACTTGCTTCCCCGTTTTCAGAACAGGGTGAATTGGCACAGGATAGGAAATCTTTTAGTTTTGCTGCCAAATCCGAAGGGTTTTGGACAGTATTCTTTTTTGTATAATAATTGTCGACGGCAGCTAACAGTTTCTGGCTGTCAATCTCCGCTTTCAGCAAATAATCCACCGCATGATATTTAAATGCATTGCGCACATAGTTGTAGTCATCATAGCTGCTAAGTACAATGGCAGTAGTATCCGGGCATAGTTCATAGAGGGCTTCCAAAAGCTCCAGCCCATTCATATGGGGCATACGGATATCCATAACGATTAAATCATAGGATATGGTTTTACATTTTTCCAGGGCCTCCAGCCCGTTTTTTGCGCTTTCTGTCAAATAATCTGGACGGTTGGAGCAAATCGTATGCACAAGCCACTCCCGGATAGGGGTTTCGTCATCAACAATCAGTATTCGGAACAAGTTCTTTTGCGCCTCCTTCCTGTAAAGGCAGGGTCAATGTAATAATCGTATGGAAATGGCTGTCGCAGGAAACGGATAAACCGTAATCCTGGCCATAGAGCAGCCGCACCCGGTTCTGGATATTGCTCAGGCCGATGTGGGATGAGGTGCTGGCGGAAGGCTGTGCCAATATCTGCTCCAGCCCGGTCTGGGTAAAACCAACGCCGGTGTCGCAGACATGGATGAGAAGCTTTCCGTTTTCCGGCTGGAATTTTATCAAAAGTTCTATTGGTTCATTCCCTAAAGGAACAGCATGGAGAAATACATTTTCAATCAAAGGCTGGAGGAGGAAACGGGGGATGGCAAGGGGCATACATTCTTCAGGCAGGCTGGTATGGAACTGGACTCTGTTGTCATACCTGAGATTCTGTAGCTGTACATATTTCCGAAGGGTAGCCGTTTCTTCCAAAAGCGTATTCATACTCCTGTTGGAGCTGACAGAATTCTGCAAAAGGGCAATGAGAAGGGTCAGCATTTCACAGGCATGCCTTTGATTGCCCATTTCTACCGTGCATTTAATCGAAAAAAGGGTATTGTATAAAAAATGGGGATTAATCTGTGCTTTCAGGAAGTTAAATTTAGCATCATTGGCCTGCTTTTCGGCAGACTGCACATCCTTGATTAAGGCGCTTATGGCGTCGCAAAGATGGTTATAGGAATCCCCGATGCGTTTAATTTCCGCCAGCCTGGATTTAATTTTAAGGTGGGCAAAATTCCGGCTGATGGAGCGCTCCATTTCCTGGCATATTTTGTTGATAGGTTTGGAAATGGACTGGGTGATGATGGAAAATAAAAAAAGCACCAGAAGATAAAAACCTATCACAATGGCAATGATAAGATAAATAATTTTCCGGACCGGCTGCATAATATTTTCCAGTGGTATTTGCTCAAAAATCGTCCAGTTGGTAACCGCAGAAGTATATTTGACGCAGAAACATTTTACTCCGTAATTGTTGATATAAATATCATAGGGATTGCTGCTGCGGACAAATAAATAATCTGGAGTGGATTTGGGGGTGATTCCAACCTTGCTTTTATCATTGGACGAAACAACGGTGGAATATTCATTCAATAAATGGATGGTGGAATCCGGCCGTATAGAATCTTTATATATGGAAGAAAGAGTATGTTCATCCACGAAAACAATAATAGCCCCTGCAAAATCACCGCCTACCTGATAAACATTCCGCACAATGGCATAACAATAGGTATTTCCGCCCGATTTAGGGATAGGGACGAAATTTGTGACGGAATAGGAAGCATTCCCGTAAGCGCGTTGTTTCCGATACCAGGAAAAAGAGCTGAGGCGCTCAAAATCCTTTTCGGTATAACCGCAACTGGAATAACGGAAGCCGTTTTCGCCCAGGCACACAATATCGAAGGAAAGGCCAAACTGCTGGAAGGCACTGTAATATTTCGTATATAAAAGGTCAATACCGGCATTGACGGAAGAAATATTCTGTCCGGTCAAATCGCTGCTTAAAATTGTTCCAAGGATGCTTTCATCCTGATAGAGAAGTTTAGTGATGGTTTCAGCGCCGGTAATCATGGCATCGGACTTCTGGGAAATCAACTGGAGCTGCTTGGCATTGGCTTCACTAAGGGTTTCAAATGTGGAACGGGTGTAAAAATGGACAAGTATAAAGGTAAGCAAAGCGGTTAGCATGCCCAGAACGAAAAATAAGGTAATATTCAGGATTTTTTTAATGTTCATTGATGGGTTTTCACTCCACTTTTTTAAATCAGTAGTAATAAATATATTTTCTTGTTCCTGCAATTGATTATACCAAGAATTGAACAATTCAACAATATGCACAGTAAAATCGGTCAAAAAACATTAAATATATCAAAAAAATACAAATAGAATTGTGTTCATGTCAAAGATAGGTCAAAAAAAGAAAAAAATCGGACAAAGGATTGATTGTGTAATCGGGCGGGAAAAAATATGATGGTATTAGATGAAACACGGAGGGTTGTAGCATAGGGAATTACTTAAGGCTGTGAGAATATTCTGACAATATATTCCGCGCAAAGCCGAATGTGCCAAGCATTTCATCAAGCTTCGGCCAAGGTTATTTTTTTAATTGTCTATTGCTGCAAAGAGAGAGAAAAGGAGAAGGTATATGAAAAAG
>QXWV01000129.1 GCA_009911195.1 Lachnospiraceae bacterium | reverse complement strand
CGGATGACGGATTTTCCGGCGGCAGTTTTGAAAGACCGGGATGGAAGCAGATGTTAAGCCGGATTGAAAACGGCGACGTCAGCACAGTCATAGTAAAAGATATGAGCCGTGTGGGGAGGGATTACCTTCAGGTGGGATTCTACACCGAGGTATTCTTCCGGGAGAAGGGTGTCCGTTTTATTGCTGTTTCCAACGGTGTTGACAGTACCAACAACACCAGCAGTGAATTCGCCCCTTTTTTGAATATCATGAACGAATGGTATCTTCGTGACTGCAGCAGGAAGATCACCGCAGTTTTGCGGGCAAAGGGGAAAGAGGGAAAACCGATTACGAGCAATCCGCCATATGGCTATGTAAAAAGCCCTGATGACAAAAATCTTTGGATTGTCGATGATGAAGCTGCGGAGGTTGTGCGGAAGATTTTCAGGCTGACAGTGGATGGCATGGGACCGTTCCAGATTGCCAAGCAGCTTACGGAAGAAAAGATTGAGAAACCATCATATTATCAGGCGACCAGAAACAGGGGGAATTATAAAACTATGTGTAATTTTGAAACTCCTTATAACTGGACGGGCGGATCGGTTGCACGGATACTGGAAAGACCGGAATATATGGGAGATACCGTAAATTTCCGCAGCCACAAGGAATCCTATAAGGACAAGAAAGCAGTCAAAAACAGCAGTGACGAGATTCTTGTTTTTCAGGATACCCATGAACCGATTATAGACCGCAGGACTTGGTATATGGTGCAGGAATTAAGAAAAACTGTTCGAAGGTTTGATACCAGCGGGGAAGGGAGTATGCTGACCGGAAAGCTCTATTGTGCAGACTGTGGTGGAAAAATGCACTACCGCAGGGGAACAACGAGGGCAGGCAGGGACTGGCGTGGGATTCCGAACGGGGAAGTCCAACACACATCCGCAGGCTTTAACTGTGGGACATATAACAGTGCCAGAAAGCAGAACAGAAAGGTGTGCTGTTCCCACTCCATCAAAGAGGACACGGTAAAGCAACTTATCCTTGAAACAATACAGTATGCCTTAAAAAGCGTCCGCATGGACGAGGCGGCATTTATAAAAAGTATGCGGAGCGCATCACAGGTCAGGGACAAAGGCGAGGTAAAAAAGCTGAAATCAGACCTTGTGAAAAAAGAGAAACGCTTTGCAGACCTTGACCTGCTGATTAAAAAGGTGTATGAGGACAACGCAATGGGAAAGCTGCCGGACAGGCGATACGAAATGCTTTCTTCCGATTATGAAAAGGAACAGCAGGAGATTGAGATTTCCATGAGAGAAATTCAGGAAAAACTCATGCAGTTTGAAGAAGATACGGACAGGACGGAAGAATTTTTGTTGCTTGTGCATAAATACACTGACATTCAGGAACTTACGCCTGCCATCGTCAATGAATTTGTGGACAAGGTTCTGGTACACAAAATAGAGAAAATGGATGGAGACCGTGTGCAGGAGATTGAGATTTTCTTAAATTATATCGGGAAGGTGGATCTTCCGGCGCAGGAACTTTCGGAGGAAGAAATTGCAGAGGAAGAAAAGAAACGGAAACGCCGCCAGTACAGCAGGGAGTACCAAAAAGCATACCGCAAGAAGCACAGACCGGAAATCCGGCAGCTGATTGAGGGTGCAAATGCCGCAGACAGGCAGAAACAGATAGAGGAAGCGAGGCAGTCAGCGGATGGACTTCTGCTTACAGACAGCACGGAGCAGGTTGCAGCCATAACAGCCGGGGAAAATAAAGTTATCGTAGACGGCAGCCTTCCGACGAAAGAAGAAGTGAAACGCAAGTATGGCAGATAATTTTATTAAAAACAAACCATGAAAGAGAGGATTTTTATATGACAAAGATCAGGGATTACAACATGAACGGGACAATTATTTTAGGCGTGGATGCAGGCTATGGGAACTATAAGACGGCAAGGTGCTGTTTCCCGACTTCCGTGAGCAGGAGCGACCAGCCGCCTATTTTTACAAGGAATTATTTGGAATATGAAGGCAGCTATTACACCATAGGCGAGGGGCATAAGGATTTTGTGGCGGAAAAGAGCATGGATGACGATAATTATATCATTACCCTTGCCGCCATAGCAAAGGAACTGAACGCAAGAGGGCTGTCAACGGCAAAGATTCATCTTGCGGTGGGACTTCCGTTAAAATGGGTTCAGACACAGCGGGATTCGTTCCGGGAGTATATGATGCAGAACCGTCATGTAGATTATAAGTATGCGGGCAGGCGTTATTTGATTGACATTGTGGACTGTACGGTCATGCCACAGTGCTATGCAGCGATAGCGGAGAGCCTGCCGGATTTTAAGGGTATGCACATGGTAGCTGATATTGGGAATGGGACGATGAACGTGATGATACTCAATAATGGCAAGGCAAGCGAAAGCAAATCGTGGACAGTGCGGCTTGGCGTGGGCGAGTGTTTTAAGGTGATCCGTGACCACATCTTAGACAGAAAAGCGGAGGAACTTCCGATGGAAATTATTGAGAATTATCTGCGCTGCGGCGATACAAAAGTGGGCGGGGAATACCAGCAGCTCATGGAGGAAGCGGCAAAATCCTATGTGGATAAGATATTTGCAGAACTGAAAGCGCATGGTTACAATCCTAATCTTATGAAACTGTATGTCATGGGCGGTGGGGCGAAGGTTGTGGAGCTTGTGGGCAGTTATGACAGCGATAATGTTACTTTTAACCATGATATACGGGCAAACGCCAAAGGCTACGAATATTTCTGTTATATGAAACTCCGCAGGCAGAAAGCAATGGCATCAGCCGGATAAGGGGCGCATTTGAATGAAAAACAAAAACCATAATATCCGCTTTAACATGGAAAAAGGGGACGAATGCAGGGCGTGGGAGCTTCTGCACTCCCCAAAGATACGGCAGATGTTCAAGTCGCAGAATAAATTTGTGATAGAGGCGGTCAATGATTATTATAACAGGCGCATGGCGGCAGAGTATGATCCCTATCTGGAAACACGGGAGAAAGAGGATGCTTTTGCAGAGCGTATCGTGGAAGCGGTTGAAAAGAAAGTAATGTCCAATCTCCCGGCGCTTTTTGGTATGTATATGGCACAGATGCAGCTTTTTCCTTTATCCGTTCCTATGGGGGCTTATCAGGCGGCGCAGGGCGGCATGGTGTGCGGGCAGGAATCATTAAACGGCGCAGACAGTGGAAATGTGACGGGCGGCACAGTTTCTCCCGCTGCTACGAAAGCAACGATACGGAATGCGGGGAATATGCAGGAAGAAGCTGTATCAGAGAATGCCACAGAGCCGCCGGACAATGATTTGATTGATTTTGACGCATTTTAATATATTTATAGGGCAGGGCTACGGTAATTAGGTTTACTGTAGCCTTATTTTTGCGGATTTTTTATATCAAAGTATAAATGTAGCCGTATTTTGAAAAAAGACTAACAAAAGGTAGCCGAAAGGCTACAAAACAAGGACAAGGGGCAGCCATTAAAGGCTGCATAATAAAGGGCGGGCATTCAAGCCCGCAAAATAAGGGCAGAAAGCAGCCGGAAGGCTGCAAATAAGGGTGCAAATGTAGCCGTCTGTTTTGAGACTGGAATACCAGTTTTCAGGCAGGCGGCTTTTTTATGCCTGTAAAGAATCTGTTCCACGGACTGCTTCGGAGTGGTTCAGAGAGTGTCAGCAACTAATTTCCGGGGAGGGCGCAAGCTCTCCCCTAAGCCCTCGGCGTTTGAGAGCGAAATACACCCTACGCACAAACCTTCGGTTTATGCTCCGGGGATTTCGCCCTGCCGGGGGCAAATTCACGCAAGTGTGAATTTATACAGTCCGAAAAAACCGGACTGTATTTATCCATGCCGCCCAGAGGACGGGCGCATAGATGGCGCTGCTGCTTACGGCTACATTTCAGGACAGATGTGCAGCATTGCAGAGGGGACTTCACAAAACAAAGCCCCCTGCGGCTGTCAGAAAGCGACAGCCGTAGACTGCCCGGATACGGGCATCGGTTCACAGACAGCCGTCCTATAATGGCTGCTCACAAAAAATGCGGTGGCAGGTTATCCGCCAAAAGAAAGGAAAAGCGTTTATGAAAAGAAATTCATTTATAGAAATGGCAAAGCTGCATGACTTATCAGGGCGCATCACTTATATTTCAAGCCACGCCAAGCAGGAGCATCTCTATGAAGTCTATACAACGGAGCCGGACAGGGCATTCTGGCGGGAGCTTGCCAAATGTAATCAGGAGGAATTTGAAAAAAGCGGCACGAATGGGAAGTGCATTGAGGCAAGGGAGCTGATGATTGCACTTCCGGAGAGTTTTATCAACTATGAGCATGACTATCTTTTGAAAAAGATGGCAGACGAATTTAAGGAAAAGTACGGCGTGGAGTGCTTTGCTGCGCTCCACCACAATAAACGTAAAACGAATCTGCATATCCATATGGTATTTGCGGAGAGAAAGCGGCTGGAACAGCCGACAGAGAAAATTGCCACTCGGAATATGTTCTACAATGAGCAGGGGCGTCATGTGAGGACAAAGAAAGAGATTCTTGACGGAGATGGGAATATCCGTCAAGGCTGTAAAATCATTAAAAAAGGTGAGGTGTATGAACGCAAAATTTTCACTGTCAAAGATGAACGCTTTAAGCAAGAATCTTTTTTAGATGGGGTAAAAGTGTTTTATACGGATTTAATCAACCAGATGGTGCTTGATGATAGGGACAGGTTAAGTATTTTTGATAAAAACGGTCCGTACCTTGCGACAAAGAAGGTTGGCAAAAATAATCCGAAAGCGGAGGAAATCAAATCGGACAATGAAATACGCATGGAGTGGAACAGAACCGTTGACCGTGCGATTGTAAGCGGCGTATCAGAAGCGGAGATTGTGGAGCTTAAAAAGACGGAGATAACGGATAAAGTAAAAGAATCCGTGGAGCAGAACGGACAAAGGCCGGAGCTGTTCGGGGAGATTGTCAGGGCAGCGATTTTGTTGTTAGAACTCCTGATTATGAAAGCCATGCAGAAGGTGATTGATATAGTGGAGAAAGTGATCGGAAATGGTGTCAGTGCCATAAAGGAAACATCAAAAGAAACGGACAGCCGTATCCATGCAGGAGATGATCCAGGATTTCAGCCGGAAAGAAAGGAGATACCATTTCCCATAGATCCGCATCGAAAACTCGATATGAAAAAGAATACAGAATATTCAATGACTGCTTCCAAAGAGAAAGAAAGCATTATTAAACAGGTAAAGGCGGAGCGAAAACCTGTTCTGGTTGAAAAAGAGCAGCCAGCAGAAAGACCGCCGCAGCCAAAACCGTCCGTACTGGCAAGTAAATATCCCCGGCTGAAAGAGATTGAGGGCAGGCTGAAAGACCAGAACAAGGCAATATTCGGGCGTGAAAAACAGAGGGATATGCTGAAAAAAGAATTGTCTGAATGTACGGGCATCTTCAAAGGCGGCAGGCGCAGGGAGTTACAGCAGGAGATCGACAGCTTTGATAATCAGATTTTCAATATGAAAAAGAGGCTTTCTTCTATTGTGAAAGAACATCATTTTGATTCTATGCAGGCATTCTATAAGGAACTTGATGTGGCAAAAAGAGAGAATCAGAATTATGAAGCAGCTTGTGCGGAGTACGAGAAAACTTATGGAGAAAAAGTGGTGGATACTAAGAGCGTCAGAGACAGGCTTAGGCAAAAAGAGAGGGCTATAAAAGAAAGAGAAGCAGGCAGGGTGCATCAGGCAAGGCAAAATGACAAAGGGGCGAGGTAGAATAGGCAGATGGTGGTCTGCTTGTGGGAGAGAGTGTGAGCAGGGACATCCAGTCTATGTTCCAGCATTAGACTTCCCCATTATAACGGAAGAACATTTTCGGGGTTTTCTTTATCATTCCGATGACATCATACCCAGTTTCCTTAACGGAATGTAGGGCGCTTGGAGAGGAAAACCAGCTGTCAAAAAGGACATATTTTGCAGGAATGGCTGCTTTTTTAGCAGATGACAGGAGTTCCAGCATGGCATGTGTTCCTTTCTGCATAGAAAGTGCACGCCGTTTATAACCAACGGTTCTTTTTTCGACAGGCTCTGCTTGATTGATCCAGTTTTTCTTATTTTCAGGTGGAAGAAGCACACTGTTAATCGGAAGGAAAGTACTTCCGTCAGACCATCCAAGCGTGAGCATACGGAAACTAAATTTATAAGTGTGTCTGGCATGGTCATATACTTTTGCAAGAAGTTCCGTTTTTTTTGAACGGTTGCGTTCAAACATAGAATTATCGATGATCAATACGTTGGCGCGGTCTTGTGAATCCAGCGGAAGGATTGCCTCTCTGATGATTCTGCCTGCAAGAATGGTTGTAAAACGGATCCAGTTGATCTGGACCATTTTCATAAAGCGGTATACAGTATCCTTGGCAAAAGCCAGAGTATTTCTTCATGAAATAAGGTTCTTATATGCCTCTGTTTGAAAAAATCAAAAGAAACAGGTACTGAAAGATTTCCACTGCAGGAGTTCCCTTCTTTTTATACGCATTAGCCGTTTTTAATACAGATGAAACATGAAATCTAGTAAAAAATAGTAAAAAATCTTCGGATAGATTTAGAAATTTGTTTATCATTTTGGTTGTTTTGTGTTATACTTTTATTCATAGTGCGAGCTGAGAAATCAGCATAGCTGATTATATAGCAGGAAAATCCTGTCGGGAAAGGTTTAATCAACCGCCCGTACCAAGTCCTTGGAGTCGAAGTGGCAACATCAGATTTAAGCATAGGACAGAGGCAACAGAGCCGAAACGAAAGTGAAGTGATAGAGCTTGCAAATTAGTATGAGGTCGGAAATGGTCGATGCGTTTGCGTTCGTAGCAGACAACATCTCTGTAACCGCTATGGTGAGGGACAGGGGCATCCCCCAGTCCGAGAGCTTGGAGAGGTTGATGAGAAATATATAATACAGAACAGTTGGGGTCTTATTATCCCCCTGGCATAGGGTATGATGTACAATTAAGGGAACAAGAGAGGAAATTAAATGGATAATAGGAAGTCTGAAGTGCTCATAGTACCAAAGAAACCGTTAATAACGGTGGAGGGAAGGGGCACACCTTGCAATGAAAGAATATTGGGTTGAGTCGTATGCGTTAATAGTGCATGTACGGTTCTAATGAGGGGTATGGGGAGCAATCCCCATATCTACTTGAGGCATGAGCCTGTGGTGTTTTAATTGTTTTGAACAACTCAATTATACCAAACCAGATGGTTTCATGCTATTTTAATGCCAGTAATTATTGAATGTTCAAGGTGCATAAACACTTATTCAAGTGCGAAGTTTGAGTATAAAACAAAAATTGGGGGAGGATATGATGTGTTTCATATAGGGATATGTGATGATGGAAAAGAAGTCTGTGCAGAACTGGAAGATATGATTTATAAATTGGGAAAAAAGCATGGGGTAGGGCTAGAAACAAGTGTATGGTTTTCCGGAGAAAGTCTTTGTGATTTTTTAAAAAGGGAAAATACTTTAGATATGCTGTTTTTGGACATAGACTTAATTACCACAGACGGAATTCAGGTAGGTAATTTTATACGAGAGAAAATGAAAAATTTAGAATTAATTATCATATATATTTCATCTAAAAGCAGTTATGCAATGCGGCTTTTTGAGGTGCAACCGATAGGCTTTTTAATTAAACCATTAAAGACAGAAACTGTAGAAAATGTATTTTTAAAGAGCATTCATTTTTACGAATTGAAAAATCAAAAATTTGAGTATTATTCGAAAGGTTATTTTTACAAGATTTCTTTTCGAGAAATTATATTTTTCTATAGCCAGAATAAGAAGATTAATATTGTTACAAGAGAGGGCGAAAGACAGTTTAATGGAAAACTGAAAGAAATAGCTTCAGAATTACCACATAATTTTATCATGATTCATCAGTCTTATATTATAAATTTAGATTATATGGTAGAGTGTTCCTATGAAGCAATCAGAATGCAGGGAGATAATTTATTGAGTATTAGTATTCCATATCGAAAATTAGTAAGGGAACAGATTATGAAATATAAATGGGAGGAAAAATAATGTGGCAGAAATGATTACGGTTTTAAGCACTAACTTATTTAGAACATTCATTCTCAAAAGATTCATGTCAATATTTTTTGAAATAAATATTGAAGAAAAGGGAAAGGAGAGGATATGTTATTTTGTTTTCTTTTCACTGACAGTATTAGTTCATTCGTTTTTTCACTTTCCCGTATTAAACATCATAACTAATTTATTATTGATTTATTTTATTACACGATTATATGTGGGGGTAGAGAAGAAAAAAGTATTGGTTACTCTTTTGATATATGGAATCAATATGTTTTGTGACATTATAGCAGTATATTCCTTTGGTAATTACATGGTAGGTGAAGAAGCAAATGGAATGACAGTATACATTACTACTTTTTTAATACTTATTTGTGAATTTGTTGTAGAGAGATTTTTGGTGAAGAATAAAAGTAAGGATTTTATACCATTTCACGGAAACATATTAATTGCTATCCCTGCAAAAGTCCGTCATTTCCCACATACTCAATATACATTTCACGGAAACATATTAATTGCTATCCCTGCTATTAGTATAATGATTTTACTAATATTGGTTATGAACAACCTGAATAGCAGAATGATACTAATTTCTGTAAGTGTTGGGATTTTGCTTATTAATCTATTAATATTTTATTTATATGGTGTTTTAGTTGATGCTTATTTAAAGTTAGAGGAAAGAGCATTATTTGAACGACAGATTGCTAGCTATGCCAATCAATTAAATATTATGACACAAACGGAAGAAAAAGTAAGAACACTAAAGCATGATATGAAGCACCATTTAAATGAATTAATGATTTTAGCGAGGCATCAAAATGATGATAAAGTAATGGACTATATTTGTGATATGCAGGCATATCTTGAAAATCCACATGAGTATATCAGCAGTGGAAATCAGGAAGTAGACAGTCTGATGAATTATATGCTGAACAGAGCAAAGACAGTTCTTAATCATGTTAATTACGAGATAAATATCCCAAAGGAATTGGCAATTCGTTCCTTTGATTTAAATGTCATTGTCGGGAATCTATTGGAGAATGCGATAGAGTCAGCTGAGCAGTCAAAGGAAAGATGGTTGGAACTATTTTTAAATTATGAACGGGGTATGCTTTTTATTCGTGTCAGAAATAGTTATGATAATGCAATAAAAAGAAAAGGAGAAATTTATATTACCACAAAGAAAGAGAAGCGGATTCATGGAATCGGATTGCAAAATGTCAAGAACGTGGTTGATACTTACAAGGGGGATATGCAGATATCAGACAAAGATAATATTTTTGATGTAAAAATTATATTATATGCTTTATTGTAGAAATAGAAAATTTAACAGACACTTACATATTATTGCCTCACATCGTTTAGGTTTACCAGACCTATTTCAATGGAGAGGCTTTTTTTGTACAAATTTCGCCCTAATATATATGAATTTCGCCATTTGGAAAATTAAGATATGAAAATATGATATTATCAAAAAAACAAATGAATCATTATACAAGTGAGGGATACAAAATGAAAAAGCATAACAGATTAAAAAAGATAATTGAGAAAATTGCAATCAGGGCAGCGATTTCTGAAGCAAATACAACATGTCCATTTATTAATTATCAACCAGAGATACCTAAGGCGGTAAAAAAATTAAGGAAGTTTTAAAGATGAGTATTCAGATTGAGCAACTGTCAGAAGAAGAGCGAGAGGAAATCATAAATTATGGTATTAGAAGAAGTATAGTTATATCTATAAGCACCATAGTTACAATAATGGCGGGGTATCTGTTGGGTATAGTATGGCAAAGTATATTTTTTTTATTTTGCTTTAGTGCATTAAGAAAATATGCAGGTGGGTATCATGCGGATACTCCCATAAGATGCTATTTTCTTTCTTTCATTACTCTGTTTATCGCATTGATGGGAATTAAAATATTACAATGTGATGATAATGTAGGAATTTTAATTCAAACAATCAATTTGCTTATAATTATATTCTTATCTCCTATAGACAGTGTTGTGCATAGATTGGAGTATGAAGAAAAGAAAGAATACGGAACAAGAGCTAAAAAAATAGCATTAATTTATTATGTACTATATTGTATTTTAAAGAAGGCATCAATTGTGTATATATCAACGCCTATCGCCGTTGCATGCTCAATGGTTGGAATTTCTTTAATAGGAGGGTATATAAAATATAGAAAAGTCGCAATGAGTACAGAATAATTAATAGAAAAGATCATATTTGATATTATCATTTCTTGTTGAGGAGATAATATAATCATTAAAGGAAGGAGGACAAGGTTATGGATAAGATGTTTGTTCAGGTAAACGTAGAGGACAAAGAAGTTAAGGACAATGATGGATTTATCTTCTGCGGACATTCAGACTCTTGTGGATCAATCGAAGGTATTTGTCAGCCGTTTATCCATTAGTGTACGTAAAATCGGGTGATATTAGTTTTATAATAATATCACCCGATTTTTCTGATTGGAGGGAAAAATGAAAGTAAATAGTACATTCAAATTAGAAAAAATAAATCATAGATACTTTGCATTTGATGGTGGTACAGGAAATATTTTTGAAATTAGCGAAATATTATATGAAATACTTTTAAATAGAAATGAAAAATTAACAGAAAAGTTTACAGTGGAAGAAATAGAAAATGCAGAAAAAGGGCTACTTGTAGCAATGAATAATGGTATATTATCAGAACAAAATTTACTACTAAGGACATATCAAAAAATAGGTGGGAAAAATGTGCACTCACTTAATACATTGTTCCTAAATGTCGCTCAAAAATGTAATTTGAAATGTTCGTATTGTTTCGGAAAAGGGGGAAGTTATGGACTCCAACAAGAAATGATGTCAATTGATACTGCACGTAGGTGTGTTGATTATTGGTTAAAAAATATTGAAGAGAAAAAGCAGAATATCGTTGTAAGCTTTTTTGGGGGAGAACCACTCTTAAATTTAGAAGTAATTGAATTTGTTGTACAATACATAAATTCAAAAAAGCAAAGTATTAACGGAAATGTTAAATATATGATTACTACTAACGGAACAATATTAAATAATAGTATTATAGAAATGTTTATTAAAAATGATTTTTTAGTAAGTGTAAGTTTAGATGGGATTTCAAAAATTCACAATAAAAATAGAGCGTTTGCATCAGGGAAGGGAAGTATGGATCTAGTTGCAAAAAACACAAAAAAACTGTTGGCTCATATTAGTAATTTAAATTGTCAAATAACATTACGAAGAGAAGATATTCCTTTTTTAGAAGAAGCAGTTACTGCTTTATGGGAAATGGGAGTAGATAAAGTTTACTCAAATATAGTATTTGACAAAAATGAAATATATCAAGAAAAAGATTATAAAGAACTCAAATTCCAAACTGAAATATTGAGTGATTTAATGTATCAGCACTTGATTTCTGGAAGTAAGAATATTTATGGCAACATATTTGATTATATGCAAAATTTACATACTAGAAACTATGCAATTAATTGTTTCGTTTGGAAGGAAAAGATTGCAGCATTCGCAAGTAATGGAGACGCATATTCGTGTTATCGTTTAGTTGGGGAGAATGATTTTTTGTTGGGAAATGTTAGGCAACATGATTTCACAGTATTTTCTAAACCTTTCGAGAAACAAAAGGTTGCACAATGTCAGAATTGTTATTGCCAATTATATTGCGGGGAAGGTTGTCCGTGTGAAAATTTAGTATACAATTCGGATATTAATATACCTGCTGAAGAGTGGTGTGAAAAAAATAAAATATTATTTGATATTAGTCTTAGATTATACCTGAAGATTAAAGTAAATGAACCCGATTTATTTAGAAAACTTTGCAAATATTGGGAGGAAAACAGATGATAGAATATAATGCTGTAGGGCTGCTGTATACATATAAATGTACGGGAACTTGTGAAATATGTGGTTTGAAATGTGGACCAAACAGAAATGAAAAAATGGATTTGGAAGTAGCAAAAAAGGTAATACGAGATTCTGCTTATAATGGAATTAAACTTATAGGAATTACTGGTGGTGAACCATTTATCTATTATGAAGAAATTTTAGAATTATGCAAGTTGGCTTTTTCATTAGGAATGCAAACAACATTTACAACTAATGCTTTTTGGGCAACTGATAAGGATGGTACATTTGAAAAATTAGAAAAACTCAAACACTATGGTGTAAGAAGTATAAAGGTTAGTTTGGATGATTTCCATATGAAGCATATATCTACTGAAAATTATCGAAGAATTTTTAGAATTTCCCAGATGTTAGATATTAAAGTTTTGATAGGTTGTACAATTTTAAAAAATGGAATCGGTAATCGGCATGTTTTAGAACATTTTGATGATGAAATGGCTAATATTTTATTTTGCCAATATAGAGCGTATCCAATTGGAGATGCAGTAAAAATACCAAAAGAATTGTTCTATTTGAGTGATACAATTAGAGGAAAATGCAATGAAAGCAATATGTTACTTATTGAACCCAATGGTACAGTATATCCATGTGGAAGTGCTTGTGTAATGAGTAGTATAAGAAGTGTGGGAAATGTTTATGTGGATTCATTTGAAACAATTTTGGTAAATGCTAAAAATAATATATATACTAATTATATTAAGAAAAATGGTTTACAAGTGTTGATTAATACTATTAGAGATATGAATCCTGGTTTGGTTGACAATTGCCAATATGTAGATATGTGTGATGCATGTAGTAAAATATTCAGTTATTTTGATAAGAAAGTTATTGATGATGCTATAGAGAAAATAGAGGGGAAAATATGATCATATATAATACGTATATGTTATTAGAAAACGAAAAAGAAAATTATGTATATATTGCTGAAACAAATAAAATTTTTAAGATAAATTTCTTAATCAAGGATGTGCTATTAAATAAGCCAGCGACTGAAGAAGAAATGTGGAAAAGAGTTAATAGGTATGATATAAAAGTAGATATACAGGAAATGATTGATAAATTAGAAGAAATGAAACTGATTTATGAAAGAGGAGATAGAATACGAAAAATAGAGATAGAAAAATTAGATATATGTGACATGACATTATTAGTAACACAGAAATGTAATTTAAGATGTGAGTACTGTTTTGGAGATGGCGGAGAATATAAAAATATAGGTATAATGAGTTTTGAAGTTGCAAAAAGAGCTATAGACTTTTTGTATGAACATTCTAGAAACACAAAAGATATTGTAATTCTTTTTTTTGGAGGAGAACCTTTAATAAATTTTGAAGTAATAAAGCGTTCGGTGGGGTATTGTAAAGAAAAAGATATATTATATAATAAAAAAACTCATTATAGCATAACAACTAATGGAACAATTACGGACGATGAAATAGTACAGTTTTTAAGAGAAAATAATTTTTTAGTGCAGGTTAGTATAGATGGAATAGAAAGTGTAACTAATGCAAATCGGTTTGATATTCATAGAAGAGGTGCGTATTCTAGAATACTTGAAGGTGCAAAAGCCTTACAAGATAAGATGGTTGTAGGAGCAAGGGGTACAATTACACCTGCTGGTTTGAATGTTAGTGAAAATGTTACACATTTGTTGGAGGAAGGATTTGCATATGTACATTTGGCACCAGCAAATAATATGTTAAAGGAAAATGATTTTGAAAAAATAATCGAAAATTATTTTTTATATTGCGAAGAGTTTGAAAAATTATTATTAGAGCATAAATATAAAGAGTGTATTGCAAGACATAATCTATATAGTATTTTAAGAGAAATTCATGAAGGAAAGAAGAGAAATGTTTATTGTGCAGCAGGTTTTAAAGCAATATCTATAGATATTGATGGATATATATATCCATGTCATCGATTTGTGGGTGATAAGGAGTTTTGCATGGGGGATGTTTCCACTAATGTATTTGAACATGATGTGATATATAATCAATTATATAAAATTCCGGAAAAATGTAAATATTGTATATGTCAGTCTATATGCTCTGGAGGATGTATGCATGATAATCTTTTGTTAATGAAAAATATAAATATACCGGCAGAATGTAATTGCAAATTGCAAAAGTTTTTAACGGAACAAGCATTAAAAATATATATTTCTTTAACTGATATAGACAAAAAGTATTTGTTTGGGGAGGAAAGTTGCTATGGCGGATAATTATATTTTGGAAATGGAGAATGTCGATAAAATATATGGTTCGGGGGATAGTGAGGTAAAGGCACTGAATCATGTAAGTTTTTCAGTACACAAAGGGGAATTTATTGCTATTATAGGTGAATCGGGTTCTGGAAAAAGTACTTTACTTAATATTGTAGGGATGTTAGACAGACCGACCAACGGAAAAATAGTAATTGATGGGATAGAACAAAGAGAGATGACACTGGATCAGCAAGCAGTATTTAGAAGAGAAAACATAGGTTTTATTTTTCAATCCTTTAATTTGATTCAGGAATTAACCGTTGAGGAAAATATAATTTTTCCCATTTCATTAGGGCATAATAAGCCGGATAGAAAGAAAATAGATAGTATTATAAATAAATTGGGACTGGAGAAAAGGAAACAGCATTTTCCATCACAGTTATCGGGCGGGCAGCAGCAAAGAGTGGCGATAGGCAGGGCATTGGCAACAGAGCCGAAATTGATATTAGCAGATGAACCGACAGGCAATTTGGATAGCAAAAATAGTCAGGAGGTTATTAAAATATTGTGGGAAATATCAAAAGAATATGGCAGAACAGTTTTGCTAATTACTCATAATCATGATATTGCCAAAGTAGCAGATAGAATACTGTATGTAAAGGATGGTTGTGTTAGTGAAAGAAGATAAGTGGAAGAATAATTATTTAGAAATCATATATAAATATTATCGTATGCATAAAAAGAAAACAACTATTACAGTGGCATGTATTGCGGCGGCTATTTGCATGATTACAACGGTATTTAGTTTGGCGGATATTGGAATAGATGTTGAAATACAGGCCGTCAAGAACATCTATGGAAACTATCATATGAAAGTGGAAAATCTTTCTTTTGAAATTACTGATATAGAAAAAATAGAAGGAATAAGTCATGCAGGCTGGTTGGTTGAGTTACCAACAGGAGAATTGAAAGAGAAAGAGTGCAGGATACTATGCGGAGATGCGGATATCATACAGCAGTTTGATGTCAGACTTTTAGAAGGACAATATGCAAAGACCGGAGAAGAGGTTGTTATTGATAAAAAGGTTAAGAAGGATTATGCTTTGAAGGTAGGAGATGTCCTGCCAGTTAGGTTGGAAGGAAAGACGTATAACCTGGACATTGTAGGGGTATGCGATACCTTTTCTTCCCTTACAGCAAGAGATGTGTATGGTCTTTTGTTGTCTGTAGAAGGCGGAAGGATACTGGGAAATAGTTGTGGGGATTATTATATTACATGTCAAAATGTGGAAGAAATCGATGAAGTAAAATGTAAACTTATAGAAGAGTATCATTTGGAAGAAAACAGAATACAGTTAAATGAAATATTGTTGGCAGTTATGGGAAAGGGGAAATCTGTCTTAGCCGCTAATTTATATTTGATAGCGGGTATTTTATTTTGTCTTGTATTTCTTGTAAGTATTCTGATGATTACAAATTGCTTGAATATAAGTGTTCATGAGAAAAAGCAATTATATGGCTTACTTAGGTGTATAGGAGCAGATTCAAAACAATTAAGAAGATGTGTGCAGAAAGAAGGAAAAATACTATGGTGTCATAGTATACCCGCAGGGATTGGGAGCGGGGTGGTTTTGACATGGTGCTGTTTATTATTGCTACGACTTCTTAATAAAGATATGTTTGAAAATATTTTTGTGTTTCAAGTCAGTATAGCAGGGATTGTGATTGGAATATTTACTGGTTTGGCAGCAGTTATGATAGCGACAGTGAGTCCGGTAAGATATGTATGCAGTATTCCGCCATTAACAGCGATAAATGAAGAAACTTATCAGAAAGATATAAAATGCCGAAAAAAAAGAAGGACGATAAAAATTCCAGTAGAATTACTAATTAGCCTTAGACAGACAGGAAGCAATAGAAAATCACTTGGGCTTATGATAGCTTCTTTTGCAATGAATATTGTTTTGATTTTTGCTTTTTCTGTTATGATTAACTTTATTTATGAAGGTTCATATTTTACAAAGCCATATAATCCGGATGCCTCTATTTATAATAAAGAAGGTAAGTACTATATTCATGATGAAGTAAAGTGGAAAATAGAAGAAATAAGTGGTGTAGAAAGTGTTGTTGGACGTAAAGTAAACAATGCAGAATTGGAAAAAAATGGAAATGTATTTTCTACGTTGCTTGTATCATATGACAAACAGCAATTTGAATGGATAGAAAGCAAAATAATTTCTGGGAAATTAAATATAGGCAGGTTATTAGAAGGAGAAGAAATATTAGTTGATGAAGAAAGTGGTTTAGAAGTAGGAGATGAGGTACTGATTAAAGGTAATGGAGGCAATACAATAGCGTGTGTAGTAGGAGGAGTATTAAGGAATTTTCCATATGATTCGGCTGACAGTGTGAGATGCCTGCTTGCAGAAGCATTGTTTCAACAGGTAGTAGGAAATATGGATTATTCCATACTGGATATAAGATTTAGTAAGGGAAATGAGGAAGTATGGGAATTAATGACTAAAATTATACCAGAAAAATTTAGTATATTTGATTACCGACAAAAAAAAGAAGAAAGCAAAAACCAATTTTTAACAATGGCAGTCTTTGTATATGGATTTTGTGGAACTATCATAGCGGTAACTATCTTTAATATTATAAATTGTATGAGCATAAGTGTTTGGAATAATATGAAAAAGTATGGGATGATTTGTGCTGTAGGTGGGACGACAAAACAATGTAAAAAGATAGTAATACTGGAGGCTCTATTATATGCATGTGGAGGTGGGGCGTTAGGAATAGCAATTGGTGTACCTTTACATTATTATCTTTATAGTCATCTAGTTGCTAAGTATTTTAATACCGTATGGAGATTACCTGTTGAAATGATAATTACAATTATTGGAATTACTATATTTACAGCAATTGTATCATCACTGATGCCTTTGCAAAAAGTTAAGGAAATTAACATAATAGAAATAATTCGACAAGTATAGAGAGGAATACAATGAAAAAGAAAATAAGACTGTTGACATTTGTAATATGCATATGGATGATAATCGGATTTAATATTGAGGCTATGGCAGCAAATAATGCTTTAGCAATACAAGTAAATGATGATTTTGGTGAACTGATAAAGATTATTATTGAAATTAAATCGAAAAATCCAGAAAAGGGAAATGAAGAAATAGAAACGCTTATAGTAAGACAGGTTTCTATGAGAAGAGATAGTGGTGTAAGTAATATTTGGAATTCTCTAACGGATACAGAAAAAAAATTAGTCATTAGATATCCACTTGATGCATTAAAAGTAAATACAGCCAAAAATATTGCAACTACACAGACAGAAAAAAAGTTTGGTTATAATGGGCTTGGTGATAGGAGTGATGCATTTAGACATGGTATGTGGAATGCAGAAATGGTTATATTAATCGGAAGTGAGAAAGCAGAAATGTTTGCAACGGCTCACGAGGATAAGGATATTACGGGTTTGGAGGTAGATGGGCATACTAAATTAGAACATAAAAATATGGACATACATAATAATGCAGAAGGTAGAATTATTGGGGAAAATAATAAAACAGCAAGCGAAGAACAGCTAGCAGAAATAATTTATAATGCTGTATATGATGAAAATACTAATTTTATTTGGCTTAATAATTAATTACTAAACTCAAATGAATATTCTTGCTTCAAGAAACCTCCATTCCGGAATTTTGGAAACCGGTGTTCCGGACGCGGAAACCGCCATTGATTGGCTTGATTGTCCTGCATCAGAAATGGAATTCTGGTCAAGTCCGAAGCCGTTTTACGGTGCGTTAGCAGGCTTTACAAGAATGGAATTTCTGATAGTCTATGGAAGCCAAT
>QXWV01000128.1 GCA_009911195.1 Lachnospiraceae bacterium | reverse complement strand
CAAAGCAGAGCAATCGGTTAAATTAAGAGTTTACGATTATAAAAGTTTAAAAACACACTTGACAACACGTCCCTGAAATCACGGGAGGAAAAGGAGTAACCTTTGCGACAGGCACACCGATCAGCAACAGCATGACAGAGCTTTACACCAATATGCGTTATCTCCAGTATAGCACGTTACAGAAACTTGGGCTTGGGCATTTTGACAGTTGGGCTTCTTCTTTTGGAGAAACACAGACCGCTATAGAATTAGCCCCGGAGGGAACCGGATACAGGGCAAAGACAAGGTTCGCAAAGTTTTTCAACCTGCCGGAGCTGATTGCATTATTTAAGGAGAGTGCAGACATTCAGACACCGGATATGTTGAAGCTGCCCGTGCCGGAAGCGGAATATGAAAACGTGGTGTTAAAGCCGAGCGAGTACCAGCAGGACATGGTGGCTTCCCTTGCGGAACGGGCAGAAGATGTTCGTAACCGTAAGGTGGACGCATCGGTCGATAATATGCTGAAAATCACAAATGACGGGCGGAAACTTGCCTTAGACCAGCGCCTTATCAATGATATGCTGCCGGACAATGAAACTTCCAAAGCGGCAACCTGTGTCGAAAAGGCATTTGAGATATGGGAGCAGACAAAGGAACAGAAGTCCACACAATTACTTTTTTGTGACCTTTCGACACCGAAAGGGGACGGCACATTTAATGTTTATGAGGATATAAAAAACAAGCTGGTTGGGAAAGGAGTGCCGCCGGAGGAAATAGCGTTCATACATGAGGCGAATACGGAAACAAGGAAAGCGGAACTGTTTGGCAAGGTAAGAAGCGGGCAGGTTCGTTTTTTATTGGGTTCTACGCAGAAAATGGGTGCAGGGACAAACGTACAGGACAGACTGATAGCCTTACATCATCTTGATGTGCCTTGGCGTCCTTCCGACATCGAACAGCAGGAGGGGCGTATTTTACGTCAGGGAAATCTTAATCCAAAGGTTAAGATTTTCCGGTATGTGACGGAAGGCACATTCGATTCGTACAGTTGGCAGCTCATAGAGAACAAACAGAAATTTATCGGGCAGATCATGACGAGCAAATCCCCGGTGCGTAGCTGTGAGGATGTGGACGAAGCGGCGCTCACTTATGCGGAGGTAAAGGCATTGGCAACGGGCAACCCCTACATCAAAGAAAAAATGGATCTCGACATTCAGGTATCAAAATTAAAGCTGATGAAAGCGAACCATACCAGTCAGAAATACCGCCTTGAGGACAATATCGCAAAGCATTACCCGCAGCAGATAGTCATTCTGAAAGAACGGATCAGCGGCATGACAGTGGATATTCAGACTGCAAAGGCAAATCTTCCGGCTGATAAGGAACAGTTTATTATGAAAGTTGGAGATAAGGCTTATACAGACAAAAAAGAAGCCGGAGCCGCACTCGTGGAGATGTGCAAGGAGATGAAAACGGTCAATGTGCCTGCAACAGTGGGGGAATATGCCGGGTTTAAAATGGCGGTGTCCTTTGATTCGTTCAACCATAAGTTTGTGATGAATTTAAAAGGGCAGTTAAGCCACAACTTGGAAATCGGATCTGACCCACTCGGCAACATTGCCCGTATCAACCACGCTTTAGAATCCATGCCGAGAGAGCTTGCCGAAGCGCAGACGAAACTTGAAAATGTGGAGCGTCAGCTTGAAACCGCAAAAGCAGAGGTCACAAAACCGTTTGCACAGGAAGCAGAGCTTGCGGAGAAGCTGGAGCGCCTTTCCGCTCTAAATGCCCTGCTGAACATGGACGAAAAGGGCGATGATGCGCTCGGTATGGATAATACATTGGAGGAAGAAAATGAAGGGCGAGAAACTTCTGGACATGATGTCAATCATTCTGCAAGGCAGAATGATTTGAAGTCAGGGCAAGAGGAAAAAACAGAAACAAGGGAAAGCGTTGCGGATGCACCAACACCATACCCGGTAGAAAATGCAAGACATAATTATACAGTGGATAATGGCAATCCGCAGGGGCTGAAACTTACGGCTGCAATGCCCGAGAAGCCCGTACAGAGAGCATCATTAAAAGAAAAACTGGAAGCGTTCAAAGTGAAAGCTGCCGGGGGAGGTGCAGAGAAAGCCATGCCCAAAAAGGCAAAGGAGAAAGCGGAAACTTTATAATCATTTTGAAACAGGCAGTTATGAAAAAGCTGCCTGTTTTAACAAGGCGGTCAGTATCAGGCTGTCTTTTATTATGCAGTAAAAAAACGAATGGAGGTATAAAGAAATGGAAACAACGGAACAGAATACAAAACAGGTTATGGAGGAAAGTGATGTGTTAAAGCAGTTCATGGAGCTGCTTAACCAGCAGAACATGAAAGAGCAGTCACAGGATTTTATGGGAATTTTCTGGTATGTGGCGGGTATGCAGGTACAGCTTAGTGCAATGGTGGATGAATTGCAGGGTGTCAGGGAACAGCTTTCACAGATGCAGGAACATCAGCCCAAACCATTTACAGAGAAAATCATGGATAACGTGGCGCAACTTCAGGAGAAAATCACAAGCCTGTCGGAACGCCTGACAACAGTAAGAAAACATTTGGTGGAAACAGCGGCACAGGCGGTCAGCGCCTTTAAGGAAAAAGGAAAAGCGGAGATGTGTAAGGTTGTCCGGAAAGGAATTTCCGGTATGAAGTCGGTGCTTGCGGATTACCGTGAACGTCTGGTTGATGTGATGATGGACTATCAAAAGACAGCCAACCAGATTGACAGCATCGGTGATGAATTAAAGCAGATCGGGAACAGCGTTTCCAACGTGGGCAGGCTGTTAGCCGGGAAAGGCACGAAAGAGGTATCGGACGAAAAGCCGGGTGTCGGTTTGACAAGGGCAATCAACAAGCCTGTAAAAATAGCGGTGGAAAACCTTCGGAAAAAGATTGATGCGGCAGATCAGGCATTTGAAAAGCTGGATCGGCTGTCTGACCGTCTGGAAGCCGGGAAGGAAGCGGAGAAAGGCGGTCGGGCATCCTTAAAGGCTAAACTTTCACAGATGAAAGCAAAGACAGACCAGCAGAAAAAAGCACCGGAACCGGACAAGGCAAAGACAAAAAGCGTAGCGGAATGTTTATAAAAATCAGCAAATAAAAATATCCAAAGCGGAAACAGATAGGGAAACTTATCTGTTTTCTGCTTTTATGGAGGAAAAGGAGAAATAACCATATGGCAGATGCAAAAACAGAAAAGCAGAAAGTAAAAGAGATCACTGACAGGCTGGAGGAGGGGCTAAAGGAGCTTTTTGAGAGCGAGAAATATAAAAGCTACCTTTCCACGATGTCAAAATTCCATAATTACAGTTTCAACAATACCCTCCTGATCGCCATGCAGAAGCCCGAAGCAACCTTAGTTGCAGGATTTAAGGCATGGCAGACCAATTTTAACCGCCATGTAAACAAGGGGGAGAAGGGAATCCGTATTCTTGCTCCTGCCCCTTATAAAATTAAAGAGGAACGGGATAAATTAGACCCTGTGACCGGGGAGGTCATGCTGGATAAGGACGGTATGCCGCAGACGGAGGAAGTCGAGATAAAGATTCCCGCCTTTCGTGCCGTATCTGTGTTTGACGTATCACAGACGGACGGAGAGCCAATCCCGGAACTGGAGGCAAAAGAGCTTCTTTCCACGGTAGAGGGCTATGAGGATTTTGTTAAGGCAGTCACCTATGTTGCACCTGCTCCTATCGGTTTTGAGGACATTCCCGGTGATTCAAAGGGATATTTCAGCACAGAGGAAAACCGGATTGCGGTGCAGGAGGGGATGAGCGAGAGCCAGACATTGAAAACTATGGTGCATGAAACAGCCCATTCCATGCTGCACAGTAAGGAAGTCAATAAGGAAGATATTCTTGCCCCGTCAAAGGACAGGAACACCAAAGAGGTAGAAGCGGAGAGCATAGCCTATACGGTGTGCCAGCACTTCGGCATAGATACCTCTGATTATTCCTTTGGGTATATTGCCGGGTGGAGTAGCGGAAAGGATATGAAAGAGCTGAAATCTTCCCTTGACACAATCCGCAGGACTGCATCAGAACTTATTACGGGCATAGAGGAACAGCTTAGAGAAATACAGCGTGACCGGGAAATCATGCAGGAACAGTCACAGGAGTTTATCCTTGCAATATCCAATACAGAGCGTTCCCATTTTGATATTGCAAGCGTCAGGGGTATGGAGGGAGCAGAGCTGCTTGACAGCCTGCTTGCCATGAAGGACGCAGACAGGGAGAACGTGGAAGCCTACTTAGAGAGCAGGGGCGCATGGGTTACCCATTTGGGAGATGACAGGTCGGAGGAAGTAGAGGAATTTCATGTAGATTACATCTATGATACCGACACCCATGCGATAACAGATGTTAAATATGCGATGGAGATGGACAGGAAAGCCAATGAGCCGATCAAGGACAGTGATGTGGTTCTGAAAATCATGTATAAGGAAAATGACGGATATGAGATTGACAAGATTACCAACATGACACGAGAGCAGGCGCTTGACATTGCCCATAAGCTGGCGGTGCTGGACGAGAATGAGTGGGACGGGAATATTCAGGATTTTATGGAGGAAAACGGCGCTGAGTATGTGCCAATCATTGTAAAAGGCGGTAGGAACAGCGGTATGCCGGAATTTTTTGATATTGCGGCAGACTTAAAGAAAGGGGAGGTTTTTCTTGAAAAAGATGTATCAGGAATGGAATATGCAGCGTCTATCATACACCGTCTGGAACATGGGAAGGGTGTGTTTACCCCTGATGAAAGGAATTTGATTGTAAATTACGGGTACAAGCTGGACGATTACGAGAAAACAAAAGAGCTGGCGGATGTACTGGCATACAGGATTGAAAATGAGCCTGCCAATGCAGCGCTGACGGTTATTGACGCACAGGCGGAAATTGATGCGCTTCCCGATGGCATGATCGGTCTGTCGGAAATGCACGAATACGGCTATACATGGGAAGAAATACTCCCGCTTACAAAAGAAACGGCATTGGAACTGTTTGACCGTGACCTGCCTGTGTACCAGCTCCATAAGGACGGTTCGGAAACTTTAATAGAGGATAAAGAACAGATTACGGAGCATGAGGGCATCTTCGGCATTGAAAAAAGCGATTGGGAGAATGAGAGGGAATTGCGCTCCATGCAGGCAGGGCTTGCGGAAAGCGGCGCAAACAAGGAGGCACAGCTTTTATATGGCGATACTGATAAATACGGCATTTATCAGTTAAAAGACAATCCGGAGCTTCGTGATTTTCATTTTGCAGGCACAGCAGAACTTTTGAAAAGGGGTATCTTGTCTGATGATTTCAAGGAAATCCAGCCGGGGAATTATAACCTTGTCTATGCAGGGGAGCTCTCAGACATACAAGGACAGTCACAGGGGGAGAAACTCAATGCGATATTTGAGAAATTCAACATAGACCACCCGGCAGATTACAGAGGACATTCCCTTTCTGTCAGTGATATTGTGGTTCTGCATGAGAACGGGAAGAACAGCGCACAATTTGTAGATTCTTTCGGCTTTACGGAACTTCCTGACTTTATAAGGATTTTAGAAGGTGTAAAAGAGCAGGGAATCCAAAAAGCAGAACCAGCACAAGCGGAGCAGACAGAAGCACAGAAAAGTTATCCGGCATTCTACGGGCATACCCTAAGTTATGCAATGGAACATGGGGAGGCGGACAAATACCTTGAATCCCACAAACTTGACAGGGAGTGTAAAGGAGCAATTGAAGAAACAATCCGGCAGAATTTTGACGGTATGCACTTAAAGCATGATATTGTAAAGCCTTTAGTGGAGCAGTACGGTTCGGAGCGCATGGCATTTGTCCTTGCCAACACAATCCAGCAGGAATCATGGGACGGACGTTTTTCAAGGGATAATAAAGCGTGGGCATCGGAGTTTCCCATTTCGGAAAATATCGTGCATGGAATAGATATGAACAGTGAGCTGGTTGTAAGCAGCCACCCGGCGGTCCTGGACGGTTTTATTGGTATGTTCCGCAGGGAAGTCTTGGAGCAGGAAAAAGATTTGTCCGCTGGACAGGAAAAAATGACTTCTGGACATGATGTCAATCTTTCTGCAAGGCAGAAAGATTTGAAGTTAGAAGCGGAGCAGACAGTTATGGAGCAGTCAGAGCCGGAACAGACACAAGCAGAGCAGTCAGAAGCACAGGCTGAGAAGGACGAGCCGGAGAAGTCGGCTGAAACACCGGAATTTGAGGATGCGGAGGACGGTGACGAGATCATTGACCTCGGAGATGAAACGGATCAGGTACTTGCGGAAATGAAGAAGTCTTTAACAGGCGATAAAGAAACAGAGCTTGCATTTCAGATAGCAGACCGATTTATCAGTATTCAGGAGGTTGACGGCGGCTATGACTATTCCATTATGGGGGCAGATTATAAGGAGATAGACGGGGGTATGTATGACAATTCCGATGTCAGCATCAGGGAAGCCCTCAACGATATAGTGGAGGATTTAAAAGAAAATCCTTTTGACAACGGCGCAAGGGGAAACATCGGTGACAAGGATGAACTGATACCGATTGATTATGATGGATTGATGGAAAATGTGGAAGCGACAAACCGTATCGAGCCGCAGACACAGGGGAATGTGGTTGAAAATTTCAAGGCAAAGACAAATGAGCTGTTCCATGAGATCAGCGAGATGAATCCGGCAGAGATTGAGGAAACCGTAAAATGCCATGTGCAGGCAAAATTAGAGGAATCCGGAATTGATGCGGAGATTGTGGATGTGGCAGTAGCCGGGAGCAGGTGCCGGGGCTTGGAACGGGAAGGCTCTGACCTTGATGTGGTAGTGGAGCTTTCCACAAATGAGCGTGAAGATGTGCTGTTTGATACGTTTAACGAGGACGGGCTTCACATCGGCGGGGTAAAAGTGGACATTAACCCAATTACCGCACAAAGGACGGGAAGCCTTGAAACGTATCTTCCCCAAGTGGAGGATTATCTGGAGGGAGTGCGTGAGGCAAGGGAGAAAGAGCCGGTAAGCATTTTCAATATTCGTATGAATGACGAGGAACGGTGGTTCAGGAACACCAGCGGGCTTGATGCGGAGGGGCTGTGTAAAGCCTATGCGGAATGTGGCAAACCTTTTGTGGAGATGGGAAAATACGGGGAACGGATTGAAGCCGCAGACCATGCCTATATCCAGCAGGGGGAGAAGCTGGATTTTTCTATAGAGTTTAATGAGGAAACAGACCAGATCACCATATTTGACGGGGAAAACTTTGAATATAAAGGGCTGCGGGAAACCTTATTCCCAGAACAGGCAGAACCGGAAGTAACGCTGACTGTTGCGGAGTGTGGCGAGTTTCACAATTTAGGGGAGTTTTATGAGAATATCCCTACTGTTGAGGAAGCTGTCGCAATCTGGAAACAGATACCGCCGGAGCGCATGCATGGTATCCCTGCAATCGGCATCAATGTCCATACACCGGGAACAGAGGCGTTTGAAGATGTGGGGATTGATATTTTATCCGGGAAAAGGATTGACCTTGATATTTTAGAATATATCCCTGACATAAAGGGCAATCCGCAGGCTATGGAAGTGGTTGCGGCGCTTGTGGCAAAGCTGCCGGAAATGGAGATAGACGGTAACATGAGCGAGAATTTTGAAGCAAAGGTATGGGAGAAGCGTATGCCCGATCTGACGCCTGCAGAACAGCTTGCAGTGGAAATTGACCGCTTTACATATGATTATGATACCGCCCTTTACCATGATAACAGCCAGAGCATGACGGAGAATGTGTCAGAGATTGCAGAAGCCCTAAAGCAGAGAGATACCCATGACATTGCATTGTGGCTTGCCGATATAGCTGCTGACAGAACGGGGTCGGAGGAAAGAAAGAGGGCTATGGAGCTGCTTGAAAAGCTGGCAGAATACAAGCCCCTTGCAAAGATTGAGGAAATGGAAGAACAGAATTATAACATGGTCGATAATGTGCTGAATAACGGTGCAGGGGAGAAAGCGAGGAAGGAAGAAAACAAAAAAGGGCAGGAGTGTCCTGCGGCAAGGACTTCCTTAAAAGCCCGCCTTGCAGAGAAAAAAGCGCTTGTTTCCGGTCAGGGAAAAGACCATGAAGCACAGGAAAACATAAAAAATAATCAGAGGGAGATGTAAGGATATGAATCATAATTTTACTGTGGAAGAAGTAAATTTAATCTGTATATTTGCAGGAGAGAGCAGGAGCGAGGTCATAGAGGATATTGAAAGAGCCCTACCATACCTTGATGATTCGGATATGGAGGAATTGTCCCATAGGACAATAGGAAAGTTGCAGAACATGACCGATGAAGAATTTGAACAATTTGAAATGATTGAGGCGGAGTAAAATGTAACAGAAACAGGCTTCTCTCCCACTTAAAATGTGGGCGAGAAGCCTGTTTTTTGGTACTTGTTTTAGGACAATTTTAATATAACCAAAGGTTTTAAAATTTGGCATATAGCATAATATGAAAAATGCCGTTATCCAAATAACAACCTACGGTGCCGCTAATTTTTTTGGAGAAGGACAATATGCTCTGCATTCCCCACCCGTGGTTCCCATTCTTTTTGCTTTTTGGAAGTTTTGTGGTGGAATCCAGAATGATTTCCCCTTCGTATTCATTTTTTGTCTGGATGAATAATTGATTGTTCATGCAATTGATTTCTATTTCTATATATCTTTTTTCCTTTTCAAAAGGTTTTACGCACTGGATGGCATTTTCAAATAAATTTGCGATAACAATAGCAAGCTCATAATCATTTACTGGTATTTCTTTTGGTATCTTGGCGTTAAGGTCTACTTTGATATCAAGCGAGAGGGCTTTGTTCATCATGTTTGAGAGAATAGTATTGACAATGAGGTTACTACAGTATTCCTTTACTTTATTTTCGTCCGCCATATGGCTGATTTGTTCATTTATTCCTTTAATTTCTTCATATCTTTTTTGTTCTAGCAAGGAATCAATAATATTGGAATAATGTTGTATATCATGATGTAATATTTTAAGGTTCTGCTCTGCCTGCGCCACAAGATAATGCCGATTTTCTAGTCCCCGAATATAGGATTCTTGAAGTTTATTTTCCCAGTAGCCTGCAATTCTTTTTGCTTCGCTTTCTATATAACTGAGTACGATGATATAGGATGCAAACATAGTTATGATAATAAATACAGTACCTATGATATTATCTGGATTGTCATAAAGTGTGTGGGGGAAAAATGCAATAAAGGAAACGCTACAGTAAAAAAATATAGGAATCAAACACATCTTCCACCAACCCTTTTCATAGCCTTTTTCCTGAAATCTTAAACAAGGTTTTCTAATTGTGAAAGATAAAAACACTAGGATTACAAAGTGTACGGCAATGCTTCCTATTATAGCCCAAATAGAGTTGCCAGTATATATTTTTATGATTGCCGATGAGACAGCTCCCGCTATTACATAACTGGATGCGCTAAGTCCTATAAACAAAGTCTGGTAGTTTTGCCTTCTGGCAGTAAAAAAAGCTGATGTCTGGGTTGCAATGATTTGAAGTATGGTTGAAACAACGTAGCATAGGGCGCTGTCAGGGAATAGGATTAACTTGGAGAAATCCAGTATGCATAAAACTGAAAATAGTAGGAAGTAAATCAGGATGGTAGCGACTTGCGAGTAGCGGTGTATCATAAACAGATAAAAATATAATATCAGAAAAATATGGCTTATGATATAAGAAAAAGCTGTTAAATAATTCATTATGTCTCCTTATGTATATTATTTGAGATGTACAAAAGATATTCTTTTTTTACTTCCGAATATTTTTTTTTGCTGATGGGAATGCTTATGCCGCTGTCCATTACTACTGTATGTTGAAGCACTGTTCTTACATAGTTCATGTTTATTAGGAATGACTTATGAACATAGACAAATTTTTTGGAATTTATAAGTTCTTCTATCTCCTTTTCAAAAGATTCCCGAATATAAATGCTTGTTACTATTTCCCCGTTTGTCAGATGGATTTTCAGTTTGCGGGAAAAATTTTCTATATATTCGATTTGAGAATACAAAATAGATTCTAGCCCTGCATTTGTTTTTACCACATAGACGGAGTCATTTCTAGCATCTATGTGGGATAGAGTGTAATCCAGTGCCTCAAAAAGATTATTTTCTTTAATTGGCTTTAGCAAATATCTTAGGGCGTGGATATTATAGGCATCCATAGCAAAAGCGTCGGATGTACTAATATAGATAATTATACTTAGGGCATTGTTTTTTCTGATTTCATATCCAAGGTCGATTCCTGTTATTTGTGACATGATAATATCTAAGATATAAATATCTGCCGTTTCATTATGCTGTAATTTTTGCAATAGTGTGGAGACGTCAGAAAATTTTTCTAATTCAAGACAAATATCAGATCGGTGATTTCCATATTTAATAAGCAGACCTTCTAATTCGTTCAGGTCTTTTAGGTTGTCGTCACAGATTACAAGTTTCATATGGGTTTGCTGCCTCCAGATTTAAAGCATTCTTAGTGTTAGCAGGTTTTTCTGATCTACTACTGATATCCTTTTTCAAATATTGGTGTTGGCACGAATGCTGTCTAAAGAAATAATTATACACTATTTTTGAGAAAATGTAAATTGCTTTTTTATGGTGGTGTGACACGCTAACGCAATTTCAAAAATATTTCTGCATACTTACTCTGGTTTTGCTTCATTGTTAAAAAATGTTTATTC
>QXWV01000127.1 GCA_009911195.1 Lachnospiraceae bacterium | reverse complement strand
GGGGGGGGGTAAAGATGTTGTTTTATGATATAATTAAAAAAAGTTTCTATTTATTTGCTTAAAAATATGTGAAATAGAATAAATTATTTACTAAAATAAAGTGGAGGATAGAATATGGGAGATAAGCTGGTTTGGAACAAGCGATATGAAATCGGAGTGGAGGTTATTGACAAAGAGCATAAAAAGCTGTTCAGGATTCTTGGCAGATTGTTTGATTTTAGACAACAGGAGGAGAAAAGCCAGTGGGTTTGTCAGGAAGCAGTGAAATATTTTAAGGATTATGCCCTTAAGCATTTCCAAGATGAGGAAGAGTATATGGCATCTATTGGCTATATAGGGCTTGCAACGCATGCACGCCTGCACAGAAATTTTCGCGAAACAACGCTGCCGGCACTTGAAAGGGAATTGGAGCAGATGGACTATTCGGAGAATGCGATTGAGCATTTTCTAGGTGTATGTGCAGGGTGGCTGGTCGGGCATGCTTTGGTAGAAGATCAGGCTATCGTAAGTGGAACGGTTCCGGAACGATGGGAAAGACTTCTGCCAGAGGAAGAACAAGCAGTGTTGGGACAGGTAATCGTCAGCCAATTACATAATATGTTTCTGCTAAATGCTCAACAGATTAGCAATTGTTATGGTGGTGAGAAATTCGGGAACGGAATTTATTACCGCCTGATTTATGAAACTGCAGAAAAAAAGAGATGGGAGTTCTTTCTTATTTTTGAAGAACAATTAATTGTCAGTACCATTGGCGGCGTAATAGACGCAAAAGCCAAGGCTATAGATGCTATGATGATGAATGCGGCAAGATATACGGCACGACAGCTGATAGAATACATCAAGGAGCATTTTCCGTCTTTGGCGGATGTTGAGGTAAAGGAAGAACAACTGCTGAATTATGAACAGTTTCACAGGATATTTGAGAAAAATAAACCGCAGTGCAGCCTGTTGTTTGATACTGGAAAGGGATATTTTGCATACTGTATGATGACATCGGATACATTTGAGGGCGAGAGCGGGGCTTCTATCATTATAGAAAATGCTATGAATAAGGTTGAGAAGTACCTGAGTCAGAACAAGGCAGAAAGAGCTGCGGCAAGCGAAAAGAAAAAGGTGCTTTTGGTTGATGATTCGGAATTTATGTTGAAGTTGCTGCAGCAGCTGTTAGAAAAGGACTATGAGGTGATGACGGCAACATCAGGATTATCTGCTATCAGAAGTATTACATTAAGTAGACCGGATTTGGTTTTATTGGATTATGAGATGCCCGTGTGCAGTGGAGATCAAATTTTGGAAATGATTCGTTCTGAGAAGGAATTTGCGAATATTCCAATTATTTTTTTGACCAGCAGGGTAGATAGGGAAAGTGTCAAAAAAGTGATACAACATAAGCCACAGGGATACTTGTCTAAATCACTTTCACCAGAATTAATCAAGAAGGAAGTGGATCGCTTCTTTAACAACGATGGGAATGCGGGAAGCGATAAAAAGGAATAAGGCAAGCAGGCAATATTCTTTGGGGATGACGTAAACGGTATCGTTGGCATGGAAGTCCTGAACGGATTTGATGTAAAGGTATAAAGATGACAGCATTTAAGAAATTTCTGTGACAACCTGACGTGATTAAAGACAGTAAAAGAAAAGCCTATATTTTAAAAGGCGTACTGCGTATCATTAAAAGAGTGATTGCAGTATGCCTTTAAATATATGGGAAGAAACAGTAGTGGAAAAACTGTTGATTGATATGGGAATATGTCAATAGTTTTGTTATGCAAATGGAGAGTATTATGATAAAAGGACATAAGAAAGTACGAAAGTGTACAAAGAAACGTATCGGCGTATTGCCCCACAATAAAAGGTGTATCGTGATGAAGTGAGAGCTTCTAAACGATACACCTTTTTTTATGTCGAATTTAGAGGGATTGCGTATTTTTGTCAATCCTTTTGTCGGTAACTTGCTGTTCTGGATTGAGGTCAAGATATTGGTTAAGGTTATCCAGTTTCCGGTTCAGGTCAGCGGCTTCTTTCTCGGCAGACTTATAGGTTTTCAGTAATGTCTGCTTTTTGGAATAGAGTGTATTGTAATCGCTGCGGAGTTTTTCAACATTAATCTCCTTCGGATTGATGCCCAGTCGTTTCAGTATATTTTGCGCACCGTCATGGAGGATAAGTTCGGTTTCATGGCGGCGCAGATAAGCATCTTTGTCCTTGGATTTTTGGTAGCGCACTTGATAGATATGGTTGGTTTTGTACTGCTCCGCATATTTCAAAACCTGCCCTAAATCCTTTAGCTGGCGCTCGGTTTCCACAAGGCTTTCACGGGCTGTTTTTGCCAGTGTGGACTTGGCTGCAATCTGCTTTTCAAGCTCTGCAATAGAGCCTGTCTGACTGTAGCTTGCGGCGGCTATTTTAAGATTTTGAATATCTGCCCAATGTTTCAAGCCGGGGCTTTGTGCAAACTTATCCTCGGTGGTGTCAATGAGATTTTTCTTTGAATAATCTTTGACAATGGGTTTCTTTCTGGTCGGGAATGGCACACGTTTTTTATCTTTTACAAGTGCCTTTTCTTCAATGCGTTCCTTGATCCGTTCTTTGGTATACTCCGTACCTAAAGACTTTGCACTTCCACGGACAACACGCTCCCTGTCCAGAGGACGGAATGAGATAAATTTGTGTGCCTTTTCCCCGAAGTCCTCGCCTTTGACTTCGTAGCCTTTCGCCCGGATCAGCTCAATGCAGTCCTCGTAAGTTGCGGTGTTTTTTATGGCTTCATCAATGTCGGCTTTTAACTGTTCTTTCCATGCAGAACCGTTTTTGCCAGCCTGCCATTCCTTGTAAGTTTTGCCCCGCTTTTCTCCCGGAGTGATGACAGAAAGTTCATGCTCCCGGCAGAGGTCATCACTTAGGTTACGGATGTTGTAATAGGTCTTTTTGCAGTCATGATATTTCTCATGGTTGATGTTATCAGCGGCGCAAAAAATGATGTGGTTGTGGACATGTCCTTTATCTATATGGGTGCTGACAACGTAAGAGTATTTTCCTTCTAAAAGTTTGTCTGCAAGCTCCACACCTATCTGGTGGGCTTCCTTATAAGAAACCTCGCCGGGAAGAAAAGACTGTATCAGGTGGTAGGCTTTATTTGGATCGGATTGTTTGGTTTTTGACAGCGCAAATTTAAAATCATATGCGGCGGTTTCGGGGCTGCACCCATAAGAAGAAATCAGTATGCCCTCATCGGTTTTGTCGGGGTTGCAAATATAGTCTACTGCTTTATGGACGGTTGCCGTGATAGCATGGATTTTTGTGTATGCCATACCTTTTGCATCAACTCCTTTACTTCGTTTACATCGGCTTTATATATGTTGCCTGTGGCGTTCATGCGCTTTGCAATCTGGTTCAAATTGTTTCCAATTTTGGCAAGCGCAGCATTGTATTCCCGCAGCTCTGAATAGTCAATGTCGTAGACGTAACCGTATATGATCAGGTGCCGCAGGAAAGAGGATTTGTCTTTCATATTGGAGGCTTTGCATTTCTGCTCCAGTATGTAAAGTTCATCATCGTTCAGACGTAGTGTTAAGCGGTTTTGGCGTTCTCTGTTCTCCATTGTTTGAGAAGCTCCTTTCATAAAAATGCTCTGTTTTTTGTAATATGCCGTATCCGGCGGGAGGGTTTTTCAAGCTCCAAAATTCAGAAATCGTTGCTAAGGAATTTCTGAATTTTGGAGCGCAAAGGGGGTCAGGGGGATATGCCCTCTGCAAGCCAATTTTCTCAAGTATCCACTTGGAGAAACTTGGGGAAATTGAAGCCTACGGACGTCCGTAGGCAGTGCTTGCTATTCTTGTGCAAACTGCCCGCAGGGAGTTTGCGTGTTGTACGAGCTTAGGCGAGCGTCTTACAACACATAAGGGCGTTACCGCCCGTCTTTTGTAAAGCCGTTCGGTGTTTAGGCTGTAAGGGGATTGCTTTGGCAAATAAAAAACTGCCACAACCAGAGCAGGACATAATTGCCCTGTTCTGGCTCATAGCAGTTTGAGTGTACTTTTAAGAATTTATGATTTTATCCACTAATGATTTTAACAGGAAGATGGGGGAAAGTCAATCGGAGAAAAGGGGATAGAACATCAGCCAGAAGATGCGGATATGCTGACAGAAGTCGGGCAAAAAAATCATAAAAAAGTTTTTTGCAATAAGCAAGGTTCTTGCGGGGTCTGCGTTTACAATGGTCTTTAGGGAGAAAGTCCTTATGGCAGAAACAGAAATTTAATCCGGACGGGTTACAGGAAAGGAGGTGAAGCATGAGTACGATGAATCGCAGGATGGAGATTATCAACATTTTGATTATTAGGCGGCATATAACAACAAATGAACTTGCGCAAGAGCTTGGTGTTTCCACTCGCACGATACAATACGATATTCAGGCTTTATCTCCCGATTACCCGATTTATACAAAACCCGGAGAAAACGGCGGGTTGTTTATCAGGGAAGATTACAAACCATACAACAACTCGCTTACCAAGACAGAACTGAAAAATCTGCTTGAAATATATGAGCAGATGGAAGGAATCCATAAGGAAGTGCTATTTCAGGTTATACATAAATACGGACCCGATAAGCTGGAAATTTAACCTTGTCATTCCGCTAAAGCACATAATCTTTACAGAACCGTTCATAGCAGACGGAGAGTGCTTATGTGCTTTTTGGGCTGACAAGTCCAGAAATGATTTTATCCAAAACGGACAGAAAATTTTGTCCATGTGTACCTTGAAAATCGAATATGCAAATACATACGGGACGTGTGGGATATGCGGAGCCGCTATGCGGACACGCCAAGAGCTGCCTGCTTTCATTTTTATGTGGAAGTGTATACGAAGGAATACTGAAATCTGGTATTGAAGTTAAGGCAGTGAGCGATGAATGTCTGGCAAAAAGTGTAGCAGGTACATGAGGCAATGAGGCATATCTTTGATAATGATACTTCCGATTATTCGGTCAATATAGAATGACGGTGCGATACCGATGTGGACAGTGTAATGAGCTGTCACCCGTATGTGTTTTTTAATATCTTCCAATAAAAGCATATCCTAATTATTGGCTGTGTTTTTATTGGCAGATATGCCAAAACCATAGCAAGAGAAAAGGAACAATCTTTAGGAAAGAGGTGGAGAATGGAGGCAAAAATAAAGAAGAAAGAGTTTATAAGATATGACGAGGGGGCGGAACGGTATTCGATGAGTAAGCACAGTTTTATGAAACTTGCGCAGGAAGCTCGTGCCGTGTATAAAATCAACAGAATTACCCTTGTAAGCGTTCCAATCTTTGAGGAGTATTTGGAATCTTTTCGGGTGTAGACAAGTAAGCAGGTTGAAGACAATTTTTTTTGTGCGCCAAAAAGTATTGACTTTATGGCGCACAAGTAGTATTGTAATGATAGGATTGTGAAGGGAGGCTGACAGCGGATGGCAAAAATGGGCAGACCAAGATTGGAAAATCCGAGAAGTGAGCGTGTCTTTATCCGCCTCACGAAAGATGAGCATACAGATGTAAGAGAGTATGCTGCCAACCATAATCTTACCATAACACAGATATTCGTTCAGGGCTTCAAAAAGCTGCGTGAGCAGGAGAATGAGGAACAGGACGGGTAAATGGCATTGTGGCTTCTTCCTGTGGTAAAGGAAGGTGGTGCATTATGTCAAAATCACGAAAAGATTCAAAAGGCAGAATACTTAGGAAAGGGGAGGGACAGAGAAAAGACAAACGTTATATCTATCAGTACACAGACCCGAATGGGAAAAGGCACGTTTTATATGCAAACGATCTGCCCGAACTGAGGGCGAAGGAAGATGAGCTGGAGCGTGAACGGCTGGAGGGAATAAAGGGATATGCCAGAGGAAAAATGACACTCAATCAGCTTGTGGAGAAATATTTAGCAACGAAATATGACTTGAAAATAAGCACCAGATTGAGATACGAGCGTACATATGAGGCATACGCAATGGATAATATCGGGAAAAGACTGATTAATGATATTAAGTATTCCGATATACGGTTCTTTTATTATACGCTGCTGCGTGAGAGAAATATTAAGATAGGAACTGTTGATTCTATTCATTCCGTCCTGCACCCTGCATTTCAAATGGCGGTCAGAGATGATTTGATACGCAATAACCCCACAGACGGGGTAATGGCAGAGGTTAGGAAAAAACATGGAAATGATGCCGTAGTAAGACACCCATTGACTATTGAACAGCAGCGGGCATTCCTAAGTTTTACAGAAAAGAGTTATACATGGAAAAGATGGATGCCCTTATTTACGTTCCTTTTTGGAACCGGATGCCGGATCGGAGAAGCACTCGGACTGCGTTGGGAGGATTTGGACTTTGAGAATAAGACCATTACTATAATCCATTCACTGGGGTATGTGCAGCATAATGGAAGCCGTGAAGTGTTCCTTTCCTCGCCCAAAACGGAGGCTGGCAAGCGTACCATACCAATGGTAGATGCTGTGGAAAAAATGCTTAAGAACGAGTGCCTGAAGCAGCAGCAGAATAATATTACTTCATGCACGATTGACGGTTTTAGCGGGTTCGTCTTTGTTGATAAAAATGGAAAGATTTCCTGTTATCAGGATATTAACAAAGCAATCAAGAGAATTTCAAAGGCTTATAATGCTTATGAAACTGTCCGTGCAGAACAGGAGGAAAGGGCTGCTGTGTTACTTCCGTATTTTACCTGTCATTATATCAGGCACACGTTCTGTACAAGGCTCTGTGAGCATGAAACGAATCTGAAAGTAATTCAAAGTATCATGGGGCATACCAGCATTAAGACAACGATGGATATTTACGCAGAAACGACGGAAAAAAAGAAACAGGAAACATTTGAAACTTTACAAAACAATAACGTGTTTTTTTAGGAAAAAGTCCGTGAGTGGATTCGTTCCTGACACATACCTTGAGTACATCAAATTTACATCAAACTAATGCTGCTTGGTGGACTAATGTGGACTGAGCAGCGATTGAAAAAGTATCGAGAAAAGGCGGAAATAAGCCGATTTAAGCCATTTGAACATGAAATTAGATGGCATGGCTACAAAATGGCAACAAAAAATCATTAAGTCAAGATAAATAATGTAGTAGATGCAAAAAGTAGTCCAGATATGCATAAAAATTAAATAATAGTAGTTAATAACAACTATGGATAGGCGGAGTCTGCGTTATGGCTGATGGATTATGAAAACTTTGATTATGATTTGTTTGATATAAACTGAGTTAAATTATGTTCGTCACGTCTTTTAAAAGAGATGTCAAGTTCATTTTCTGTAAAACAAAACATTACTTTGCAGGGGTATTAGATGAAAGCAATAAAGATGCATAAATGCTAGAGAAATAGTAAAGTGGTTTTTATTTTTGTTAGACCACAATTTTGGGGGGAAGAACTTTACCCCCAAATTTGAAAAATCAGAAATCGGAAATTTTAGAATGCAAAATGAATTTTCCCCCAAAATAAAATTTGGGGGATACGGTTGAAAAGCCGCTGCCTTAGAGCAGTCAAAAATCACTGTAAAGCCAGTAAAATACATAGTTTTGGGGATATGCGACTGGGACACAGAATAGAGAAAGTTCGCAAAACAGATGAATGTGTAGAAATTTGTCGAAATCAGGCGAATTGCTATAAGAATGAGAACCTCTGTAAGTGGCATTGAAATGCTATTTACAGGGGTTTTATTGTTATTGCTTTTGAATTTATATAAAATGCTATTCTTTTTCTTTTTGTAATTATGCAGTCAACACTTGTCAAGCAATACCTTCCCCAAAATAATCTGCAAGATTCTCCAAATCATACAAAAACCAAGGAAAATCTTATAAATTTATAAAATTATTTTTAATAAAAATCAATGAATAAAAATACATAATATACGAATAAATATAAAAATATTTTATTATTGTAAAGAGGTGAAGAATATTCATGCAATAAAATGCATAATATTGTAAAAAAATGAATCATTTACCGCACAGCAATGGATAAAATTCGATTGACAAAGGGATGCAATATTTGATAAAATATGGAACGTGTGATAACGAGGAATAGAAGCTGGTGGAAACCTGATGTTTTTAATATGGGTTTATACCTTTTGTTGTCCATAGTGTCCGCCGGGCGAGGATATATGTCCGTGCAGTGCGTTGGGGCGGAAGGTAACGTTCTAGCTTCAGTTTTATAATAATAAAAGCATAAGAGGAGCTGAAAATATGTTAAAGTATATTGCAAAACGTATTGGTCTGGCAATCGTAACGATATGGGCTGTTGCTACCATTACTTTCTTTTTAATGAATATGGTGCCAGGGGGGCCGTTCCTGTCGGAAAAAGCGATAAGCCCGCAGGCACAGGCGGCACTGGAAGCGAAGTATGGTTTGGACAAACCTTTGTTTGAGCAGTATATTACATATATGAAGGATGCATTGCATGGCGATTTCGGTGATAGCTTAAAGCAGAGGGGGCGTACCGTAATGTCCATCATAACAAATAAGTTCCCTGTTTCAGCCAGAGTAGGCGGGATGGCTGTGTTGGTGGCATTGTGTGTAGGAGTTCCGTTAGGCAGTATAGCGGCTATCCGACGGGGAAAATTTGTGGATAGTTTTATTAGCGTAGTGGCTACGTGTGGGATTGCGGTGCCAAGTTTTGTAATCTGTACAGTGCTTATGTATTTCTTTGGCGTAAAACTAAAAATTCTTCCTACGTTGGGGCTTACTTCCTGGAAACATTATATTATGCCTGTTATAGCCCTGGCTTTCTATCCTACGGCATATATTATGAGATTGACGCGGTCCTCCATGCTGGACGTGCTGGGGCAGGATTATATGCGCACAGCAAAGGCGAAAGGTTTGTCGCAAGTGATTAGCCTGTTTAAACATGCACTGCGGAATGCCATTTTACCGGTTATTACGTATGTAGGCCCTATGTTGGCCTATACATTATCAGGAAGCTTCGTAGTAGAGAAAATTTTTACAATTCCGGGTCTTGGGGGAGAATTCATTGGTTCCATTACCAGCCGTGATTATACAGTGATTATGGGAACAACTATTTTCCTTGCCACATTGATTACAATTATGAATGTGGTTGTTGACATTGTATATAAAATAGTAGACCCCAGAATCAAATTAAAGTAAGGGAGAGGGAAGAAGAAAATGAAACAGAATCCAATGAGTTTTCAGCTAAAACTTAATCCTGAAGATTTCCTTCCGGCTACAGAGGAGGAAAAGGAAAGCCTTATTATTATGCGGGAGAGCGTAAGCTTCTGGAAAGATGGTTTTCGGCGTCTTGTAAAAAATAAAGTAGCAATGGTAAGCATTGTAGTAATTCTTATTGTTATGATATTTTCATTTATTGTGCCTTCTTTTTATCCATATTCTTATAAGGAACAGATGAAAGGGGCGAACAATTTAAAGCCGATGCAGTATTCCGAGCAGGAGCTGGAAGCAAAGGCAGCCGGGGAAAAAGTATTTCCCCATATTTTCGGAACGGATAAGCTGGGCCGGGATTATGCTATCCGTGTGATGATGGGGAGCAGGATTTCACTCTTAGTCGGGTTGATTGCTACAGCCATTATTTTAGTCATCGGTTCTGCCTATGGCTCAATTGCAGCTTTCTTTGGAGGCTGGGTAGACTTGATTATGATGCGTATTGTGGACATGATATATACAATACCGGATGTTTTGCTGATTGTGCTTTTGTCCTTTGCTTTAAAAGCACCTTTAAAGGGGCTGATGGGCGTTCAGGGATTCGGCTGGGTAAGGACAGTTGGGGAAAACCTGATTAGTATTTTTATTGTATTCGCACTGCTGTATTGGGTAGGCATGGCCAGGATGGTAAGAAGCCAGGTGCTTATGCTGAAAGAAAGCGAATATGTAACGGCAGCCCGGGCGCTTGGCGTAAGCAATGGGAAAATCATCAAGAAGCATTTGCTGACCAACTGCATTGGTACATTGATTGTTACCACTACGCTTCAAATACCTTCTTCCATTTTTACCGAAAGCTTTTTAAGCTTTTTGGGATTGGGGGTCGCAGTTCCCCTCCCGTCCCTTGGAAGTCTGGCGAGCGAAGCGATTAATGGATTGAATACATATCCTCATTTGCTGTTTATTCCGGCAGCCCTGATAAGCTTGATTATTTTGAGCTTTAACTTGTTGGGAGACGGTCTTCGGGATGCATTTGACCCTAAATTAAAAAATTAGGAAAGGCAGCGTATAAAAATGGCGGAAGAACAAAATGTGAAAAAACTGGTAGATATAAAAAATGAAAGGCTTTCTTTTTTCACTCCGGCTGGCGAGGTTAAGGCATTGAATGATGTCTCCATTATGTTGGGGGAAGGGGAAGTGCTTGGTATTGTTGGGGAAAGCGGTTCCGGCAAATCGGTAACAGCCTATAGCCTGATGGGGCTTACTGCCCATCCGGGCAAGCTTTTAGGCGGTACCCTTTGGTTTAACGGACATGAAATTGAGACAATGACGGAAAAGGAAATGAGAAAAATCCGTGGAAATGAAATCTCCATTATTTTCCAGGACCCTATGACCAGCCTGAATCCGGTTTATACAATAGGGAATCAAATAGAAGAAGTGGTTTTGCTCCATACGGATAAAAAGAGAAAGGAAGCCCATGAAAGGGCGAAGGAACTGTTGGAGCTGGTAGGCATTAATGAGCCGGAAAAAAGGTTAAAACAGTATCCTCATGAATTGTCCGGCGGTATGCGCCAGCGTGTGATGATTGCTATTGCATTGGCATGTGAGCCGAAGCTGCTGATTGCGGATGAGCCTACAACGGCTTTGGATGTAACAATCCAGGCGCAGATTTTGGAGCTTATGATGGAGCTTAGGGAAAAACTGGGCATGGCGATTATTATGATTACCCATGACCTTGGCGTTGTAGCGAGCATGTGTGAAAAGATTGCGGTTATGTATGCGGGTAGAATTGTGGAGTATGGTACGGCAGAAGATATTTTTTACCATCCGAAGCATCAGTATACAAAAGGGCTTATCCGCAGTATACCAAGGCTGGATACAAAGGAACATGAAAGGCTTGTACCCATTGAGGGTACTCCGGTAGACATGCTTAACCCTCCAAAGGGATGCCCCTTTGCGCCGCGTTGTGAGGAATGCATGAAAATTTGCCTGAAGGAAATGCCTCCTGTAACAACTTTCAGTGAAACCCATTATACGCAATGCTGGCTGAACCAGAAGGAAGAGATGGAAGGAGGAGCGGCAAATGAGTGACAGATTAGTTCAAGTGGAACATTTACGCCAGTACTTCCCGGCCGGTGGTTTCGGAAAAAATAAGAGATATGTACAGGCGGTAGACGATGTTTCTTTTTATATCAACAGAGGGGAAACCCTAGGGCTTGTAGGTGAATCCGGCTGTGGGAAAACTACCACGGGGCGGACGCTTCTCCGGTTGTATGAACCTACCGGAGGAAAGTTCACCTATGACGGAACAGTAATTTTTGATGTGGAAAATAAAGTTTCGGTGAATATGCTGCCTTACCGAAAGAAAATGCAGATTGTTTTCCAGGACCCATATGCCAGCCTGGACCCACGTATGACGGTGGGGGATATAGTAGGGGAAGCTATTGATGTCCATAAACTGGCAGCAAATAAGCAGGAACGTTATGATATCATTATAGAGATGCTCCGGAGAGTGGGGCTTAACTCCGAACATGCCAACAGATATCCCCATGAATTTTCAGGCGGGCAGAGGCAGAGGGTGGGTATTGCCAGGGCATTGGCGGTAAACCCGGAATTTATTGTATGTGATGAACCTATTTCTGCACTGGATGTTTCCATTCAGGCACAGGTAATCAATATGTTTGAAGATTTGCAGGCAGACATGGGATTGACCTATTTGTTTATTGCCCATGATTTATCGGTAGTGAAGCATATTTCCAATCGGATAGGTGTAATGTATCTGGGGAGGATGGTGGAACTGGCTGACAGCTATGAATTGACAACGCGAAGCCTGCATCCTTATACGAAGAGCCTGATTTCTGCAATTCCCATCGCAGACCCTAAGATAGCAAAGGAAAGCAGCCGTATTGTACTGGAGGGAGATGTTCCCAGTCCTTTGAATCCGCCTTCCGGATGCCGTTTCCGGACAAGATGCCCTTATGCTGATGAGAGATGTGCAGCGGAAGTACCGGAATGGAGGGAAGTATCTTCCGGCCATTATGTGGCATGCCACCATTTTGAGAAATGCCAGTAAAGCTTTAATTATTTTGATAGACAATTACAAATACCAGCAAGTGATATTTGTCTGGTAGGAGTAGTGTTTATATACCATTTAACATTCCAATTAAAAAGAGGAGGAAAAACTATGAAAAAGAGAGTAGTAGCACTCTTGATGGCGGCTGTTATGGTTGCTGGCCTGACAGCCTGCGGCGGTTCAGGAAATGATGCAAGCCAGACACCCGAACCGGCAACGGAAGAATCTGCTGCAGATGACGGAGCGGAAGCAGAGGCATCGGCAGACAATGCAGAAGCAGAAGCGCCGGCGGCATCCGATGGCAGCAAGATTTTAAAGGTACAGATAGGACCTAACCCGGAAACAATTGACCCTGCGCTTAACAGTGCAGTAGATGGCGGCAATATGCTGCTTCACGCATTTGAATGCCTGCTTGTTGTAGACCAGGACGGAAAACTGGCTCCCGGACAGGCTGAATCATGGGAAACTTCAGAAGACGGCCTTACATGGACATTCCATTTAAGGGAAGGACTGAAATGGTCTGATGGAAGCGATTTGACAGCAAATGACTTTGTTTATAGCTGGAAACGTGTATGTGACCCTAATGTAGCGGCTCCTTATGCTGAGACAGTTCTTAGTATGGTGGCAGGCTATGAAGATGCAATCAGCGGAAATCTGGATGCACTTCAAGTAGTGGCAGAAGATGACAGGACGCTTGTTGTTACATTAAATGCTCCATGTTCCTACTTTGGAAGCCTTGCAGCATTTGCAACCCTAAGCCCGGTACAGCAGGCTACGATAGAAGCTAATGGCGATGCATGGGCTATTTCTCCGGAAACTTATGTTTCCAATGGTCCTTTCTACGTGACAGAATGGAAAGAAGATTCCCACATCCTGTTTAGCAAGAACCCGAACTACTGGAACGCGGATGCAATCAAACTGGATGGTATCCAGTTTACTCTGATTGAAGATTCCAATGCTGCTTACAGCGCTTACCAGACGGGAGAAGTTCTTTTCATTAAAGATGTTCCGACAGAAGAAATTCCCAGCCTGGAAGGAAACAGTGATTTCTATGTAGACCCGATTATCGGAACTTACTATATCAGCTTGAACCTGAACAATGACGCGTTTAAGGATGCAAAAGTACGCCGTGCCCTGAGCCTTGCTATTGACCGTGAATATGTAGGAGGCACTTTGATGCAGGGGACATACACAGCGGCTGGCAACTTCATGGGCCCCGGCTGGATTGATACCGATGGCACTCCGTTTATTGAAAAGGCAAACGGCGGAAACGCTTATATTGATACCACGAATTTTGAGGCTAACCTGGAAGAAGCAAAAGCTTTGATGGAAGAAGCAGGATATCCGAATGGCGAAGGGTTCCCGGCAATTTCCTATACAACGAATGATGCAGGATACCACAGGGTATTGGCTGAATATTTACAGCAGGCATGGGCTGAACTGGGTATTGACCTTAATGTTAATATCGTGGAATGGTCCAGCTTCACACCTATGCGCCGCAACGGTGAATATGACGTAGCCCGTAACGGATGGGTTGGCGATTACAGCGACCCTTCCAATATGCTGGATTTGTTATATTCCTCAAACGGCAACAATGATGGTAAATTCAACAATGCTGAGTATGATGCGGCTATGGATGTATCCAGGACTACATTGGATGCTGCAGAGCGTTCAGAAGCTCTTCATAAAGCAGAAGACATTCTTATGAGTGAAACAGCTTGTATTCCGGTTGCATACTACAATGACTTCTGGCTGCAGAGCGATAAGATTACAGGCTCCTGGCATTCACCTTACGGATATTGGTACTTTATGTATGCGGATATCGCTGAATAATTGAATGATTTGGAAGAAGAAGAGGATGGCGAAGGCCGTCCTCTTTTTTCCATATAGAATTCGGGTGTCAAAAGCCTTGTCCACCACGGAAATCAATTTTCATGGGCAGCGCAGCGGGCATCCATGCCCATGCTTCTTAAAACCGCCATCCATGGCAATGTCATTAAGTTAGCACCTCAGTCCAGCCGTGAGGGAAATAAAATGCTTAAGGAGCCCCTTAAAAAGCGTCGGCACTTGGTGAGGTAGTTCACGAACT
>QXWV01000126.1 GCA_009911195.1 Lachnospiraceae bacterium | reverse complement strand
TTTTTTGGAGCGGGAGCGTGGCGACGGAGCATTTTATTTCCCTCACGGCGTCCGCCATCGTTAACTAAATGACATTACCGTCCATGGCGGTTTTTCCCTGGAGATGAACCATTTCATAAGTGAAATTGCTGCTTTTTATCCATAGCCTTAAAACGGAACACTGCATGGGCCAGACGCCCTGCCCGCTGCGCTGCCCATGAAAATTGATTTCCGTGCTTGTCCACAGATGACTCTTGATACCCGAATGCTTATAATAAAGAGCAGATAATTTCTCCCTGTTCGATTACAAAACGTATTGATTGAAAAGTCATGCGGTTTATGTTATAGTAATACATAGTTGAAGAGTGAATATGGCATATGGCGAGTCAAACAGGATGAACTATCGTGCATTACCTTAAAGGGAAGGTATATTCATAGAAATAGGAAAGGAAATGGGTTATGGAGAAGGAACTGAAAGACAAATTAGTGGCAAATGGATTTGATGTGGATGTAACATTACAGCGTTTCATGAATAATGAAAAGCTGTACTTTAAATTCCTGAAAAAGCTTCCAGCAGACCAGAATTTTGTAAGTTTTGTGGAATCAATACAGAATGGGGATTGTGAAACGGCATTCCGCAGTGGGCATACATTAAAAGGGGTATTGTCTAATTTAGGTGTGGACAGTGTTCTAAAGGTACTGGAACCTATGGTGGAAAAACTGCGTGCTAATAATATGGATGGCGTTCCAGAAGCCCTGGAGGAATTTAAAAGTGGATATGAAAATGCCATTAAGGTAATTAATGAACTGTAAAGGATATCTGCGGCCTGAAGATTGCAAGCTGGGAGAAAGGCATAGGTATTATTATGAAAAGAATATTGTTAAAGCTAAGCGGAGAAGCGCTGGCGGGCAGCAAGAAGACAGGATTTGACGAAGAGACAGTACGCGGAGTAGCTTTGCAGGTGAAGGAATTGGCAGGGGATATCCAAGTAGGAATTGTTATCGGGGGCGGCAATTTCTGGAGAGGGCGCTCCAGCGAGAACATAGACCGGACAAAGGCAGACCAGATAGGCATGCTGGCAACTGTTATGAACTGTATTTATGTATCCGAGATTTTCCGTTCGGTAGGGATGGAGACAGAGATTCTTACCCCTTTTAGCTGTGGCTCTTTTACTAAAATGTTTTCTAAGGATAAGGCAAACAAATATTTTGGACAGGGAAAGGTGGTTTTTTTTGCCGGAGGAACAGGGCATCCGTATTTTTCTACGGACACAGGGGTAGTGTTGCGTGCTGTGGAAGTGGAGGCCGATGTGATATTATTGGCAAAAGCAGTGGATGGCGTATATGACGATGACCCGAAAGGCAATCCAAAAGCAAAAAAATATGATGAGGTTTCGATTGATGAAGTAATTTCCAGGAATTTGCAGGTAGTGGATATGACAGCGTCTATTTTGGCCAGGGATAATAGGATGCCGATGTGGGTATTTGGGCTGAATGAGGAAAATAGCATTGTTAATACGGTAAAAGGAGAGTTCACCGGAACAAAAGTTACGGTTTGATTGAAAAATAATACTGGAGGAATTGGATATGGATGAGAGAGTAAAAGTATATGATGAGAAAATGAAAAAAACAGTGGAGTATTTAGTTTCCGATTATATGACAATCCGTGCCGGGAGGGCAAATCCCCATGTACTGGATAAAATTAAGGTAAATTATTATGGAACCCCTACCCCCATTCAGCAGGTAGGGAATATTACAGTTCCAGAACCCAGGATGATTCAGATTGCCCCTTGGGAAAAATCATTAATAAAAGAAATTGAGAAAGCGATTATGGCATCCGATGTGGGTATTACACCTTCCAATGACGGGTCTATTATCCGCCTTACATTTCCGGAACTTACCGAAGAACGCAGGAAGGACTTGGTAAAAGAAGTAAAGAAAAAAGGGGAGGAAAGTAAAGTCGCCGTACGCAATATCCGTAGGGATGGCAATGATGCCTTTAAAAAATTGGTAAAAGAAGACGTTTCTGAAGACCAAATTAAACAGCTTGGGGATGAATTGCAGAAGATGACAGATAAATATATTAAGGAAATTGATAAATTAGTTGATGAAAAGTCAAAGGAAATTCTCAAAGTATAATGCCGGCGGGTAAATAGAAAAATGAGGGACAGTGGATAGGAATCAATCGCATTGTCCCTTTTGGCAGTATATAAATTCAAGAAGAGGTATGGAAAAATATGCAGGAGAATGGAAGCGTTCCAAATCATGTGGCAATTATCCTGGACGGGAACGGCAGGTGGGCAAAGGCCAAAGGGATGCCGAGGAATTATGGGCATGTGCAAGGCGCAAAGGCTGTAGAAGTGATTTGCGAGGAAGCATATAAAATGGGAATACAGTATTTGACAGTGTATGCATTTTCGACGGAAAATTGGAATCGTCCTAAGGATGAAGTGGATGCATTGATGAAGCTCCTGCGCAATTATCTAAAGACATGCTTGAAAACAGCGGAAAAGAACAGGATGTGTGTGCGTATCCTTGGAGATAAAAGAGGGCTGGATGACGATATCAGGTTCAGGATTGAGGAACTGGAAAATGCGACGAAAAATAATGACGGGCTGCATTTCCAGATTGCCTTGAATTATGGAGGAAGGGATGAAATTGTCCGGGCGATAAAGAAAATAGCGGCGGATATGGAGCAGGGCAGGATGAAAGAAGAAGATATTACGGAAGAGCTGGTAGGAACTGCCTTGGATACCCATGGGTTGCCAGAGCCGGATTTGCTTATCCGTACATGCAACGAGCAGAGGATATCCAATTTCCTGCTGTGGCAGTTGGCTTATACGGAATTATATTTTACCCCTGTTGCCTGGCCAGATTTTTCAAAGGAAGAATTGGTAAAAGCCGTGGAAGCATATAATAGAAGAGACAGAAAATTTGGCCTGGTGAAAAATCAATAGATTTCAGCATTGGAATGGAGGATACGTATGTTTTTTACTCGTTTATTCAGCAGCGTGGTATTAGTGGCCATTGCCCTGGCAACGCTGCTACAGGGAGGATATTTATTGGCCATTGTACTTTTGGCTATATCGTTAATTGCATATGGCGAGCTAAGCAAAGCATGCGGCATCCATACGGAGGGAAAAGCGGTAAATGCTTTGGAAGCGATGGGCATTGCAGGGATTTGTATTTACTATGGGGTAGTTGTATTTACAGATTCCCAGGCGGCACAGATGCTGATTATCCTATTGATTATGATTGCCTTTATGTTTGTCTATGTGTTTACTTTTCCTCATTACCATGCAAACCAGGTGATGTCAGCTTTTTTTAGTTTTGTATACGCACCGGTCATGTTTTCCTTTATTTATCAGACGAGAGCACTGAAATATGGCGCTTATCTCGTATGGATGATTTTTATCAGCTCCTGGATTTGCGATAGCTGTGCTTATCTTACAGGCATATTAATCGGGAAACATAAGATGACTCCGAAATTAAGCCCAAAAAAATCTATTGAAGGGGCGATTGGCGGTGTAGTCGGCTCTGCGTTGGCCGGGGCTCTTTATGGATACTTTGTTGTGGAAAGGGCAGTAGCGGAACAGCAGATTACATGGGTTTTTGCTTTTATCGGCGGTATTGGCGCGATGATTTCCCAGATTGGGGATTTGGCGGCGTCTGCGATTAAGAGGAATCATGAGATAAAAGACTATGGGCATCTGATACCAGGACATGGGGGGATTATGGACCGGTTTGACAGTGTAATTTTTACTGCGCCGATGATTTATGGCCTGGCTCTTTTGCTAATGAATTCGGGTACACCATAACAAATGGTGTGGGGAAACGCATTTTGGACCATAATTTTTGGAAGTGAATATATCCGTCCATGTACAAATGTAGATGGACGATAAGAATGGAGATACGGATGAAAAAAATAGCGGTTTTAGGCTCTACCGGTTCTATAGGAACACAGACTTTGGATATAGTAAGGCAAAATGCAGATTTGAAAGTGGTTGCCCTTGCTGCGGGATGCAATGTGGAACTGATGGAGAAACAAATCCGCGAATTTTCCCCCCGCATGGCAGTTATGTGGAGCGAAAAAGCTTGTGAAGATTTACGGGCCAGAGTGGCGGATACGGAAGTGAAAATAGGCTGTGGCATGGAAGGTCTTTTGGAAATTGCTGTTATGGAAGAAATGGAAGTATTGGTAACGGCAATTGTGGGAATGATTGGAATTAGGCCAACAATCGCCGCTATTGAAAGCGGGAAAGCCATTGCCTTGGCAAATAAGGAAACATTAGTGACTGCAGGGCATATCATTATGCCTTTGGCGGAAAAGAAAAAAGTACCTGTTTTGCCTGTGGACAGCGAACACAGCGCCATATTCCAGTCCATAAATGGAGAGCCGGCAGGCAGGATAGAGAAAATACTTCTGACCGCTTCGGGCGGCCCTTTCCGGGGCAGGACGGCCAAAGAACTGAAAGATATGAAGGTGGAAGATGCGCTGAAGCATCCTAATTGGGCCATGGGGAAGAAGATAACCATAGATTCTGCGACAATGGTCAATAAAGGTCTGGAAGTGATGGAAGCGAAATGGCTTTTTGGCGTGGATTTGGACAGAATCGAAGTGGTGGTTCATCCTCAAAGTATTATCCATTCCATGGTAGAATATGTGGATGGGGCAGTGATAGCGCAGCTTGGAATGCCGGAATGAAACTGCCCATTGCATATGCTCTGTTTTATCCGGATAGAAGACCTATGGATGGAAGAAAAGTGGACTTTTTTAAGGTGGGTACTTTAACGTTTGAAAAACCGGATTTGGAGACGTTTACCGGATTAAAGCTGGCTTTTGAAGCAGCAAAGCAGGGGGGCAGTATGCCTACGGTATACAATGCGGCCAATGAGAGGGCAGTAATCTTATTTTTGGAAAGGAAGATAGGGTTCATGCAGATACCTGAGCTGATTGGAATGGCTATGGAAAACCATAAAAGGGTGGCCAGCCCATCGGTGGAGGAGATTCTCCTGGCAGAGCGGGAGACGTATGAATTCATAGAGAGGGCAATAAATTGATTGTAACGATTGTACTTTTTATATTAATATTTGGGTTGATTGTAATTTCTCATGAGTTTGGGCATTTTTTGCTCGCCAAGATTAACGGAATCCATGTGGTGGAATTCGCAGTGGGTATGGGGCCTACACTCTTTCATTTTCAGAAAGGGGATACGGTATACAGCCTAAAAGCGCTGCCTATTGGCGGGGCATGTATGTTTGAAGGGGAGGATGGCCTGACGGAGAAGGAAGAGGGGGAATCGTCGGAAGGTTCATTTCTTTCTGCCAGCGTATGGGCAAGAATTTCAGCCGTTGTGGCGGGGCCCTTGTTCAATTTGATACTGGCCTATGCCCTGACGTTGATTTTAGTGGCATTTTCCGGCTCCAACCGCCCTGTGGTACAGAATATTGTGCCGGGCAGTGCGGCAGAAGAAGCGGGGCTGCAAAGCGGAGATGTGATTACAAAGATTAATAAGGAAAAGATACATTTAGGTACGCAGGTTATGCTCATTTCCCAACTAAACCAGGGGGAGGAACTGGCAATTGAATATGTCAGGGATGGGAAAAAGGAGAATGTGATTCTGACGCCGGTTTATGACAATGAGGCCGAAAGGTATTATATCGGGTTTGCCGGGGTAATGGAGCCTTTCCGGTGCAAAGGGCTGGAGGTGTTCCGTTATGGCTTTTATGAATTGGAATATTGTGTCAGCGCTACATTTAAAAGCTTAGGTATGCTTTTTACGGGGAAAGTAACTAAGGACGATGTGGCAGGACCGGTAGGAATCGCCCAGTTGGTGGGGGATACTTATGAAACTGCAAAACCTTATGGGATGAGCAGCGTGATTCTGTCCATGATGAATATAGCGGTTCTTTTGTCCGTAAACTTGGGGATTCTGAATCTTTTGCCAGTACCGGCTTTGGATGGGGGACGACTGGTATTCCTTATTATCGAAGCAGTGCGTGGGAAACCGATTCCGCCGGAAAAGGAAGGTATGGTCCATCTGGCCGGGATGGCGGCTTTAATGGTGCTGATGGTACTAGTGCTGTTTAATGATATCTCGCGGATTTTTTCCTGAAACATGCCGCTAACGTAGCGCATGGGCCGCGCAGCGAGTAGGGGAAGATGGCTCTTCCCTACTCTAAGGAACTGGCTATTAGGCTCTTCTGGCATAGATAGGTGAAAGAAATGCACGGCATCCATTGGCCTGTACCACTTCTGCCTGGTAGATATCCTGTTCCAATTCGGGCATATCCGAAAAAGTGAGTATGCCGCTGCAAGCTTGTAGCATATATGCGGTATGCATCAGATAAGCATGGGTATGCCACGGAAGCACATGGTTGGAAAAACCGTACGCAAGCAATTCAGAAAGGGAAATTTCATGATGGAAACCGTTGATATCCAGGATAATTTCCGTATGGGAATCCCCTTGTACTTCAAAGACAAAAGCACTGGTCTGAGGCTGCAGGGTGGAAGGGTTGCGAAGGGTATCGCACTCAAAATCGGCGCAATGGCGGTCAAACTGGAAAGAGTTTCTCAATGCGTTAGTCTGGTCTGCCGCGTCCGCTTCCTTGTATCTGGGACTTAGTGCATTCCGTCCTCTCCAGTAAGGCTGCACCCGGATAAGTTCCCCATTTTTTGCCTGCAATCTTCCTTCCCAATGGTAAAGCTCCTCCGAACTGCTCCATCCCATTTCCAGGCGTAGTATGTAGCGCTGTTGCGTAGCAGAAGCCGTGACAGCAGTGGAAGGCGCGGCATCAAAAACCTTTGAAGCTACAAGGCGTCCGTTTTTGCGAAGCAGAATGGCGTTTAAGGGAGCATCACCTTCAGCAGTGATAGTAATATCCCGTTTGTCTGCTGTAGTAGTATCGCCTATCATAGCATCGTTCAGATGCATCTGGCAACGGATTCTGTCGCCGGTTACCGCATAAGTATGCCCTTTTTTTATTGCCTCAAAAATATCCTCTCGTGTTTTGCCTTCCGCCCAGACTGCGGCCAATCCATCGCCATAGGAACCGGGAAAGCCGGCATGATGGTCGGTGGAGCCGACAAAGGAGAAACGCAGTCCTCTTTTTAGTCCTTCGGCTACGGTGTTGCGGGGGTCTAATGGCCCCATGTCATGGTAATATGGAAAAGGGCCGTCGGCCCGCATGGAACAGCCATGCTTGGAATAGACTTCCACAATAGGGGAAATGGAAGGCTGGAAACCATCCCAGTCAATTCCCCGGTATCCGGGGGTATATCCGATATGGTGGGGTACAGCAATGGCGTTGCATCCGCAGTCCTGAATGAGTTCCCCCGGGGAAGAGCGGTAAATGAGTGGAAAATTGGCATCGGGGGAAACAAAATGGTGGTCTCCCCAATTGGAGGAATGCATTTCGTAGGATTGAAATGTTACAAGGTTTTCCGTATTATAGCGGTTGACGGTTTCCCTTACCTCATCCCAATGGTCATGCAATTTTTGAAAGCCTTGCCTGTGGAAATCCACAACGAATTGAGTAGCGGCTGTTTTTTTATAAATGTCTGGCCACATGGCATGCCCGGTGACACAGCAAAAATCCAAGTGTTTTTCTGCTATGGTGAGCGCATTTTTAAGGCTGCCGAATCCATAGGATATTCCGCAATGGTTATGTAAATCGCCCCAGTATAGATTCATAGTTTTCCTCCTATTCCGGTTTCGCAAGGGTAGGTTCTTGCTGTTCCCTTTTTATTTTTAGCCTTTCATATTGCTCTTTTGGCGCATCGTTGGCTTCCATCAGTGATATCATTTTGGACAGCATTTCCTGTTCCAGTTTTGGGTTATTCAAAGGATGCATTTGGTTTGGGTCATTTTCCAGGTCGAAGAGAAGATTCTCATGAATATGGAAGGCATCCACATATCCGATACGGGCATGGGTATCCTTTTCCACCCATCGGCCGCTTCTGATTTTCATAGGACGGCAGCCTTTAGTAAAGGAAAAAGGCTCTGCCAGTTCGGCAGTCTGCATTTCGGGAACAGAAAACATGTTGTACAGATGCATCGGCATGTAGGTATATTGATAGAGCGGCTCATTTTCCCCTTCTCCGATACCGCGCATATATACATAACGGGTGTCAGTTACACAGACATGGCCGCCAAATACACCAAAAAGGGCACTGTCCCTTACTGGTTTGTCATTAACGATTGTTTCTGCCAGATTATGGCCTTCCATATCTTTAGTAGGTGAAATCCCAAAGAAATTTAGCAGTGTAACTGGTAAATCAATAGTCTGGACAAGGCTGCTTCTTCGTTCTCCCTTTTTATTGCTGCGGGGGTCCCAGATGAAAAGCGGTATGCGGGCAGTTTCGTTGTACCAAGGCATAATGTTTTTGCCCCAATAATCGTGTTCATCCAGCATAAAACCATGGTCGGTATTGACAATGAGCATCGTGTCCTTCCACATATCATAGCGGTCCATCATATCCAGGATTTTTCCAAGGTGCGCATCGCACATGGACAGGAGGGCAGCATAGGTTTTGCGTATGTGCTCCCTTTTTATCGGGTCATTTTCTGCATGGCCGTACCCCGGCCAGTCAAAGGCTTCTCCAGTATAGGAATCTTCATAAAGTGCCTTATATTTATCGGGTACAAAGAAAGGTTCATGAGGGTCAAAACATTCTAATTGAAGAAACCAGTTGTCCGCATCTTTATTTGTTTCGATAAAACGCATACCGGAAGCAAATGTGCGGTACTGGGGCATATCCTCTTCGCTGCGAATTTCCTTACGGTTTACCTGGTCCATAGCTGTTTTGAATTCGCCGGCAGTACAGTGGATTTTATCCTTTCCCCGCATGGCGTCCACATCCCCCAGATAAGGGTCTCCTTCCTGGCCACGGATAAAATCAAAAGAAGTATAGCGGAAGTGGTAAGTGGCACCTCCATCTTCCCAATAGTGCTGGTGGTCCGTGACAAGGTGAGTATAGATGCCGTTTGCACTCATCATTTCAATAGCAGAATCATCAAAGGGCTCCAAAGGGCTCCAGCTTCGGTGCAGGAAATTATAGCGCCCGGTATGGAGTTCGCGCCGGGCAGGCATACAGGGCATGCTGCCTACATAACAATTATCAAAAACACAGGATTTTTCTGCCAGACGTTTAAAATTCGGGGCATGTGTCCAGTCACAGCCGTAACAGGGCAGATAATGCCTGTTTAAAGTATCAAACATTAACATGATTGCTTTCATTTTAAGCTTTTCCTTTCCAATATGATTTCAAAGCTTGTTTAGCGAAAGGGAAACTATATTTTCCCTTTTTTCATTTGGCAAAAGAGTTACAAGCACTCCTCTTTTGCGGGCATTGACACGGCCAAGGCCAGGGCAGACGCAGGGTTCGATGCCGATGGCATAGGGGGAAAGGAGGAAGTTTTTCCAGATTCCCATCCATTCCAGGCCATTTCCTTTGGCACAAAGAAGAGCCTGGATTTGTTGGTCGGGATTATAAAGGGTGATTCCGCGTTCCATGTCGGAGCGCGTATAATATACGCTTTCCCGTTCTTCGCTGCCTGGAGCACCTATCCGGAGAAGCTGTTCTTTCTTTTCCAAACACCCGGTATCCCTGTTTTCAATATAAGAAAATTGGCCGTCAATAAGAAGTTTTTCCGATAAAAAGGGGGCACCAAAATTAATATGGTACATCATCATATAGGGCTGGGGGGAAGAAGAGCAGTTTTCCACGGTATCCCGTATAAATAGCTGGCTCTTTTCCATATCTGCCGTGATTTCCCGGGAAAGGCGCATATGGACTCCCTCTTCGTGTAGTTCATCGGCAATTCCCCGGACAGTAACTTTTCTGTTTTCTTCCCATACTTCAATATTGGTACAGGGGGTATTGGAAATACAGCCGTGCAGCCCGAAAGAATACCCGTTTTCCTCACAAGGGCGTCCGGCATTGCAAAGCCCGCAGGTAGTAAGGAATCCGACAAAAAAATTCCTTCCAAATCCTTCCACCCCCTGTTCCGTAAAATTCCGGGGGGAAATCCCCGCTTTCTCATTAGTATGGCTGATGGTCACTCCTTGATAACGCAACCGATAGATATCCAGGGCACGGTCAGGAATTGTGATGAATTCCAGCCCGTCTTTGCTGCCCAGGGAAAGGGCGGGTATATTTTCCCCCGATAGTGGGTCGGGCAATGTGATATGTTTTATCAGTTTTTCTTCATTCCCCATAGGTATACCTCATCTTTCTAAAATATGTTTGATTACCACCATTTTATCATTGCAGTAACCTCGTTGCGGAGTGCAATGAAATCCTCGCTTGTAACATTGCGGGGATAGGGCAGTTCATTGTTAATAGAAGCTTTGATGCTGGTAGGCTTATTGGTTAGTACAAGAATCCGCTCGGACAGATATACGGCTTCTTCAATATTGTGGGTGATGAAAATAACAGTAGTTCCCAGTTTACGCCATAAGTTTAACAGTTCGTCTTCCAGTTTGAACCGCAGTTCAATATCTAGCTGCCCATAGGGTTCATCCATCAGGAGCAAATCAGGCTGTACCGCAAAGGCGCGTGCAATGGCAACCCGTTGCAGCATACTGGCAGATAACTGGTTGGGGTAATATTTCTGGAATTTGTCCAGACCCACCATTTCCAGGGCGGCATCTGTTTTTTCCTGAATTTCTTTCTGGGGCAGTTTCATGACTTCCAGTCCGAAGCTGACATTCTGCCGTACATTCCGCCAGCTCATGGTGGAATATTCCTGCATGATATAGGCCAGACGATGTTTTTTGGGATTGACTTCCTCGCCGGAAATCAAAATGGAACCCCTGTCGATATTGTATATTTTGGTCAGGCTGTTTAAAAAGGTAGTCTTTCCGCAGCCGGTAGGTCCTACAATGCAAAGAAATTCCCCATCCCCCACATTAAAAGAAATGTCATCCAGTACCAAGAGCTCCCCAAACTGCTTGGTCAGATTTTTGACTTCAACTTTGTTCATATCTTGTCTCCATTTCTGCGCTGCTTTTTGCGCATATTTGTCTCCTTCTATTTGGTGCTTTCGAATAAACGGCTTACTTCTTCACGGTATTCCAAAAATTGCCTGGAAACATAATCCCTGGGACGGGGCAGGTCGATGCGTACCTCCGTTTTTACCCGGGATGGACAGTTGGTCATAATCACGATGCGGTCTGCCAAAAATACGGCTTCTTCAATGTTATTGGTGATGAAGATGACAGTACGTTTTTCTTTGCTCCAGATATCCTGAATGGCATCCTGCATGGAATAACGTGTCTGGGCATCCAGGTGGCCGAAAGGCTCATCCATCAGCATAACCTTTGGGTCATTACAATAGGCGCGTGCAATTCCCACACGCTGGCGCATACCTCCGGAGAGCTTAATAGGATAGGAATTCTCAAATCCGGTAAGCCCTACCAAATCAATAAAATACTGTGCTTTTTCCTTGCGTTCTTTGGCTGGCATACGCTTCATACGGGGGCCGAAATCCACATTTTTCATAACTGTAAACCAGGGGAACAGCCCTGTAGTCTGATAAACCATGCCCAAACTTGGGTTAGGGCGGGTAATCGGTACATCTTCAAAAATGATTTCCCCCGAAGTAGATGGTTCTATTCCGGCGATAATATTCATAAGAGTAGTTTTACCGCACTGGCCAGGACCTAAAAGAACAACAAATTCATTTTCTTTTACATCCAGCGAGAAGTCTTGCAGTACATCCAGTGATGTTTCTTTCGTGCGGAATGTCTTGCAAATGTTTTTGCATTGAATGATTGGCTTTATTTTCCCTGTATATTCCATTTACAGAAACTCCTTTCCAGCGCCCGTAGCAGCGCAGAAGTGATAAGGCCAACGATACCGATGGCCAGCATACCGGCAATAACTTGAGTGGTGTTGGCATAATTCATGCCATTAAAAATAATCCAGCCTACCCCTTCGTCAGAGCGAATCATTTCAGCGGCAATTACCGCACACCAGGCACCGGCGAAGCTGCCCTGCAAACCGGCGAAGATATAGGGGATGGCGGAGCGGATGATGACATTGGTAAAAAGCTGGAAATTATTTGCCCCAAGCATACGGGCTGCCCCGATATGAAGGGGGTCTACATTGAGGGCGCCATGATAGGTCTGGACAGTGATTCCAACCAGGGCTGTCATACAAATTAGAAAATATTTGGAGGATTCACCGAGGCCAAACCAGAGGATGGCTAACGGAATCCAGGCAAGTCCGGGAATCGGCCGTACAATAGAAAACAGCGGCATAAGCAGCGCGCGCAATGTTTTGGAGCAAGCCATTACGAGCCCGAGAGGAATGCCGATAAAGGCCCCTAGCAAAAAGCCTGTAGTTACCCGGCGCAGACTGTAAAAAATATGTTCCAGCATAGTATTTTGTCCGATGGGCGTCACAAATGCTTGAAAAAAGCTTTCCAGGACAACAATGGGGTTGGGGAAAAATTTCCCGATTCGTTCGTTTAGCGATACCAGATACCATACGCAGAAAAAGCAGGCAAAAGCAAAAACTGCCATAACGATTACTTCGGACTTACTGCCCGCAAAATTATTGTTTCTTTTTTTCGGTTCACTCATTCCATATGCCTCCCTTTGACTACACTGTGCTCAATTTTGGTCAGTACCGCATTGAGAATAGCGCCAATGATTGTAATCATAATCATACCTGCAATGACCAAATCCACGCGGGCCATCATGCGTGCATACTGGATTAGGTAGCCAAGCCCCTTGTCGGCAGCAAGCATTTCGGCGGCAACTAATGTCATCCAGGCCAAGTTCATGGATAAGGACAGGCCGGTAAAAATCATGGGAAGGGCAGAGGGGATAGCAACTTTAAAAAGTATTTGCGTATTGCTGGCGCCGAATGTGGTAGCAACCCACCGGTGAACATCCTTGGTCTGCTTAATTCCCAGGTAACTGTTTAAAATGCATTGGGTTACGGTGGAAACAAATATAACGGCCGCTTTGGCTGTCTGGCCGATGCCGAAGAAGATAAGCATAAGCGGAATCCAGGCAATGGGCGGAATTGGGCGGATAAAATTAAACAGCGGCGTAATAAACAAATCGGCCTTCCGATACCATGCCATAACGATACCAACTGGAATACCGATAACAGCGCCCAATGCAAATCCATACATGGCGAGCTTTAAGCTGGCCCAGATATGCTCCAGCATAGTGCCGCCGTCGGGTGCCCTTTGTGTAAATTTCTTCATTAAAGTAGTTAGAATTTTTGTTGGGCTTGGTAAAGCTCTTTCGGGAAATATTCCAAGGATATCAGTAATCAGATACCATACGAAAAGGAATATGCCCAGGCTGAGTACCGACAAGAGGAAATAACGTAGTCTTTTTTTCATAATGATAACCATGCTCCTTTTACACGTTAGCGCATTGTTCAAATTCGGAAAAATTCTGTCCGCCGCAGGAGGCGGTGGACAGAAAAGTTATCCTTTGGTATTTTGGGTCCGTTTTACCTAAGTCCTGCTGCCTTTAAAACATCATCGCGGACATTGGCTTCGATATCAGCCCTCTGGGATTCTTCTATCTGTTCAGTAATAATATAGAATTCCACGAAATTGTTCAGGAAATCGGAACCATAATTGCGGCTTTTGGTTTCTTCAATGCCATAATAAGGTTTTTGTTCCATAATTGTACGGGCAGTTTCTTCCGTAATGGAGCCACCATTTAAACGTACCCAGTCCACATAGCATTGGGTTGCCAAATCCGTATCATTATTCATAGTATCATTGGTCTCTGCCAGTAATTTGCACAGGATGGCCATGCCTTTAAACTTGGTTTCGTCTTCAAAAGCTTTATCGGAGCATACAACCTGAGCAGTTGCTGCACAGTTGAGGGAAGTTAAAGATGCAAGCTCCACATACCCCTCTTTCACAAGGTCAAAGGAATAATTATTGGTGCAGCAAAGGATATCCCCTTCGCCCAGCATAAATGCCTGATATGCCTGGTTGGCATCCATGGAAACAAGGTTGACATCATCGGTAGTCAAACCAATGGCTTCCAGATATTTCAGTGTACAATAATACTGCAATGTGCCGGAAGTGGTGATAATGGTGGTATCTTTTACGCTGTCGGCATCTCCAAGAATTTCCAGTCCGTCAGCCGCACCGGAAACGCCGGTACAAGCCAGGTCGGAACGGGCTATCATGCTAAGTCCGGTGGTGTCATTGTTTACTTCCATAATCATCTTGGAATTCAGGTTTGCAAGGGCGGGAACGGAAGCGCCGCCGCCAATAATTGCACAGTCGATATCTCCGGCTGTCATGGCTTCATTGGCAGGAGCACCGGAAGAAAATACCAAATATTCAATTTTAATCCCGTTGGCCACATCAAGGCCATTATCAACGATATATTTTGTAGGGAAGCCAGTCCATCCATCCAAAATGCCCATATTAATTAAAATAGGCTCTTCAGAAGCAGCTTCTCCTTCAGCAGGAGTTTCTTCCGCTGCCTTGTCGGGAGCTTCTGCCTCAGTATTTGCAGAAGCGTTAGTGGTATTGTCCGCAGATGTGCTTTCTTTTCCGGAATCTCCGCAACCGATGCAGGAGAGCCCCAGCATCAGGGCTAATGCGAAAGCGATTGATTTTTTCATTATTACATCCTCCTTAATGTTTTAATGTTGTACAAATAGAACTTTTTGTGTAATATGTACTATTTTATTCTATTTGCATATTGACTTATGTATAACCTATCATATATATTTAAATAAATCAATTGCTTTTTGTGCATTTTACAAAATGATTCAAAAAAAATAACACTATTTTTGATATGTTACATCTATATGACAGAATGTAACATTGTGTAAAAAGTGGGATATTTGACATATTATTTACCTATCATGTATAATAAATTAGATAATAAGGAGGAGTTTTACATGGGCGTTACTATGCAGGAAATAGCTTATATGTGCGGGGTTTCCAGGGGGACGGTGGACCGTGTATTGAATAACCGCGGTAAGGTAAAGCCGGAAACGGAAGAGAGGATTCGTGCGACGGCAGAATCCATGGGATATCGTTTTCATGTATCCTCGCAGTCGCTTTCTGTCGGCCGTAGGCAGTTGAAAATAGGTGTTTTAGTCAATGCGGCGGGACATGAATATTATTCCAATATACTTTCCGGCATTTTATCGGCTCTGGAGGAACTATATATATACGATATTACAGGTATCAGCAAGATTTCCAGCGGGCTTGATGTGGACCAGCAGCTTCATCAGTTAGATGAGCTGATGGCACAGGGAATCAGCGCATTGGCGATTACGCCTGCGAATGACTCCAGAATAGTGGAAAAGCTTACCCGGATTACCAATGACGGTATTCCGGTTACTGTGGTGAGCACTCCGATTAATGATTTCCAGCCATTCAGCTATGTGGGAAGCGACCATTACTGTAGTGGACGGATTGCAGGAGGGTTTGCCAGGCAAATTGTTCCGCTGGGCAGTGAAGTGGCGATTATGATTGGGTCATTAAAAATGGTGGGGCATGAGCGCAGGATTGAGGGTTTTATGGATGCATTGCAGTCTAAGGGCGGGGATTACCGTCTGCTAACACCAGTGCAAAGCTTTGACGATGATGTGATTTCATATAAAGTAATATCAAATCTGGTTTCGAGGCATCCGAATATCCGTCTCATTTTTTTTGCTGCGGGAGGATACAGCGGAGGCTACCAGGCGCTGGATGACGCAGGGTTGCTGGGGAAAATTAAGGTAATTGCCTATGATGCTGTGGAACCCAATATTGTCCAGTTGAAAAAAGGTAATGTATCTGCCGTTTTTGACCAGCATCCTACCAAACAGGGAAAGCATGCCATTAAGCAGCTTTCGGAATATTTGCTGAATCACCGGATTCCTGAAAAACGCATTAATTATGAACCTACGGAAATTCTATTGGATGAATCCTTTTATGTGCCTGTTTCGGAGGCGGAACAGAAATGAGGAAAAATAAAATGTATGTTGCACATATAGGGTTTTTATTATATACTAAAAAAGTGCACTGACACTCTCATAATTGAATGGATAATACTGATTATGCTGCTATTTGCCGTGTTGCTGTCAAGAAGCGACGCTGCTGTATGGCTTCCTTGTTTACACTTTATGGGGAAGCGGTATATTCGGTACGGTTAGTTCAAAGATGAATGTGCCAGTACACTGGTACATCAAATCTATTATTTCAAAGCGTTACATGTTCTGTAACAGGTTTTCCATTTTAAAATAAAAGGCAAAAGGAGGTTAAATGAGGTTTATTTCAGAAGTATACTGGGATAAAGGGGGGCGGATTTTGAATGAGGATTCGGTTTCCCTGCAAGAGGTGAGTGTGAAAGGGGAAAAGGTAGTATTTGCTGTTGTCTGCGATGGAATCGGAGGGCTGGAATGCGGGGAAGTGGCCAGCGGTTTCGTAACGGAACGGATGACAGAATGGTTTTATAAGGAAGCGCTTGCAATGTTGGAAAAGCATAAAGGTAGAAAAAAGATTGAGAAGGCAGGCATTCGCGTTTTATATGCCTGTAACGAGGAGATGGTTCGCTTGGGCAAAAAAAGGGGGATGAAACTGGGGACAACAGTGACTGCGCTTTTATGTAAGGGCAGGCGTTATTATTTATGGCATGGTGGGGATGGAAGGGCGTACCGGATAAAAGGAAGAGGGGGAATAAAGCAATTAACGAAAGACCATGTATTAAAAAGTGGGATTCTAATACATTGCATAGGCAGCTTTGAGTGGAAGAGGCCGGATGTAAAGAGCGGATATATGATTGGAAAAAGTGTATTTTTGCTCTGTTCGGATGGGTTTTGGAACAGGATTGGGGAAGAACGCCTAAAAGAAGCCTTGCAGCCGGAGCAGCTCCAAACAAGGGGGCAGATGGCCATGCATTTAAAAGAAATTGCGTTGTATGTGAAGCGGCAGGGGGAAATGGATAATATTTCCGCAATAGTTATAGGAAGTTATTAAGAAAAATGAAATGGATGGAAGCTGTAAGGAAAGGGGCATGGATGGAAAAATATATTTTTTATGAAGAACTGGGAAGCGGAGGCAGCGGAAAGGTGTACCGGGTTTACGATACGCATTTGAAATGCGACAGGGCTGTAAAGAAATTTTATGGGGAGGAAAAAGTATGGGAGAAAGAACGGAACATGATGAAAGAACTGCGGCATCCTCTGCTGCCTATGATTGTCGATTCCATAGAGGCAGGGGATGAGAGGTATCTTGTGATGGAGTATATAGAAGGGAAGAACTTGGAGGAATATATTGAGGAAAAAGGATGTGTTGCGGAAAAACAGGCTGTAAGGTGGGCGCTGGAACTTGCGGATTTTTTAATTTATTTACATGAAAGGCAAAATCCAATTATTTACCGGGATATGAAGCCGGCCAATATTATAATTGATGGCAGTGGAAAAATTCATTTGGTGGATTTAGGTACGGCATGGCGGCCTTATCAGGAGGGGGAGGAGGCAGACGGGGCAGGAACTTATGGATATGCGGCTCCGGAGCAAATATCCGGCGGCTTGGGGGGTGCGGATGAAAGAAGCGATATTTATGGCCTGGGAGCTACTTTATATCATATGCTGACAGGGGATAATCCTTCCAAACCGCCATATTTGATACAGCCGATTCGCTTTTTTGACGGGCGGCTGTCAGTGGGGTTGGAAAAAATAGTGAATAAAGCGGTAGAAGAGGGGAAAGAAAAACGGTATCAGACAATGCGGCAATTTAGTTTCGCTTTGGAGCGATATAAAAAGGCGGATGAGACGCATCGGTATGTGGAGAATGCGGTAAAATTTTTATATTATGGAAGCGTGTTTTGTCTATGTGCCATTTTTGCCGGACTAAGCGGAAAACAGGATAGGGAGAAGGATATTTTACTGGCGGCGGCAGCCATTATTGCCTTATGTGTGCTTAAATCTATAGTTTGTATTTGGAACGGGAGGGGGAGGAGAGGGATTCGCCAGGAACGGAATATTTTATTGACAGAGAAAAAGGGGGGAGGGCTGATGCTTTCCCTGCTGATAGCAGGAGTGTTGTTTGCGGCCTCGGCCAGTGTCCATGCTGCCGCAAAGGAGGAAAAGCTGCTTCTGGTAGAGGTGAGGAATGAACAGGGGCAAAAATTGTTGATTCGGTATGATGCGGTATATCAGTTGACCGGAATATTTAAACTGGAGCTGCCGTTGAGTAATTTTGAGGAAGGGCAGATTTATAGGCTGAGGCTGGAATGCATCAATTGTGAAACGGAAGAAATAAGCAGCAGAACTTTCTATCTAAAAGGGTTGAACCCTGATGGTGAAATAGGGTATGATAAAGAAAAGGAAATTGGGAGAGGAGGCTGGAAGCAGAGTGTTGGAAAATAAGGTGCAGGAAAATAAAATACAGTTACATAGAATGGGAACGAAAGTAGTGCATATTGGAGGGAAAGCGATTGGGGGAGGGAATCCGGTTCTGATACAGTCCATGACCAATACGCAGACAGAGGATATAGAAGCTACAGTGGCGCAGATTCACCGGCTGGAAAAGGCCGGCTGTGAGATTATCCGTTGTACGGTGCCAACAATGGAAGCGGCATTGGCGGTTAGGGAGATTAAAAAGCAGATAGCTATACCGCTGGTAGCGGATATCCATTTTGATTATAGGATGGCGGTGGCTGCGATAGAAAACGGGGCGGATAAGATAAGGATTAACCCGGGAAATATCGGCGGCAAGGACAAGGTTGCGGCAGTGGTAAAGGCGGCGAGGGAGAGGAATATCCCCATCCGTGTGGGGGTTAACAGCGGCTCCCTGGAGAAGGAATTAGTAGAAAAATATGGAGGGGTTACGGCAGAAGGCATTGTGGAAAGCGCTTTGGACAAGGTAGGGATGATTGAAGAACTGGGCTATGATAATCTGGTAATTAGCATAAAGTCTTCCGATGTTATGATGTGCATTAAGGCTCATGAAATACTGGCGCAGCAGACAACTTACCCGCTTCATGTGGGCATTACGGAGTCAGGCACGCTTCTTAGCGGCAATATTAAATCGGGAATCGGATTGGGGGTAATCCTCTACCAGGGTATTGGGGATACTATACGGGTATCGCTGACCGGAGACCCGGTAGAGGAAGTGAAATCGGCAAAATTGATTCTGCGCACGCTTGGGCTTAGAAAAGGCGGCATCGAAGTAGTTTCCTGCCCTACCTGCGGAAGGACGAAGATAGATTTAATTGGGCTGGCCAATCAGGTGGAGCGGATGGTGGAGGATATTCCGCTGGACCTTAAAGTGGCTGTTATGGGATGTGGTGTGAATGGCCCAGGGGAAGCGAAGGAAGCGGATATCGGCATTGCGGGGGGCATAGGGGAAGGTCTGCTCATAAAAAAAGGGGAAGTTATAAAAAAAGTGCCGGAGGAGGAGTTGCTTTCCACACTGAAGGAGGAATTGCTTTCATTTTTGCCATAAAGGTATGTGCCTGTGAGGGATAGCCTTCCAGGAAGAATTTTTCCAGGCAGAAAATGTGCAATTATGTGGAGATAATGGGAATTTAACTGGTAAAATGTTGGAAGGCGGAGCATATGCTGTACGCTCCCGAAGACAGATAGGGCAGGTGGCTTGTGAAAAAATTTTTTGAAGTATTTCCGGCTTTGAAAGTGGAAGATAAGATAAGGCAGTTTTTGGAGGATGCCATGGTGGAAAGGGTTTCTGCCACAAAAAAGAAGGATTTTCTCCGGGTGTACATGGTCAGTGACCGGCTGATTGAAAAGGAATATATATGGAAGGCGGAGCGGTGCATTGAAAAAATGCTGCCGTCTTTTCAGGTAAAGGTCAAAATTTATGAAAAGTATCATCTTTCTTCCCAATATAACCCGGAAAAACTGATGGAGGTTTACCGGAACAGTATTCTTCTGGAATTAAAGGAGTACAGCCCGGTGGAATATAATCTTTTTAAAAACGGGGATATCTCTTATCCGCAGGAGGATAAGATGATATTGACAATAGAGGAATCGGTGCCGGCCAGAAGCCGCAGCGGGGAATTAGTCCGTGTCCTGGAAAAAATATATAACGAAAGATGCGGTTTTTCGGTAAATATTGAGGTAATATATAAGGAAGGGAAAGGGGAGAAGCATAAGGAAGAGGATGAACTTAAAATTGCAAGACAGGTAGCGGAAATCAGTGCCCGGGCTGCAGGGATTACGCATGGGGAAACATTTCCGGGACAGGCTGCAGAGGCCAATGACATCCAGACGTCAGGTAGTATCGGAAATGCTGCCAGCTTAAATGCCAAAGGGGAAAAAGGAGGAAAACCGCCAAAAGCGGAAGGCACACAGCCAGGATTCGGACATGGCAGCGGTATGCTTAAGCAAAGGGAAGGCGGAAGCAGGAACAATTTCCGGGGCAAAAAAGAGTCCGACAGGGGTGATTTCAAGAGGGCGGTGAAGCGTTCGGATAACCCGGATGTAGTGTATGGAAGGGATTTCGACGAGGCTGCGATGAATATCGAAGATATCATCGGGGAAATGGGTCAGGTAGTTATTCGCGGGAAAATCATAAAAACGGATAAAAGGGAAATTAAAAATGAAAAAACAATCTTTTTTTATGATATTACGGATTTTACGGACACCCTTACTTTTAAAATTTTTGTAAGCAATGACCAAGCGGAAGAAATGAAGGATAGCCTTAAGGTAGGCTCTTTTGTAAAAGTAAAGGGAATGGCGGTGATTGATAAATTTGACAACGAGCTGACAATTGGTTCAATAAACGGTATTAAAAAGATACCGGATTTCACATCGGGTCGGTCGGATAACAGTATCCGCAAAAGGGTGGAGCTGCATTGCCATACGAAGATGAGCGATATGGACGGGGTATCGGAAGCGAAAGATATTGTAAAACGGGCTTATCAGTGGGGGCATCCGGCCATAGCCATTACCGACCATGGAGTGGTGCAGTCTTTTCCGGATGCAAACCATGTGTGGGAGGATTTGTGGAAAGGGGAAAAGGCAAAAAGGAAAGAAGCAGGAGATGCTAATCCGGATAAGCAGGATTTCTTTAAGGTGATTTATGGGATGGAAGCTTATCTGGTGGATGATTTAAAAGAAATCGTGACCGGGGATAAGGGACAGGGCCTGGATAGTACTTTTGTAGTTTTTGATATAGAAACAACCGGTTTTTCCCCTATCCAAAACAGGATTATTGAAATAGGCGCGGTGAAAGTGGAAAGAGGGGAAATCACAGGGCGGTTCTCCAGTTTTGTAAACCCGGATACGCCCATACCCCTGGAAATTGAAAAGCTGACAGGGATACAAGATGAAATGGTGATGGATTCCCCGATGATTGACCAGGTGCTTCCACAATTTTTGGATTTTTGTAAAGATGCGGTGCTGGTAGCCCATAATGCCAACTTTGATATGAGCTTCATTCTGGAAAATGCGGCCAGGCTGGGGCTTCCCAGGGAATTTACCTATGTGGATACAGTGGGGATAGCCAGGATGCTCCTGCCCCATCAGGCAAAGCATACTTTGGACGCGGTGGCAAAGACTTTGGGTATTTCCCTGGAAAACCATCACCGGGCGGTGGACGATGCGGAAGCAACCGCAGAGATTTTTGTAAAGTTTATCCCCATGCTGCAGGAAGCGGGGGCTTATGACCTGAAAGAGGTAAATAAAATGGGGGCTTCCAGCCCGGATATTGTGAAAAAACTGCCTTCCTACCATGCAATCATTCTGGCAAAAAACGATACGGGAAGGGTGAATCTCTACCGGCTGGTTTCCGAATCCCACCTGATTTATTATAGCAAAAGGCCCAGGGTTCCCAAAAGCCTTTTGATGAAGTATAGGGAGGGGCTGATTGTAGGCAGCGCCTGCGAAGCCGGGGAGCTTTACCAGGCATTGCTGGACGGAAAAGCCGATGCGGAAATTGCCAGGCTGGTGAACTTCTATGACTATCTGGAGATACAGCCTACGGGAAATAACAAATTTATGATTGCATCCGAGAGGGTACGTAATGTAAATTCCATGGAAGATATTGAAAATTTCAATAGGAAGATTGTAGAATTGGGGGAGCAGTTTAATAAGCCGGTGGTGGCCACCTGCGATGTGCACTTCCTTGACCCGGAGGATGAGATTTACCGCCGGATTATTATGGCGGGAAAGGGCTTTGCTGACTCGGATGAACAAGCGCCCCTATATTTGAGGACAACGGAGGAAATGCTGGAAGAATTCGCCTATCTGGGAAGCGATATGGCGGAAAAAGTTGTGATTACCAATACGAACCGGATTGCGGATATGGTGGAGACAATAGCGCCAGTGCGCCCGGATAAGTGCGCCCCTGTCATTGAGGACAGCGATAAGACATTGACGGATATATGTTATAATAAGGCACATGAAATCTATGGCGAAATATTGCCGGAGATTGTGGAGCAGCGTTTGAAAAGGGAGCTGAATTCCATCATTACCAATGGATTCGCGGTGATGTATATTATTGCCCAAAAATTGGTGTGGAAATCGGTGGAAGATGGATATCTGGTAGGCTCACGAGGCTCTGTTGGCTCTTCCTTTGTGGCTACGATGGCGGGTATTACGGAGGTAAATCCGTTAAGCCCCCACTATTATTGCGAGGAATGCCATTACAGCGACTTTGACTCGGATGAAGTGAAAGCTTTTGCAGGGAAAGCGGGCTGCGATATGCCGGATAAGGAATGCCCAGTCTGCGGGGCTGCCTTGAAAAAGGACGGATTTGATATCCCCTTTGAAACATTCCTTGGATTTAAGGGGGATAAAGAACCCGATATCGACCTTAATTTTTCTGGTGAGTACCAGAGCAAGGCACATAAGTATACGGAGGTTATTTTTGGAGCCGGGCAGACTTACCGGGCAGGGACAATCGGAACGCTGGCGGATAAGACGGCCTTTGGCTATGTTAAAAATTATTTTGAAGAAAGGGGAGCGCGCAAACGGACATGCGAGATTAACAGGATTGTTACCGGATGCACGGGTATTCGCCGGAGCACGGGACAGCATCCAGGGGGGATTATCGTATTGCCGCTGGGGGAGGATATTAATTCCTTCACTCCGGTACAGCATCCGGCTAATGATATGGCCACGGATATTGTTACCACACATTTTGATTACCATTCCATTGACCACAATTTGCTGAAGCTGGATATTCTGGGGCATGATGACCCTACGATGATACGTATGCTGCAGGACCTTACCGGTATCGACCCGGTAAAGATTCCGTTGGATGATGCTAAAGTGATGTCCCTGTTTAAAAATACAGAAGCTTTGGGGATTGTGCCAGAGCAAATCGGGGGCTGTAAGCTGGGCGCTTTGGGGATTCCGGAATTTGGTACGGAATTTGCTATGCAGATGCTAATTGATACTAAGCCCCAGGCTTTTTCGGACTTGGTCCGTATTGCAGGTCTTGCCCACGGTACGGATGTGTGGCTGGGGAATGCCCAAACATTGATTCAGGAAGGGAAGGCAACGATTTCCACGGCAATCTGCACCAGGGATGATATTATGGTATACCTAATCGGGATGGGGGTGGAAAGCTCCCTTGCGTTTACGATTATGGAAAGCGTTCGTAAGGGGAAGGGGCTAAAGCCGGAGATGGAGAAGGCTATGCTGGAAGCAAATGTGCCGGATTGGTATATTTGGTCCTGCAAGAAGATTAAATATATGTTCCCGAAAGCCCATGCAGCAGCCTATGTGATGATGGCATGGCGTATCGCATACTGCAAAATCAATTATCCTTTGGCTTTCTATGCCTCCTTTTTTAGCATCCGGGCATCCGCATTTTCCTATGCGCTGATGTGCCAGGGGAAGGAGCATTTGGAAAAGGTAATGGTGGACTATAAGCAGCGGATGGATACCTTATCCAAGAAAGAACAGGATTCTTACCGGGATATGAAGCTTGTTCAGGAAATGTATGCCAGAGGGCTTGAATTCGTACCCATTGATATTTTTTCCGCCCATTCCAGAAATTTTCAGATTGTGGACGGAAAGCTGATGCCATCCTTGAACAGTATCGATGGTTTAGGGGAGAAGGCAGCGGATTCCATTGTGGAAGCCGCCAAAGATGGCCCGTTTTTATCAAAAGATGATTTCAGGCAGAGGGCTAAAGTTTCCAAGACGATTGTGGATTTGATGTCAGAGCTGAATCTGCTTGGAAATCTGCCGGAATCCAACCAAATCAGTTTGTTTGACTTTGTATCATAATCAATTTGTATAATATGAGGGGAAGGATGAAAATGAGGAAGAAACTAATCTTTTTAATCGTTTTGTTATTTGGTGCTGCCGGCCTTTTTGCCTGTGGAAAGACATCCGGGAATGTAATGGGGAAGGCCGATGCCACGGCAGAATCAGAAGGCTATGAGTCGCCAGAGCATGCTGTGGCGGCCTATATAGAGGGACTGAAAGAAAATGACTTAAACCAGATGGTAAGTACTTTTGCGATAGAACAGTATGTGGATAATTTTGATTTGCATTCGTATTTGGAATGGATGCAGGCTTACCAGTTGCAGCAAGCCCAGTGGCCTGCTGCCAACGATATTACCAGAGACTTAAATATTGAAAAACGAAAAAGCGAGATTATAAATTATATTCGGTATCAGTATTTGGCGCTTAATAAGATATCTGCGAATTTCAATGAGCCGCAAATATTGAAGACAGAATCAGAGCAAAAAGAATTTTTGGAACAATTAACAGGACAGTTAGCTTCGATGGATTTTAGCTCCATTAAACTGAACGGCTTTATCCCTCCTGAATCGGCGAACGAATTATACGGTTCGGAAGCAAATGGGGAAAATCTGGCCAGGATTGCTGCGGAATACGGGGCAAATCAGATTGTGAGCAGAATGGCTGTTATAGAAATTGGGGAAAGCCAATACGCACTTTGTTTTGACACGGTGGAATATGAAGGAAAATGGTATAATTTACAATTGGGAGGGAATCTTTCGTTGCTGCTTGGCATTGAAATCATGTCATCAGGAACAATCCCTCTTGATATTGCGCCCGAATACCGTGAGGAGCTGGAGAGCCTGATTGTTCCAATGGAATAAAAAGCCGGGTAAATACCCATTCCAACAAAAAAATTCTCAAAGCCTGCATAAATGCTGGACTAAGAGAATTTTTCCGGGTTGGGCTGTTCTTAAAATTAAAAACAGTCAACAGCTCGTAGGGGAATCGAACCCCTGTTTCCGCCGTGAGAGGGCGGCGTCTTGACCGCTTGACCAACGAGCCATATGAATTGACAGTAATATTTCTTGTTTCAACTGCCGACTTGATTATTCTATTATAAAATACGAAATAATGCAAGTGTTTTTTTCTGTTTTTTTTATTTATATGTAAAAATAGGTAAATTTTTAACTATAATCCCCTTGAAGCTGAAACGAAATCTTCAAACTTGAAACGAACTCTTCAAAATTTCCCTTGCATTTTCCAATCGTCAGTGCTATAGTATTAGAAAGATAATATGTTACCGTTAATTGGAGTGGACTTGCGAGTCCACTCTTTTTGCAGGAATAGAAACTGGTGGGGAAAGGAATAAACAGAAGGATGTCTAAAAGGGAAACGTATGAAAACAGCACGGAAAAGCTTCTTATACCTATAGTAGAAAAGGCAGGCGTGGAGATTTACGATGTGGAGTATGTGAAGGAAGGAAGTGATTTTTACTTAAGGGTCTATATCGATAAGCCAGGCGGAGTGGACATTAATGACTGTGAACGGGTGAGCAGGGCATTATCGGATGTATTGGATGAAGAAGATTTTATTCCGGATGCATATATTTTGGAAGTAAGCAGCCCAGGGCTTGGCAGGACATTGAAGAAGGATAAGCATTTGGAAAAGAGCCTTGGGGAAGAGGTGGAAGTAAAAACATATAAGCCCATTGAGAAACGTAAGGAATTTCAAGGAATCTTGAAATCATATAATGAAAATTCCATAACAATAGTGACGGAAGGCGAAGAACTGGTTTTTGAGAAAGCGGATATTGCAATTATAAGATTGGCAATTGATTTTTAACGAAGAAAGGAAATGAGGATAAAATGAACAAGGAATTAATGGAAGCATTGGACATTTTGGAAAAGGAAAAGGAAATAAGCAAAGAGACATTATTTGACGCGATTGAAAACTCATTGATAACAGCCTGCAAAAACCATTTCGGAAAGTCGGATAATATCAAGGTGGAGATTGATAAAGAAACCTGTGATTTTTTATGCTATGCTGAAAAAGAAGTGGTGGAAGAGGTAGAGGATGACTGTACTCAGATAGACTTGGAAGATGCACTTAAGATTTCTAAACGGGCACAGTTGGGAGATATTGTACATGTGGAAATTAAGTCCAAGGAATTTGGCCGTATAGCAACGCAGAATGCAAAAAATGTTATCCTGCAGAAAATAAGGGAAGAAGAAAGAAGTGTTATATATAATCAATATTTTGAGAAGGAAAAAGATGTAGTAACAGGTATTGTTCAGCGTTATGTGGGAAGGAATATCAGCATCAACTTGGGGAAAGCAGATGGCATTTTAAACGAGAGCGAGCAGGTAAAAGGCGAGATATTCAAACCTACGGAGAGAATCAAGGTATATATATTGGAAGTGAAAAATACGCCGAAGGGTCCCCGCATTTTAGTAAGCCGTACCCATCCGGAACTGGTAAAACGGCTTTTTGAATCCGAAGTAACGGAAATCAAAGATGGAACAGTGGAAATCAAAAGCATTGCAAGAGAGGCCGGAAGCAGGACAAAAATGGCGGTGTGGTCAAATAATCCGAATGTAGATGCGGTAGGCGCTTGTGTAGGAATAAATGGTTCAAGGGTAAATACAATTGTAGAAGAACTGCGGGGGGAAAAAATTGATATTATCAACTGGGATGATAATCCGGGCAATATGATTCAGAATGCATTATCCCCAGCTAAAATCGTTGCGGTATTCGCTGACCCGGATGAAAAGACGGCGAAGGTTGTAGTGCCGGATTACCAGTTGTCATTGGCTATTGGTAAGGAAGGGCAGAATGCGAGGCTGGCGGCAAGGCTTACCGGGTATAAGATAGATATCAAGAGTGAAACGCAGGCAAAGGATGCACCAGGCTTCCGCTATGAAGACTACATTGACGATTATGAAGAGTACGATGAGGACGAATACGAAGAAGAATATGGGGAGGAATCCGTTGGTTCGCCAGTAGGAGAAGAAGGCTGGGAAGAGGCTTCAGAAGAAGGATTCAACGAGGAAGGAAGCTGGGAAGAAATGCCGGAAGAAGGATTCAACGAAGAAGGAAGCTGGGAAGAAATGCCGGAAGAAGATTTTAACGAAGAAGGAAGCTGGGAAGAAATGCCGGAAGAAGATTCCGACGAAGAGGGCAGTTTGGAAGAAGATGTGGATGAAGACCTGACGGAAGAGTAATTTTGGAGGGGAGGAGGGCATATGGCAAAAAAAATCCCTTTGAGGCAATGTGTCGGGTGCTCGGAAATGAAAAGCAAGAAAGAAATGATGCGCGTGTTGAAAACAGCGGAAGGAAACATTACCCTGGATAAAACAGGCAGAAAAAACGGGAGAGGGGCGTATCTTTGCATGACAAGCGAATGCTTGAAGCGGGCGAGGAAAAACAAAGGGCTGGAACGTTCCCTGAAAATGAGTATTCCGGATGAAGTATATGAAAGTCTGGAGAAGGAGTTTGAGAAAAATGAATAAAATTTATTCATTGCTGGGATTGGCAGTGAGGTCCAGAAATTTGGTGAGCGGGAATTTTTCCACGGAGAGAGCAGTAAAAAGCGGTAAAGCGGTAATGGTAATTGTCAGCGAAGATGCTTCAAAGAATACTGAGAAAATGTTTCGTAACATGTGTGATTTTTATCACGTGCCCCTGTTCCGGTACGGACGCAAAGAAGAACTGGGCCACGCTATGGGAAAAGAAATACGTACTTCATTGGCTCTTACGGATGAAGGGTTTGCGAGGACGATAAGAAAGCATTTAGAGGCAATTGAACAGGAAGACGGAGGTAGTGAGCATGGCAAAAATGAAAGTACATGAACTTGCGAAGGAATTAGATAAACAAAGCAAAGAATTGATTGCTTTTTTACAGGAAAAGGGAATTGACGTGAAAGTGGCACAAAGTTCTATAGAGGAGGATGCCATTGCGCTGGTAAGAAAGCATTTTAAAAAGGATAAGCAAGAAGGTGCGGAGGCTGCAAAAGGAAGTGTAGAATCGGTAAAAAGCAATACGGAAGCTGCAAAAGCGAACGTAGCTACCGGACCAGAAATGCAGATGAAGAAAGATAAAACGCAGAAAACGGAAATGAAAGAGGAGAAATCTATGGCAAAAGAGGGAGAAAATGCTAACGAAGCACCAAAGAAAAAGAAAAAAATAATTTTTGTGAGCAACCCTCATAATAGTAAAATGGCAGGCCCGAAACAAAGGCCGGCAGGGGAGAAAAAGCCACAGCCGGCAAACAATCAGAGGCAGGGAGGTTTTAACAGGCCAAATAAGGTTGAAAAACCGGCTCCTTACCGGCCGGTAAAACCGCTGACTCCCCCTTCCCCTACACCGCCGGTTACTATGATACCATCGAATAATAATATGCCAAAGAGGGATTCCAGGCCGAAGAATGAGAATAAGAAACCGGATGTGGCGGTGGAAACCAATGCGGTGAGCCAGGAAAAAGTAGTGGTATCCCCGGCGGTAAACCAGGAGCCGGTACAGGCGAAGAAACCGGAAAGCATTAGAACAGACCGGATGGAACGTACAGAGAGGCCGGAACGGCAAAACTGGAATGACAAGACAGAGCGGTCGAACTGGAATGACCGGGCGGACAGACCGGAGAGAACTGATAGGCAAAACCGGAGCGACAGACCGGATAGGCCAGAGCGGGGCGATAGGCCGAACCGGACGGATAACAGGCAAAGGAACGGCGAAAATCAAAGACGGCCAGATGGCAGGAACGAGAATAGAAATGAAAATAGAAACAATAATAGAAATGATGGGCGGAGAATGGAAGGCCAGAATCGCCGGCCTTTTGAAAGCGGTCAGGGCGATAGGCGCAATGCTTCTGGCGGGCAGAATTTTAATCGGTTTGCGGCAAATAATGACCGCCCTGGCAGAGGAAATGGAGGGCAGGACAATAAATTCAGAAAGCCTGCGCCCGCTAAAGGATTCATACCAGAGAGCCCGGCAAAGGAGCAGGAGAAGCATAGGGATGAAGAAAAGCGCAGAATTAACCAGGAAAGGGATAAACGCTCTAAGAAGGATTTGATTTACGAAGAGGATGACAGGAAAGCAACAGGCAAGAGCAAAGCCGGGAAGTTTATCAAACCGGAGAAAAAAGTGGAAGAGGTTAAGGAAGAGCAGATTAAAGTAATCGTTATTCCGGAATCGCTGACCATTAAAGAATTGGCCGACAAGATGAAAATGCAGCCTTCGGCCATTATTAAGAAGCTGTTCCTGCAGGGGCAGATTGTGACCGTGAACTCGGAACTTTCTTTTGAAGATGCGGAAAATATTGCCATTGAGTATGATATTATCTGTGAAAAGGAAGTTAAAGTGGATGTAATCGAGGAACTTCTGAGGGAAGAAGAAGAAAAAGAAGAAGATATGACAAAAAGACCTCCGGTTATATGTGTTATGGGGCATGTTGACCATGGAAAAACATCCCTTTTGGATGCTATCCGTAAGACAAATGTAACGGACAAAGAAGCAGGTGGTATTACCCAGCATATTGGTGCTTATACTGTAAAGGTGGGGGAGGAGAAAATTACTTTCCTGGATACGCCGGGGCATGAGGCATTTACGGCGATGCGTATGCGGGGGGCCAATTCCACCGATATCGCAATTCTTGTAGTTGCAGCAGATGACGGCGTGATGCCTCAGACAGTAGAGGCTATTAACCATGCGAAAGCGGCCGGGATAGAGATTATTGTGGCAGTAAACAAAATCGATAAGCCGAATGCCAATGTGGATAGGGTAAAACAGGAACTGACAGAATATGAGCTGATTCCGGTGGATTGGGGCGGAAGCACGGAATATGTGCAGGTGTCCGCAAAAACTGGAGAAGGCATTGACGTTTTGCTGGAAACGATTCTATTAACGGCAGAAATATTAGAATTGAAGGCGAATACAAAGAGGCAGGCGAGAGGGCTTGTTATCGAGGCCGAACTGGATAAAGGAAGAGGGCCGGTGGCAACAGTACTGGTGCAGAAAGGAACATTGCATGTGGGCGATTTCATATCCGCAGGTTCCAGCCATGGGAAAGTTAGGGCAATGATTGATGATAAGGGCAGAAGGGTAAAAGAAGCGCTTCCGTCCACTCCAGTGGAAATTCTGGGGCTTTCCGATGTGCCCAGCGCAGGGGAAGTATTCCTTGCCCATGAAAATGATAAAACGGCAAAATCTTATGCGGAAACCTATTTGGCCCAGAATAAAGAAAAAATGCTGGAAGAAACCAAATCGAAGATGTCATTGGATGACTTGTTTACACAGATTCAGGCGGGCAATCTGAAGGAACTGAACCTGATTATTAAGGCGGATGTTCAAGGCAGTGTAGAAGCGGTAAAGCAGAGCCTGTTAAAGCTGTCCAACGAAGAAGTAGTAGTAAAATGTATCCATGGAGGCGTAGGTGCGATTACGGAATCCGATGTTTCCTTAGCATCGGCATCGTCTGCAATTATTATCGGATTCAATGTAAGGCCGGATGCCATGGCCAAGGCGGTTTCCGAAAGGGAAGGCGTAGATATCAGGCTGTATAAAGTAATTTATCAGGCAATCGAAGATGTTGAGGCCGCTATGAAAGGCATGCTGGACCCGATTTTCGAGGAAAAGGTAATTGGCCATGCGGAGGTCCGCCAAATATTCAAGGCATCCGCAGTGGGGAATATAGCCGGTTCTTATATCTTGGACGGTATTTTCAAGAGGGACTGCAAGATTCGCATTACCAGGGAAGGAGAACAGATTTATGAAGGTTCCCTTGCTTCCCTTAAGAGGTTTAAGGATGATGTGAAGGAAGTGAAGACCGGTTTTGAATGCGGCCTTGTATTTGAAGGCTTTGACCAGATGCAGGAGCTGGATATTGTAGAAGCATATGTCATGGTAGAAGTACCCCGATAATACATGGGCCAATGAATGAAAGGAGCATAAGAGTTTTGCACACTTGTGCATATACTGCATCCACAAATGTGGTATGCGCTGAAATACAGCGCAGAAATGAGGGAAACCATGAGGAAAAACAGCATTAAAAATATAAGGATTAATGGCGAAGTGCAGAGGGCGTTGGCTGAAATTATACGCGGAGGAATTAAGGACCCGCGTATTAGCCCGCTGACTTCCGTAGTATCCGTGGAGGTATCGCCGGATTTGAAAACATGCAAGGCATGGATTAGCGTTCTAGGCGATGAAGATATGGAAAAGAGCACTATGGAAGGTCTAAAAAGTGCGGCTGGCTATATTAAGAACCAGTTAGCCAAAGAAGTAAATCTGAGGCATACGCCGGATATTACTTTTATTGTAGAGCAGTCAATTGCTTATGGGGTAAAGATGTCGAAGCTGATTGACGAAGTGAATAAAGATAGTAAGGAAAGCAAAGAAGGCGAAGAAAGCGGGCAACTATAGGCGTTGTAGAAATGAGGTAAAGATGAAAATAGCAGCAGAGGTAAAGGATGCGAAAACAATAGGTATCGGCGGGCATATCAGGCCGGATGGAGACTGTGTAGGCGCATGTATGGCCTTATACCTGTATTTGAAAAAGATATATCCCGAAAAGCAGGTGGAGTTATTTTTAGAACCGCCTTCGGAGGTATTCCGCTGTATCAAAGATATTGACCAAATCTGTACAGATGTGACAGGAGATACCAACAGCAAAGGGGATTTTGATGTTTTTATTGCACTGGATACGTCAAAAGAACGTTTAGGTGCTGCGGAAGCGCTGTTTGACAGGGCAGGGAAGACGATAAATATCGACCATCATGTGAGCAATACGGGAAGCGGGATGGTAAATTATATTGATACCAAGGCCAGTTCTACCAGCGAATTGATTTTTGATGTGATAGAAGAAGAGGAAATGGATGTCGAAATTGCAAAAGCAATCTACATCGGGATAGTGCATGACACGGGGGTATTCAGGTATTCCAATACCTCCCCGAAAACAATGGCGATTGGGGCAAAGCTGTTAAGCTTTGGGTTCGACCATTCGGAACTCATAGAAAAAACTTTTTATGAAAAAACTTATGTACAGAATCTTCTGCTTGGCCGCGCCCTGCTGGAAAGCATTCTTATCATGGATGGGAAATGTATTGTCAGCGCAATCGGAAAGAGGACATTGGATTTCTATCAGGCGAGTTCCAAAGATTTGGAAGGGGTGGTCAGCCAGTTAAACCAGACGGAAGGGACGGAATGTACGATATTCATGTACCAGACAGGGGTACAGGAATACAAAGTGAGTCTGCGTTCCAAAGGAAAAGTGGATGTGGCTCAGGTGGCTCAGTACTTTGATGGCGGCGGGCATGTGCGTGCTGCAGGATGTACAATGAATGGTACATTTTATGATGTGGTAAATAATCTGACATTACATATTGAGAAACAGTTGAAGCTGGCAGAATAGTACGATGGCCTGCACATGAGCAGAAACCAAGGGCAGCCAGCGGGGAAAACCGGATGTATAATGGAATTTTAAATGTATATAAAGAAGCGGGATTTACATCCCACGATGTGGTGGCAAAGCTGAGAGGGATTTTGAAGCAGAAAAAAATAGGGCATACAGGAACGCTGGACCCGGATGCAGTAGGTGTGCTGCCTATTTGCCTGGGAAGCGGAACGAAACTGTGCGATATGCTGACAGATACAGGAAAGGAATACCGTGCGGTGCTGCTTTTAGGGAAAGAGACCGACACCCAGGACAGCTCGGGCAAATTGTTGGGGCAATGGGAAGTGAAAATCTCAGAGCAGGAAGCCAGGGAAGCCATTATGTCTTTCCTGGGGGAGTACGAGCAGATACCGCCCATGTACTCGGCAATTAAGGTAAACGGAAAGAAACTGTATCAGTTGGCCAGAGAGGGAAAGGAAATAGAGCGTAGCCCCAGGAAGGTACAAATCTATTGCCTGGAAATTGAAAATATGGAGCTTCCCCGGATTACTATCCGGGTAGGCTGTTCCAAGGGTACCTATATTCGGACGTTATGTCATGATATTGGCCGCAAATTGGGATGCGGAGGTATTATGGAGTCTTTGGAGAGGACAAAAACAGGGGGATTTTCGGCAAAAGATGCTTTGCTGCTTGCAGAGATAGAAAAATTAAAAAAAGAAGGGCGGCTGGAGGAGAGGATAGTTCCTGTGGATTCGATTTTTGCCGATTATGGTGCGGTGACAGTAGAATCCAGATTCCAGAAGCTAATTGATAATGGAAATGCTTTTTATCTAAAAATGATAAAAGAAGGCAAAAAATGTATGCCGGAGGAAAAGGTCAGGGTATACAATGAAGAGGGCAGATTTTATGGTGTTTACAAATTCTGCCAGGAGGCTGGGCGGTTTTGCCCTGTGAAAATGTTTATGGAGAATGGACAATAGATGCAAATCGTTTATGGAACTACAGATTTTAAGTTAGAAGGGAAAAGCGCGGTTGCCATAGGCAAGTTTGACGGTATCCACCAAGGACATCAGAAGCTGCTGGACTGCATTTTAGAGCAGGGCGCCTATGGGCTTAAGTCAGTGGTTTTTACTTTTGAACCGCCACCGTCCGTATTGTTTGGAAGTGCACCAAACAGGGAGCTAATGACCAGGGAGGAAAAGCGGGCAGCGTTTTTGAAAATGGGAATTGATGTTTTAATTGAATTTCCACTGACTTTTGAGACTGCGGCGATGGAGCCACAGGATTTTATCGAGAAGGTTTTGGTTCATCGGCTGGGGGCATCTTATATCGCTGCCGGAACGGATGTATCCTTTGGGGCAAAAGGAGCCGGGAATTATATGCTTTTGCGGTCTATGGCATCCTTTGGTGGATATGAGCTGCAATTAATTGATAAGGTTTGCTATAACGGGAAGGAAATCAGTTCTACCTATGTGAGGGAAGAAGTGGAAAAAGGGAATATGGAAGAAGTAAAGGTATTGCTGGGTACTCCTTATGCTATAAACGGTATTGTGATGCATGGTAAGCGGTTTGGAAGGACGATAGGAATGCCTACGGTAAACCTTTTGCCGCCAGGAAATAAGCTTCTGCCCCCCAACGGGGTATATTATTCCGATGTGATGATGGACGGTGGTTATTACAGGGGGATAACAAATATAGGGTATAAACCTACAGTGAGCGAAGTGGGGCAGATGGGGGTGGAAACCTATATTTATGGATTTGATGAGGAAATATATGGCAGGGAGATTACAGTAAGGCTTTTGAAGTTTAAACGTCCGGAGCGGCGCTTTAATGGAAAAGAAGAACTGAGGGAACAGATGATGAAGGATGTGGAAGAAGGAAGGATTTTTCATCGGGAAGGGTGTTCCGGCACATAGCGGTTTGTGGGAACACATGCTTTTTCCTATAAGTATACAAATGAAGGGATAAAGAAGATTATGAGTTTTGAAATTATATTATCTATGGCAGGCGGGCTTGGACTTTTTCTGTTTGGTATGACAGTTATGAGCGAAAGCATTGAAAAAGTAGCAGGGGCAAAGCTCCGTTCTATCCTGGAAATGTTTACAACAAACCGGTTTACAGGATTGGTTGTGGGTATTATTTTTACCGGTATTATTCAATCATCTTCAGCTTGTACGGTGATGGTGGTCAGCTTCGTAAATTCAGGGTTGATGTCCTTGTATCAGGCGGCCGGTGTAATTTATGGCGCGAATATTGGTACAACGATTACTTCCCAGTTGGTTTCTTTTAATCTGTCGGAAGCGGCACCGATTATATTGCTTGCTGGCGTACTGACGATGATGCTTGGCAAGGGAAAACAGAATGCAGAGAAAATCGGGGAAGTAATTGTAGGCTTTGGTATTCTATTTATGGGGTTAAGCGGTATGTCGGGGGCCATGGAAGGAATGAAAGACAATCCAGGTGTGATGCAGTTGCTGAGTTCTTTACATAGCCCGATATTGGCAGTCCTGATGGGTACTGTGCTGACTGCGATTATCCAAAGCTCATCAGTGACAGTAAGTATTGTACTGCTTATGGCAAACGAAGGGTTGCTGGGGCTTCCCATAAGCTTGTTTATTATTTTAGGCTGCAATATTGGAGCCTGTGCTTCTGCTCTTTTAGCATCTATGACAGGGAAAAAGGATGCAAAGCGTGCAGCTATGATTCATTTTCTTTTCAATGTAATCGGTACTGTTTTGTTCTATATTATTCTTGCTGTGGGCATGGAGTACGTAATAAATGGCATAATGTCCATTTCTGGCGGGAATGCAGGACGTTTTGTGGCAAATGCCCATACAATTATTAAGATTTTCCAAGTAATTGTGCTATTCCCATTTTCCAATTTAATAGTAAAACTGACGTATGTGCTTGTGCCTGGGGATGATAAGAAGATTGGATACAGGGATAGTTTCCAGTTAAAATATATCGGTGAAAAGGTAGTCTTTAACCCGGCAACAGCAGTGGTGGGGGTAATGAAAGAAATCGAAAGGATGGCATCCTTGGCTACGGAAAACCTGAACCGGGCAATGAATGCCCTCATTACGTTGGATAATGAGGATATTGAAGATGTATATGAAGTGGAAAAGAACATCAATTTCTTAAACCATGCAATTACCAATTATTTGGTGAAAATCAATCAGACTACATTGCCCATTGAGGATTTAAAAAGCATAGGAGCCCTATTCCATGTGGTAAATGATATCGAACGTATTGGCGACCATGCGGAAAATGTAGCGGACTCGGCCAAGCAGCGTATAGGTACGGATGTTAATTTCAGTAAAGCAGCCCAAAGGGGCTTGGGCGAAATGCTGGATATGGTGAATAATTTAATCCAGTATTCCCTTGAAATGTTTTCTACCGGTTCGGATGACCATCTGGAGGATATCATGCGTCTGGAAGATGCGGTGGATGCAAAGGAAAGGGAACTGCAAAAAGACCATGTGGGCCGGCTGACAAGAAACGAATGCAGCCCGGAGGCAGGCATGTTGTTCTCCGATATAGTATCCGGCTTAGAAAGGGTGGCAGACCATGCTACTAATATTGCTTTCTCTATATTGAATGCGGACCCGGAGGAATAAAAACAGGGGAGGGGGAATAAATTCCTGGGAATTTATTCCCCCAAATGATGTGATGTAGATTTTTGCTTGACAGGGAGGAAATCCATTGATATAATAACCTCGTAACATATGTAACAAATTTGTAATATATGACAGAAAGGTACGGTTATTATATGAAATTTCATTTGAAATATCAATGGATAGGTGCAGCGGGAATTTGTATGACTGGAGCATTGTTGGCGTATGGAAGACCGGTGTGTGCGGCAGAAATAAATGGAGTGGAAGATAATTCCTACCATAATTCTATTGAGGAAGTAGTGGCTGACCCGGTGGGGGCACTGGCGCTTTTGGAATCGGAGAAGACACCGGAAGAATATAAAGTGGCTGCGAGGCAGGCCGAAGGGGCTTTATGGGGATATACTAACTTAGGGATATCCAATGTGGACGATAATTTGAACGTAAGGCAGACCCCGGATGAAAACGGGAAATTAATTGGGAAGCTTCCAAAGAATGCAGCATGTGAACTTTTGGAAAAAGAAGGGGAGTGGACACATATTAAATCCGGTAAAGTGGATGGATATGTGAAGAGCGAATTCCTGTTGGAAGGATGGGAGGCAAAAAAGCGTGCGGTGGAACAGCTTTCCAAAGTAGCTGTAGTTAATACTACCAGCCTGAAGGTAAGGGAAGAACCCAATACGGAGAGTGAAGTCATTACTTTAGTTCCAAATGGGGAGGAACTGGAAGTGGTGGAAGAAATGGACGATTGGGTAAAGATTATGATTGACGATGAGGAAAATTATGTATCGGCAGAATATGTAAAAGTAGAAGAAAAGCTGGGTTCTGCTATTACTTTAACAGAACTGCTTTACGGACAGGGTGTATCGGATGTGAGGATTGACCTTTGCCAGTATGCGAAGCAGTTTGTTGGAAACCCTTATGTATGGGGAGGAACCAGCCTTACAAAAGGTGCTGACTGCTCCGGCTTTGTGCTTAGCGTATTTAAAAAGTATGGAGTTTCCCTTCCCAGGACTTCGGGTTCCCAGGCCAATGCGGGAACGAAAATCAGTATGTCCGAGGCGAAGCCGGGGGATTTGATTTTTTATGCAAAGGGCGGACGGATTAACCATGTGGCAATTTATATAGGCGGAGGCCAGGTAGTGCATGCCAGCAGCCCGAAGACAGGGATTAAAATTTCCAACTATAATTACCGGACACCAGCGAAAGTGGTTAGGGTTTTGCAGTAGCAGGAAACCGGGTACACGGAAAGCAATTTTCACGGGCAACGCAGCGGGCAGGGCATTTGACCCATGCAGTGTTCCG
>QXWV01000125.1 GCA_009911195.1 Lachnospiraceae bacterium | reverse complement strand
GTCTATATCTAGGGAAAAACCGCCATGGATGGCGGTTTTAGGAAGCATGGGCAGGGATGCCCGTTGCTTCCGCCCCGGCAGTATCCAATCCTTTTACCCATTTCATTAGTGAAATCTGCTTTTTATTTTAGCCTTAAAACGGAACACTGCATGGGTCAAATGCCCTGCCTGCTGCGTTGTCCATGAAAACAGATTTCTGTGTACCACATAAATTTAGTATTTACAGGAAAAGAAAAATGTGGTAGGATATGTAAGTGTGAGGTTTGCCAATGCTCAGATATGGGATAACTCCGGCCCAGTCTTAGTATTTGGCGTATAGAAAAGCAGGAGGAAGAAGAAATGATTTCAAAGGAAAAGAAAACGGCAATTATTAAAGAGCATGCAAGGTCTGAAGGCGATACTGGTTCACCGGAGGTACAGATTGCAATACTTACAGCAAGGATTCAGGAACTTACAGAGCATTTGAAAGTTAATCCTAAGGATCATCATTCAAGAAGAGGGCTTCTTAAAATGGTTGGCCAGAGGCGTGGGCTTTTAAGCTATCTTAAGAAAGTAGATATTGAGAGGTACCGTTCTTTGATTGAAAAGCTGGGAATCAGAAAGTAAAGAATAAATGACGAAAGGCGGATACGGGCTGAAAAGTTGGTGTGTCCGCCTTTTGCTTTATTATTAGGGCGGAGGGGATATTCCGAGACCACTGATAAGGATGCGCATGGCAGGATTAGCTGGCTGGAACGTATATTTATCAGTAGTTTCGGCATCTCCGGCCTTAATCATATTATAAGTAGGTAATTGCGAAACAAGTTCGCAATCCTGATTGAAAACAAGGATAGAATCCTGCAATGCAGGATTCTTGGGATG
>QXWV01000124.1 GCA_009911195.1 Lachnospiraceae bacterium | reverse complement strand
CCTTGAGGAGATATTTTATTTTGGAAACAAAAAATGCTGTATTTATGCGGCTTTTGGTGTTTCGCAAACGCCTAATACTACTTAAGGATAGGAAAGGAGAAAATATTTATTATGAAAGAAAAATTAGCACAAATTAAGGCGGAAGCCTTGAAGCAGATTGAAGCCAGCGGGCAGTTGGACAAGCTAAATGAGATACGGGTTAATTACCTGGGGAAGAAGGGGCAACTGACTGCCGTTCTCAAGGGAATGAAGGATGTGGCGCCGGAGGAGAGGCCGAAGGTGGGGCAGATGGTAAACGAGACAAGGGAAGAGATTGAGAAAATGCTGGAAGCTTCCAGGAAGAAAATGGAAAGGGCATTGCGGGAAGCGAAAATGAAGGCAGAGGTTATAGATGTGACTCTTCCTGCAAAAAAGAACCATGTAGGCCACAGGCATCCGAATACTATTGCTTTGGAAGAAGTGGAGAGGATTTTCGTAGGAATGGGTTACGAGGTAGTGGAAGGGCCTGAAATTGAGAAGGATTATTACAATTTTGAAGCGTTGAATATTCCCGATGGGCATCCGGCAAAGGACGAACAGGATACGTTTTATATTACGGGGGATATCCTGCTTCGGACGCAGACTTCTTCCACACAGGTACACGAAATGGAAAAAGGGAAGCTTCCTATCCGTATGATTGCGCCAGGAAGGGTGTTCCGCTCGGATGAAGTGGATGCCACTCATTCTCCGTCCTTCCATCAGATAGAAGGACTGGTGATTGACAGGAAAATTACCTTTGCGGATTTGAAAGGGACCTTGGCAGAATTTGCCAGGGAATTGTTTGGGGATAAGACAAAGGTAAAATTCCGCCCTCACCATTTCCCGTTCACGGAGCCCAGCGCGGAAATGGATGTTTCTTGCTTTAAATGCGGGGGCTGCGGATGCCGGTTCTGCAAAGGTTCCGGATGGATAGAAATATTGGGCTGCGGTATGGTACACCCCCATGTGCTGGAGATGAGTGGAATCAATCCGGAAGAATATACAGGATTTGCATTTGGTGTGGGGCTGGAGAGAATCGCCCTGTTGAAATATGAAATCGACGATATGCGGCTGCTTTATGAAAATGATATCCGCTTCTTAAGACAGTTTTAAAATGTGCCAGTGCATTGGATATCGGTAGGTAATTGCGAAACCGATAACCTTGCTGAATATTCTCATAGATTAGAATTTCGCAAATGCCTATGGATACCGGAAAGGAAAGGAGAAAGAAAATGAATACAGCATTATCATGGATTAGAGCCTATGTGCCGGAGTTAGAGTGTACGGACCAGGAGTATTGCGATGCGATGACATTGTCCGGAACAAAAGTGGAAGGCTATGAAAGATTAGATAAAAACCTGGAAAAAATAGTAGTGGGGCAGATAGAAAAAATCGAAAAGCACCCCGATGCAGATAAGTTAATCGTATGCCAGGTAAATGTGGGAACAGAAGTGCTCCAGATTGTGACCGGTGCCCCCAATGTGAAAGAAGGGGATAAAGTTCCGGTAGTGTTGGATGGCGGCAAAGTGGCCGGAGGGCATGACGGCGGGCCGCTGCCGGAAGATGGGATTGCCATTAAGGCAGGAAAACTGCGGGGGATACCATCTTACGGGATGATGTGTTCCATTGAGGAACTGGGAACTACGAGGGAAATGTATCCGGAAGCGCCGGAGTATGGGATTTATATTTTCGGGGAGGATGCCCAGGTGGGCAGCGATGCGGTGGAAGCATTGGGTCTTAGGGATACGGTATTTGAATATGAAATCACTTCCAACCGGGTGGACTGCTATAGCGTGCTGGGCATAGCCAGAGAGGCAGCGGCCACGTTCCGTAAACCTTTCCATGCGCCGGAGGTTACGGTAAAGGAAAACGGGGAAAAGGTGGAAGACTATATTTCCGTGGAAGTACAGGATGGAGATTTATGCCCCAGGTATACGGCCAGGGTCTGCACGAACATTAAAATTGCCCCATCCCCGAAATGGATGCAAAGACGTCTGGCGGCCAGTGGAATCCGGCCTATTAACAATCTGGTGGATATAACCAATTACGTGATGGAAGAATATGGGCAGCCGATGCATGCTTATGACTTGGACCAGATTGCGGGGCATAAAATTATTGTACGCAGGGCAAAGGACGGGGATGAATTCCAGACATTGGACGGACAGATGCGAAAGTTGGATTCTGAAGTGCTGATGATTTGTGATGCGGAAAAGGAAATCGGCATTGCTGGCATTATGGGCGGTGAAAACTCCAAAATTACCGATGAGGTAACTACAGTCCTGTTTGAAGCGGCTACATTTAACGGGACAAATATCCGTAAATCCGCAAAAAGGATTGGCCTGCGCACCGATGCATCGGGCAAATTTGAAAAGGGTCTGGACCCCCACAATGCGGAAGCGGCGATTAACCGTGCCTGCCAACTGATTCAGGAGTTGGGATGCGGCGAAGTGGTAGGCGGTATGGCGGACAGTTGCCAACCTATGAAAGAGCCGGTACGTATTAAATTTGAGTCGGAGAAAATCAATAATCTTCTAGGAACAGACATTTCGGAAGAAGAAATGTTAAACATTTTCAAAATGATAGAATTAAAATATGAGGAAGAAACCAAGACGCTGGAGATTCCCAGTTTCCGTCAGGATTTGCTGGGGGCTGCGGATATTGCGGAGGAAGTGGCCAGATTTTACGGATATGACAAAATCCCGGTTTCCCTCCCCACAGGAGAGGCTACCACAGGAAAGCTTTCCTTTAAGCTCAGGATAGAGCAGAAGGCAAGGGATATTGCAGAATATTGCGGTTTTTCACAAGGGATGTGCTATTCTTTTGAAAGCCCCAAAGTATTTGACAAGCTATTGATTCCCCAGGAAGATGTGCTGCGCCGGGCGATAGCTATTGCCAATCCGCTGGGGGAAGATTTTTCCATTATGCGTACTGTTTCATTAAACGGTATGTTAACCAGCCTTTCTACCAATTATAATAGAAGGAATAAGGAAGTAAGGCTGTATGAACTGGGGAATATTTATATACCGGAGGAACTGCCCCTGACGAAACTGCCGGAGGAGAGGATGCAGTTTACGTTGGGTACGTATGGCGAAGGGGATTTCTATACGATGAAAGGTGTGGTGGAAGAATTCTTCGATGCTATCGGGATGAAGAAAAAAGTGGCATATCAGCCGGAAGCAGGCAAAACGTTCCTGCATCCGGGCAGGCAGGCGGATATCGTCTATGAAGGAAAGAAAGTGGGTTATTTAGGCGAGGTGCACCCGGAGGTATGCGACAATTATGACATTGGAACGAAGGTATATGTAGCAGTGCTGGATATGCCGGAGGTTATACCTTTTGCTACCTTCGACAGGAAATATGAAGGAATTGCAAAATATCCTGCGGTATCCCGTGATATCAGCATGGTAGTGCCTAAAAATATTTTAGCCGGGCAGATAGAAGCAGTCATCGCCCAACGTGGTGGAAAGATTTTGGAGAATTATTGGCTGTTCGACATTTATGAAGGGGCACAGATAAAGGAAGGATTTAAATCCATGGCATACTCCATCACCTTCCGGGCAAAAGACAGGACTCTGGAAGAAAATGATATCACTGCCGTGATGAAAAAAATCCTAAACGGCCTAGAAGGACTAGGAATCGAATTACGCCAGTAAGAATAGTAATAGGCACTTGCGGAACTGGAAAAACAGCAAGAGCCCGGAGAGTGCCCCGGATGGATTGCCGGAGGCGAAAGCATTCGGTAATCTATCCGCACAGGTAATGGGTACTGGTAGGGCACTTGCGGTACTGGAATAGGAGAAAAGTTGAAAATTAAAAATTTTCAATCTCAAGTTTGTGTTTGCGCAGCATCCACAAACTTGACAGGCGCAAAAAGTTGCGCAGAAATGGAGTCAAAAATGGAAAAGAAGAATGTATGGGAGACATATAATGAAGTGCAGTTGCAGGAACTGGAAGACCATGCCAGGGAATATATGGATTTTTTGAACAGGGGAAAGACGGAGAGGGAATGTGTAGATGTCATTGTAAATAAAATTGAAGGGGAAGGCTACAGGGAACTGCAGACGCTGATAAAGGAAAAGAAAACCTTGAAAAAAGGGGATAAAGTGTATGCAGTATGTATGAACAAGTCCATTGTGATGTTCCAGATAGGGGAAAAGCCTATGGCGGAAGGAATGAATATTTTGGGTGCACATATTGATTCCCCCAGATTGGATGTGAAGCAGAATCCAATGTATGAAGAAGGCGGATTTGCTTATTTGGATACCCATTACTATGGCGGTGTGAAAAAATACCAGTGGGTGACAATTCCTTTGGCGATTCATGGTGTGGTAATAAAAAAGGACGGAACAACGGTAGAAGTAAATATTGGGGAAAACGAAGATGACCCGGTATTTTTTATTTCCGATTTGCTGATTCATCTGGCATCGGAGCAGTTGGAAAAAAAGGCGGCAAAAGTGATAGAAGGGGAAGCCCTGGATGTCATCATTGGTAACAAGCCGCTTACTTTTAAGCAAGACAAAGAGGATAATAAGGGCGAAAAAAATAATAAGGACGAAAAGGACAGGAAAGAGTCGGGGAAAGATGCGGTGAAAAAGGGCGTCCTGGCTATTTTGAAGGAAAGCTATGACATAGAGGAAGAAGATTTTATATCCGCTGAACTGGAAGTAGTGCCTGCTGGAAAAGCCAGGGAAGCCGGTTTTGACAGGAGCATGATTCTTTCTTATGGGCAGGATGACAGGGTTTGTGCGTTTTCTTCCTTAAAGGCCATGTTGGATATCGATGATGTGGAGAGGACGGCCTGCTGTATCCTGGTGGATAAAGAGGAAATCGGAAGCGTAGGCGCTACAGGGATGGAATCCAGATTTTTTGAAAATACGGTGGCGGAAGTGATGGAACTGGCCGGAGAGTATAGCGAACTTAATGTGAGAAGATGCCTAGCTTCCTCATGCATGCTTTCCTCCGATGTAAGCAGCGCCTTTGACCCCGCTTTTGCATCCAGCTTCGATAAGAAAAATGTGGCATACCTGGGCAATGGCATGGTATTTAATAAGTTTACCGGCGCGAGGGGGAAATCCGGCTCTAATGATGCCAATGCAGAATATTTAGGCCATATCCGTATGATTTTTGATAAAGAAAATGTATGCTTCCAGACGGCGGAGCTGGGAAAGGTGGATTTGGGCGGTGGAGGAACTATTGCCTATATTCTGGCGCTTTATGGGATGAACGTAATCGACAGCGGCGTGGCGGTATTGAACATGCATGCGCCTTGGGAAGCTACCAGCAAGGCGGATGTTTATGAAGCTAAAAGGGGATATATGGCTTTTTTGCGCAACGCTGATATGTAATATTCGGACAATACCTATAACATGAAAACCGGCGATTCGGCCTCTGGGAGCCTGTTTCCGTGTTTTACGGTGAAAAGAAAAGAGAGAAAACAGGACGTGATGGAAGGATTGAAAAAAACTGATTTTTATTATGAGCTACCGGAAGGTTTGATTGCCCAAGACCCGTTGGAGAAGCGCTCCGATTCCAGGCTGATGCTGCTAAATAAGCATACAGGTGAAAGGGAGCACCATATATTTCATGAAATTATTGATTATTTGGCGCCAGGCGATTGCCTGGTGCTGAATAATACGAAAGTGATACCGGCCAGGTTGATGGGAATAAAGGAAGAAACCGGAGCAGCGGTGGAATTGCTTTTATTAAAACGGCGGGAAAAGGATATTTGGGAAACTTTAGTAAAGCCTGGGAAAAAAGCAAAGCCAGGAACAAGGCTTAGCTTTGGGGATGGCCTGCTGGAGGGCGAAGTGCTGGATGTGGTAGAGGAAGGCAACCGTCTGATTCGGTTTTCCTATGAAGGGATTTTTGAAGAAGTATTGGACAAGCTGGGGGAGATGCCCTTGCCGCCCTATATTACCCATAAGTTGAAGGATAAAAACCGTTATCAGACGGTGTATGCCAAATATGAAGGCTCATCGGCGGCACCTACGGCCGGCCTGCATTTTACGGAAGAACTGCTTGGAAGGATAGAAGAAAAAGGCGTGGAAATTGCTTATGTTACCTTGCATGTTGGGCTTGGCACATTCCGTCCTGTGAAGGCGGAGAACATATTGGAGCATCATATGCATTCGGAATATTATCAAGTGGGGAAAGAAGCGGCAAAGAAGGTGAACCAGGCGAAAATGGATAGGAAACGGGTTATCTGTGTAGGAACTACCAGTTGCCGGACGGTGGAAAGCGCAGCGGATGAAAATGGTGTATTGAGGGAATGCTGTGGCAATACGGATATTTTTATTTATCCGGGCTACCAGTTCAAAGTGATGGATGCCTTGATTACCAATTTCCATCTGCCGGAGTCTACCCTGGTGATGCTGGTGTCCGCTTTGGCGGGAAAGGATAACGTGTTGGCCGCTTACCGGAATGCTGTGGAGGAAAAATACCGTTTCTTTAGTTTTGGGGATGCGATGTTTATCACAGATTCCTTTACAAATTTCAAATAATGTTATATTCTATTATTGAGGGAAAGTAGAATGGTAGCTATTTAGCTTTGGGCTGGATGGATACACGGAACATAACAATTGGATGTAGGAATTCTTACATCCGGGAAGAGCGTAAAATTTGATTAAGAGGAGCTGTGCGGGGTTATGGAAGAGAGAAGAAGAGCAAAAAGAATGGATTTGGAATCTACAATTACAGTAAAGAGGATTGACAATGGTATGGATGAAGAGATTAGCATTGATATTAAAGACCTCTCCAAATCAGGAATTGGATTTGACTGTAAGCAGGAGCTGGAAGAAGGGGCAATTTACCAGTCTTCTATCGTAATATGGACGCAGGAGGTCATTCCCGCTTTGCTGAAAATAGTGCGGAAGCTGAACCGGGGGGAAAACGGTTATTTTTATGGCGCACAGTTGATGGGGCTGTCCGATATTGATAAGTTCCGCATCGCCGTTTATGAAGTCATTGGGGTGAGGGATGACGAGGAAGAAGATGAATGATTTCCCCTATGTGAAAGACGCTTTATTCCTTTAAAAATAGATAGTATAGCCGCGGCTTTGTAAAAGGTCTGCGGCTGTTTTTATAGCGCTTTCTTCATAAAATTCTATCCGCAGGGCACCCTCTGCCAGTTCGCGGTTGTGGACAATCCCTATATTTTTGATGCTGATATGCTGCAAGGCCAGGATAGTGGCAACAGAAGCCAGTGCCCCGGTTTCATCGGCAATATCGACGGTAATGCAATAAGATTTTTTAATTGGGCCGCTGGAAGCCCCGATAAAAGAATCCCGGTAAACCCGCGCGCCATCGAAAAACTGGTAGATGGAATGTGCATCCCGGCCAGAAAGCGTTTCTTTCAGGGAAGATAGTGACCGGATGTAACAGTCCAGGAGACAGACAATATTATCCGTATTTGTCAGGCAGATTTGCTGCCACATATCCGGTGAGGAGGAGGCGATACGGGTAATATCTTTAAAGCCGCCGGCGGCAACCATTTTCATCGTGCCTTCGGGGGAATCGCTTTCTTTTACCAAGTTGACAAGAGAGGAAGCAATAATATGGGGCAGATGGCTGATAGCGGCAGTGACAAAGTCATGTTGTGCAGCGTCTAAAATAAGGGGGATAGCCCCCATGGCAATTACCAGCTTCTTGTAGCCCTCCAGCCTTTCGGCAGCGGATTCTTTGGAAGGGGTAAGGATATAATAAGCATTTTCCAAAAGGCGTGCTTTGGAATTGGGATACCCGAAGCGTTCGCTTCCGGCCATGGGATGACCGCCGATAAACTGGCCGGAAAGCCCTAAGGCTTCAATTTGCCGATGAATACCGCCCTTTACGCTTCCCACATCGGTAAGGGTACAGGAAGGGGAAAGGAACTGCTTTAATTCCCACAGGTTTTTATCATTGCAGGAAACAGGGGCACATAGGAAAATATAGCTACAGCCTGAAAAAGAGGCATCAATGGAACTGACAGCCTGGTTGGCGATACCCTCCTGTACGGCCAGTTCTAGGGTGTCTTTATTGGTATCATATACGATTATCTGGATATCCGGCATGGAAGCCCGGAGTGCTTTGGCGATGGAGCCTCCAATCAGCCCAAAGCCAATAAAACCTATTTTAAAATTATCCATAAAAAAACCATGCCCTTTCTGTAATCTGCCTGTTGGAAAAGCTGCCTTTGCCTTAGTGTTTTAATGTGCGTCCTGCAAGGGCGCAGAACGGAATCAGTTCCTCCGTCAATTTATCAAATTTTTTGAAAGTAAGAGACTGGGGGCCATCGGAAAGCGCACATGCAGGATTGTTGTGAACTTCAATCATTAGCCCGTCCGCTCCGCAGGCAACGGCTGCCTTTGCCATAGGAGATACATACTTGTAGGAGCCTGTGGAATGGGAAGGGTCTGCGATAACGGGTAGATGGGTTTTTTCCTTTAAAACGGGGATGGCGCTTAAATCCAATGTGTTGCGGGTAGCCGTTTCAAAAGTGCGTATGCCCCGTTCACATAATACAACATTGGGGTTGCCTTCTGCAATAATATATTCCGCCGCATTGAGCCATTCTTCCACAGTGGCGCACAGCCCTCTTTTCAGCAGGACGGGAAGGCCGGAACGCCCGGCTTCTTTCAGGAGGATAAAATTCTGCATATTCCTGGCACCGATTTGAATCATATCCACATATTTTACGGCGGCCTCAATGGCTTCCTGGCATACTACTTCGCAGATGGTAGCCAGCCCTGTTTCCTTTCCTGCCATCTGCATATAGCGGAGTCCCTCTGCCTCCAGCCCCTGGAAAGAATAGGGGGAGGTTCTTGGTTTGTAGGCACCGCCACGTAAGATGGAAGCACCGGATTTTTTCACGGCTTTGGCGATACACATTAGCTGTTCTTCCGATTCCACGGCACAAGGCCCGGCCATAATGGTCATGGAGCCGGGGCCGATAAATGTGTTCCCTACTTGGACGGCGGACGGTTCAGGGTGGAATTTTTTATTGGCCAGTTTATAGCTTTCCGTAACAGGGACAATTCGGTCCACGTCTTTGAAACTAATCAGGTTTTCGGTAGGGAGCTTGGCCTTGTCACCAACAATACCAATGATGGTGACCTCTTCCCCTTGGGAAAGATGGGTATTGAGCCCACTGTTTTCTATGAAAGAAACAACAGATTCAATGCTCTTGGGCGAAGCGTTAGGTTTCATTACAATAATCATAGTTAATATTCATCTCCCTTTGCTTTATGAAATATAATCGGATTCATATTGTCTTCAAAAAATATAACCATGGACAATATAACACTTCAACGCGCGAAAGTCAACAAAGGATTAAATTTGGTTTCTATAAAATTTGCTATTCAAAATGTTTTATTTAGCTTGTAAAGTTCGGACAATTTTAGTAAAATATACACATGGGAGTAAATAGTGCGATAGAATAATTCAAATATAGCCTAGGCACAATGCCCAAAAACAGCAAAAATCGGAGGAATTCATATGAATGTTTACACAACTGACAAGATTAGAAACGTAGTATTGCTCGGCCATGGAGGAAGTGGAAAGACTAGTCTGGTAGAAGCAATGGCTTACTTATCTGGTATTACTTCCAGGATGGGCAAAGTGTCCGACGGCAATACGGTAAGTGATTATGGGAAAGAAGAGCAAAAGAGGCAGATTTCCATTTCCACATCGGTAATCCCGGTGGAATGGGAAGGGATTAAGATAAATATTTTGGATACACCTGGATTTTTTGATTTTATAGGAGAAGTAGAGGAAGCAGTGGCGGCTGCTGATGCTGCGATTATTGTTGTTTCCGGAAAAGCAGGCGTGGAAGTGGGAACGGAAAAGGCATGGGAAATCTGTGAAAAATATAAGCTGCCCCGTTTTATTTTTGTAACGGACATGGACGTGGACAACGCTTCTTTCCGTCAGGTAGTGGAGGATATGACCAATGTTTATGGCAAGAAAATGGCACCTTTCCATCTTCCTATCAGGGAAAATGAAAAGTTTGTAGGCTATGTTAATGTCATTACGGAGACAGGCCACAGGTGGCAGGGAAAAGAGGTTGTCGACTGTGAAGTGCCGGAATACAGCAAGGCAAATCTCCAGCTTTGCAAGGATACCCTTATGGAAGCGGTGGCCGAGACGAGCGAAGAGTTTATGGAGCGTTATTTTGGTGGGGAGACATTCTCCGAGGCAGAAATCAGGGCGGCTTTGCGCTCGAACGTGATTGATGGCTCTATTGTGCCGATGACCATGGGCTCCAGCGTACTGTGCCAGGGGATTTATACGCTGTTGGATGATATTGTAAAATATATGCCCAGCCCGGAGAATAAAGAATTCGCAGGCATTAACCTGAAAACCAATGAAATCTTTGAAGCGAACTACGATTTTTCCAAGACTAAATCAGCATATATTTTTAAAACCATCGTAGACCCGTTTATTGGGAAATACTCCTTAGTAAAGGTATGTTCGGGCGTACTGAAAGTGGATGATTTAATTTATAACAGCGATAAGGATATCGAGGAAAAAGTGAGCAAGCTGTACGTTATGCAGGGAAGCAAACCGCTGGAAATCAAAGAACTTCATGCAGGGGATATCGGTGCCATTGCCAAGTTGACGGCAGCTAGGACAGGGGATACCCTTTCCACAAAGGCAACAACGATTAAATATGGTAAGACGGAAATATCCACGCCTTATACATATATGAGATACAAGGCGAAAAACAAAGGGGATATTGATAAAGTTTCCCAGTCTTTGCAGAAGATGGCGCATGAAGACCAGACCTTAAAGGTAGTAAACGATGCGGAAAACAGGCAGACATTGATTTATGGTATGGGGGATTTGCATTTGGAGGTAATTGCCAGCAGGCTTGCCAATGAATACAAGGTGGAAATAGAGCTGGCAGAACCCAAAGTGGCATTCCGGGAAACAATCAGGAAGAGCTCCGATGTAGAATATAAATATAAAAAGCAGTCCGGCGGCCATGGGCAGTACGGGCATGTAAAGATGAGGTTCTCCCCGCTGGAGGATTTGGAAAAGTCCTTTGAATTTGAGCAGGAGGTAGTAGGCGGTGCAGTGCCGAAGAACTATTTCCCCGCAGTGGAAAAAGGTTTGCAGGATTCCGTACAGAAGGGCCCTCTTGCAGCATATCCGGTAGTGGGTGTGAAGGCGGTATTATATGACGGTTCTTACCATCCGGTGGATTCCTCGGAAATGGCATTCAAAATGGCTACAATCCAGGCATTTAAGAAAGGGTTTATGGAAGCGAATCCGGTGCTCTTAGAGCCTATTGCAAATGTTAAAGTAACGGTTCCCGATGCTTATACAGGCGATGTTATGGGCGACCTGAATAAGAGAAGGGGAAGAGTGCTGGGCATGAACCCGGTATCAGGAAAGCAGATTATAGAGGCAGATATCCCTATGACGGGACTGTTTGGATATTGCACAGATTTGCGCTCCATGACAGGCGGGCGTGGCACTTATGAATATAAATTCGCCAGATATGAGCAGGCTCCCAGCGATGTACAAGGGAAGGAAGTGGCTGCGAGGGCAGCGAAAGTTGCCGAAGGCAGTGACGATTAAAGGAAATAGAGCAATAGCAGGAAAACGCCGGTGTGAAGAGTACCGGCGTTTTTGCTTGCCAGGCGGGCATTTAAGTGTTATTCTTTTTATATTGCGAAGGAGTATACCGCAAAAAGGCGGGGGATAGAAGGAATGGAAAG
>QXWV01000123.1 GCA_009911195.1 Lachnospiraceae bacterium | reverse complement strand
GAAAATAGAAGGGAATAGGGAAAATAGAAGGGAATAGGGAAAATAGAAGGGAATAGGGAAAATAGAAGGGAATAGGGGAAATAGAAGGGAATAAGAAAAATGGAAAGAAGTAATAAAATAAGAAAAGGAGCATGGCAATTACTATGAAAAAATGGATTCGGAACTTAATATTTATATTGCTGGCATTGGCAGCGGCGTTTGTATATTATTATATTTCGCTGCCGGCTATCAATATTCATTCTTCTGGTTTTTGGATGTTTATCATTACCATTCTACTGGTTATTATGGTGGTTTACGCTTTCAGAAAGACGGGTAAGGGGTATGTGGAATCAGAGGTAATGGCGAAATTCGGCATAAAGTTTAATACGTTTGGGCTGAGGGAGAGCAAAGTATTTAAAGGGCTGGGGATTTTACTGCTTCTTGTTGTGGCCGTTTACTTCATTGGAAGCATTCTTTCCTCCCCCATTGTTAATGCCAGGAAATACCAGGCGCTTTTGACAATAGAAGAGAGGGAGTTTACGGCAGATATTAAAGAAGTGGATTACCGTACCATTCCTTTGCTGGATAAGGAGTCGGCGGCTCTGTTGGGCAACCGGAAAATGGGCAGCATGGTGGATATGGTATCACAGTTCGAGGTGGCAGGGGATTATTCCCAGATTAACTATCAGGGGGTTCCGGTACGGGTGACCCCTTTGTCCTATGCCAGCCCGATAAAGTGGCTGACGAACCAGAGCAAGGGAATACCGGCATATATACTGATTGATATGACAACACAGAATACAGAATGCGTAAAACTGGAACAGGGGATTAAGTATTCAAAATCGGAATATTTTAACAGAAATCTCTACAGGCATTTGCGGTTCCGCTTCCCTACCTACATTTTTGACAGCCAGATTTTCTTTGAGATTGATGAAGAGGGAACGCCTTATTGGGTATGTCCGGTGAAAAAGTTTAACATTGGCTTGTTCGGCGGGCAGACGGTAGGAAGGGTAGTCCTTTGCAATGCGGTTACCGGAGAATGCATTGATTATGCGGTGGAGGATGTACCCCAGTGGATTGACAAGGTGTTTTCAGCAGAACTTTTAATGAATTTATATGATTACTCGGGATTATATAAAAACGGGTATTTCAATTCCATTTTAGGTCAGAAGGATTGTCTCCAATCCACCAACGGGTACAATTATATCGCGTTGGAAGATGATGTGTGGGTATATACCGGCGTGACAAGCGTAAGCGGTGACCAGTCCAACGTAGGGTTTGTGTTGATGAACCAGAGGACGATGGAAACGCGGTATTATAAAGTGGAAGGGGCAATTGAGGACTCGGCCATGTCTTCGGCGGAAGGCCAGGTACAAAACCTGGGCTACCGTGCAACGTTCCCGCTGCTGCTGAATATTGCCGATGAACCTACGTATTTTATGGCACTGAAGGATGCGGCAGGCTTGGTGAAGAAGTATGCTATGGTAAATGTGCAGAAATATCAGTGGGTGGCTATCGGCGATACGGTGCAGGAGTGCGAAGGGAATTATACAGAACTTCTGAACACGAATGGCATCGTATCGGAAAATACGGAATTATATAAGGAAGCGTCAGGGAAAATAGATATGATTGCGCCGATTGTACTGGAAGGAACCACTCATTATTATATTGGCCTGGAAAATAATGAAGATATCTTTGACCTGGATATGTCAAATAAGGAGCTGATAGGTATTTTGAAGTACCAGGTTGGAGACAGTGTGAAACTTAGCTATGCGGAAGGGTATGGGCTGCATCGGGTGAAATCCCTGGAATAGCAGATAATGTGCGGAAAACAATAGACTGGCGTGCAGAAAACAATAGCTGGCAGCTCTTGACAGGAGAAGGGAAAAAGTATAGAATTATCGGTGTTTTAGAGTGTTTTCACGTTTGGTTCGGTAAATGATAAAGAATTATGAAAAGATGGATGATAAAGGAGCAAAAGAAAGATGGCAGAACCGTATAATCACAGAGAGGTAGAACAGAAATGGCAGAAAATTTGGGATGAGGAGAGGGCATTTGCGACTTCGGACGATTATTCCAAGCCGAAGTATTATGCTTTGGTGGAGTTCCCTTATCCTTCCGGGCAGGGGCTGCATGTAGGGCATCCCAGACCTTATACGGCATTGGATATCGTGGCGAGGAAGAGGAGGATGCAGGGGTATAATGTGCTGTATCCCATGGGATGGGATGCTTTTGGCCTCCCTACGGAGAATTATGCTATAAAAAATCATATCCATCCCAAAATGGTGACAAAGAATAATGTGGAGCGCTTTAAAGGCCAGCTTCATGCCTTGGGTTATTCTTTTGACTGGGAAAGGGAAATCAATACAACGGACCCCGGATATTATAAATGGACGCAGTGGATTTTCTTAAAGCTGTTTAAGGCTGGGTTAGCTTATAAGAGCGAGATGCCGATTAACTGGTGTACTTCCTGTAAAGTAGGGTTGGCCAATGAGGAAGTGGTCAATGGCGTATGTGAACGGTGCGGCGCGGAGGTAGTCCGCAAGGTGAAAAGCCAGTGGATGTTAAAAATTACCGAATATGCGGACCAGCTTATTAAGGATTTGGACAGCGTCGATTATGTGGAACGGGTGAAGGTGTCACAGAAGAACTGGATTGGCAAATCCGAAGGTGCGGAAGTGGATTTCCGGGTAAAGGATAAGGAAGAGACATTAAGGATATATACTACAAGGCCGGATACGCTTTTTGGCGTAACCTATATGGTGCTTTCCCCAGAGCATCCGATGATAGACAAATATAAGGATGAAATTAAGAACTGGGATGATGTGGTGGCATATCGGGAGATGGCGGCCAGGAAATCGGATTTTGAAAGGACGGAGCTGGCCAAAGAGAAGACAGGTGTGGCCATTGATGGGCTGATGGCTGTCAATCCGGTGAACGGGAAGGAAATCCCTATTTGGATTTCCGACTATGTACTGATGACGTATGGAACCGGGGCAATTATGGCTGTTCCTGCCCATGACGAAAGAGACTGGGAATTTGCGAAGAAGTTTGGGCTGCCTATTGTGGAAGTAGTGGCAGGAAGCCCTGTGGGGGTAGAGGAAGCCGTTTACACGGACGTGGCGGAAGGGATGCTGGTGAATTCGGATTTCCTGAATGGGCTGAACGTAGCAGAAGCGAAGAAAAAGATTGTGGAATTCCTGACAGAGAAGGGAATCGGAGAGAAGAAGACGAATTTCAAGCTGAGGGACTGGGTATTCTCCAGACAGCGTTACTGGGGAGAGCCGATTCCCATAGTGGAATGCGAAAAATGTGGGTTTGTTCCGTTGGATGAAAGCGAACTGCCTTTAGAACTGCCGGAGGTGGAAAGTTATATGCCTACAGACAACGGGGAATCGCCTTTGGCGGCAATGGTTGATTGGGTAAATACAACTTGCCCTTGCTGCGGCGGGCCGGCAAAGAGGGAGACCGATACAATGCCCCAGTGGGCGGGCTCTTCATGGTATTTTCTGCGGTATACGGACCCGAAGAATGAAGATGCGCTGGCCAGTAAGGAAGCGCTGGAATATTGGATGCCGGTGGATTGGTATAACGGGGGTATGGAGCACACTACGCTGCATCTGCTGTATTCCCGGTTTTGGCATAAATTTTTATACGATGAAAAAGTAGTGCCTTGCCCGGAACCGTATCAGAAGCGTACTTCCCATGGGATGATTCTGGGTTCCAATGGGGAAAAAATGAGTAAATCCCGGGGCAATGTGGTAAATCCAGACGATATTGTAAGGGATTATGGTGCGGATACTCTGCGTACCTATGAAATGTTCATCGGCGCCTTTGAACTGAGCGCGGCCTGGTCGGAGGATGGAGTAAAGGGATGCCGCCGTTTCCTGGAAAGGGTATGGAAGCTGCAGGATATTCTCGTTGAAGGAGACGGCTACAGCAAGGCGCTGGAAACGAAGATGCATCAGACCATTAAAAAGGTGAGCAATGATTTTGAAAGTTTGAAGTATAATACGGCGATTGCTGCAATGATGGCGCTGATTAATGAGTTTTATAAGAAAAACGGCGTGACAAGAGGCGAGTTTAAAACGTTGCTTACGATGTTAAACCCGGTTGCCCCCCATATTACGGAGGAACTTTGGGGGCTGGTAGGCTTTGAAGGAAAAGTTTATCAGGCGGCATGGCCGGAATTTGAGGAAGAAAAGACAATAGAGGCAACTGTGGAAATCGCTGTCCAAGTAAATGGCAAAGTAAGGGCAACGATTCAGGTGGCCAGTGATATCAGTAAGGAAGATGCCATTGCGGCCGGGAAAGAAGCGGTAAAAGATAAGCTGAACGGCAATATTGTGAAGGAAATTTATGTGCCTGGAAGGCTTGTGAATATTGTGGCAAAGCCATAAGTGTGAAGGGGAAATCTTGCTGCCAGGAGTATCCCCGGCTATGGCTGTTGGCGTTCAAAGCTTGTAAGGCAAAGAAAAAACGGATGCTGTATATAAGGGCAGCATCCGTTTTTTATACACAGCCCCGTGCAGAGGAAATAAGCCGCTATGCGGCGCACGGGGCGCGTGGCGAGTAGGTGAAAAGTGATTCCCCTACTCGATTAACGTTTTTTCTTCAGGGCCATCAGCTTATTAATTTTCGCGATTTCTTCCGGTGTGGAATATTGGCGCAGTGCGGTTACGATAGCATCTATTTCGTTGTTGTCAAAGGAAATATTTTGAGATTTCCCTTTCTGTGCTACGGACATGAGAAAGGGAATCATCTGCTCTTTCGTAAGATTCTGGCCTTCAAAGACAAGCGTTTGGAGAAACTGCAGCTTTGCCTTATCGATGCCGGCAACCAAAGGGTCATTCATCCATTCTGTCTGATTCATGTGTGTTATTACCTCCAAACATTTCAAATATGGATTTCTGCTCCGGGGAAAGCATGCCCATGAGCATTTCCATCATGTTATTATTCTGCTGATTTGCCTGACTGGAAAAATAGCCAGTGACATCCGGAAAAACTGTGGCATTGCCATCGGAAAAATTAGCGTCATTGCCATCCGGTGAGTCCGTGGCAGAGTTAGGCGGGAAAATGCTTCCCAGGCCGTCTGCAAACAAATCTGGGGCAAAATCCTTCATCATTTCCATTGTACGGCTCATTTCCTTGTACATTTCTATAGAACGGAAAATACCGGCTATCCGCTCCAGCTTTTCTTTTTCCGAATTGCTGCAGAAAGGGGAAAGTTCGGAGCAGAGTTTGTTTATATTGAAATCTTCTTTCTGAAAGGAACAGCCGCTTAATTCATAAGAATGGGAGCAATGGTCAAGGGTATGGCGGAATTCCAGATATTTGATGTAGACAGCCAGTTTGCCTTGCGTCTGCTTATCAAAATAGGGCATGACAATTTTTAGCATTTGTATGTGATTGTTTGTGTATAATGTATCGAATGCAATGATTTTGTCATGTTCGCTTGTTTCCATAATTTCCCTTAACCCCATTTGCCTTTTTAAATCTTATGTAGAGTAAAAATAAAATATACATAACAGGCACTTAAGAGAAAATAGGCTCATTAGAGCCTATTTTCAAGATGTGCCAAGCCTGGTGCTTTAGAAAGAGCCTCCGCAGCAGCAGAGCAGAAGGAGAATCCAGATGATATTGTCGCATCCGCAGCCGGAACCATTGCCGCCAAAAAGGCCGCCGCCACACCCGCAGCCATCGCTGCTGTCGCCGCCATTGCAGAAGCAAAGCAGGATAAGAATCCAGATAATAGAATTACATCCGCAGCCGTTTCTGGTGCTTGTGCCGCAGCCGCAGTTTGTTGCTGTTAAATCACTCATAGTGTTGCCTCCAAAAATTTTTTATTTATGGTTTATACTATGTGCCATGGCTTGCCTTTGTTTCCATAGCAGGTAATTTTTTTTTAAATTATTTCCGCGGGCAATGGGACAAGTAACTATTTGGCTGGATGAAAACGGAAAAAAGCGGAAATGATTGGAAAAGACTTTAAAAAAATAAAAAAATCTGGTACAATATATGGGCAAAAGGCTTGCATTAATTTCAAGGTATAGTAAAATAGACTATATATAGAATTGTTGCGTCCAAAATGAGGGCGTATACATATATTAGAAACAGATACATGAAGGGGTGTCGGTGAATGGCGGAAAGTCATACGGCAGGGGGAGGACAGTTTCGTTCAAAGGCGGAATATGAAGCTGCCTTACGGGATAAGAAAAAGATAGAGAAGATTTGCTCTGCATATAATTTGAAGAATCCTAAAGCCGTTCTTGAACTGCATCAGAAACTGGAGGCAGGCTCTTGCGGTTTTGAGACGGCGCTGGGTAAAGGGTTTATCAATAAGGTTGCTGAATTGGCTAAAAAACATGGAGACATAAGGGGAAGCAAAGCAGCGCAGGGGGGAAAAGGAACTATTGGAAAAAGCGGAAACAGAAGAAATAGGGAAGATACCAGCCGAAGCTTAAATACAGAAGTGAAGGATAAAGGAAAGGACGATAAAGTTTCCCTGGAAGACTTCGATAAAGATATGCAACGGGAGATTGCCGCTCAGCTAAAGGCGAGAGACAGGAGGCGGAAGCTGTTGGTGGCTTTATGTACGGCCGGGGCAGTGATATGCTTCGGATATTTTATTGCATATTATTATTTGGCGGAGAAGACGGATGTGGATTATGAGCAGCTAGCTAGCCTGAAAAACAGTGATGTGCTGACAAGCCCGAAGGAAGAGGCGCTGGTAGTACGGGGGCATGAGGAAGAGATAGAGCTGCCGGATGTTCTGAATGAATATAAAACATTATATAATAAGAACAGAAGGCTAATTGGATGGCTGAAAATTGACGATACAATAATAGACTACCCGGTGATGCAGACAACGAATAATGAATATTACCTGGACCATAATTTCAATCAGGAGAAGGACAATAACGGGAGCATTTTCATGGATGCTGCATGTGTAGCTTATCCAAGGTCTCAGAACCTAATTCTGTATGGGCATCATATGCGGTCGGGAAAAATGTTTGGCGATTTGGAAAAGTATGCCAGCGAATCATATTATAAAAAGCATAGCATTATCCAGTTCGATACGATATATGAGAAAGGTACTTACCAAGTGATGTACGTATTTAGGGCAAAAGTGCTTAAGGAAAACGAAATTGCTTTTAAATATTATCAGTTCATAGATGCGAATTCTCCGGAAGAGTTCAATTCTTATATGAAAGAAATGGAAAAAATGTCGCTATATGATACGGGAGTAAGTGCCGAATATGGCGAGGAACTGTTGACATTATCCACCTGTGACCATTCGCAGACCGATGGAAGGTTTGCAGTTGTGGCGAAGAGGGTGCAGTAATTTATAGTATTCGCATTACGATGGAGGAGAGCAGAAATGGCTAAGGGTAAGAAAACCAAGAAAAGAAAATGGAGATTGAAACGGCAGGTACGCAAGACGTTAGGCTGCCTGTTTATGATTTCCGCATTAATAGTGACGGCAATACCTGTACAACCGATGGAAGCGGCGCCTGGTAACGCTACAACTGGCTGGGTGGAAGATACTGTTACTGACACCGATGGTAAGTCAAGGGTAGATTTTAAAAATAACTGGGTGTATTCCAATACAACTACGATACCGACAATACAGGGTGATGCGCCGATATATCAGGATGAAACGGGAAATTTCCGTTTTGCATATGTAGACAGTAAGGGCTTTCACAACAGTAGCGAGATGAATAAAATGGCCGTTATCGTAGGCTTCGAGGCTCAGGAACTGCCAGGTGGGAAACTGGTAATACCTTTGACTATGGATGCTTACATGCGGTTTACGGATACCAGCAGTCCCAGCGGCTCTTCTTATGCGGCTGCAAATAAGCAGGGGAGGCCATTGTTTTATCAAGTGATGACAGAGGTGACAAGGAGTGTGCCTGGGAATGAACAGGTTCGTTCCGTGGATGATTTAAATGGGGACGGGTTGCTGAATGATTGGGTAACATTTGACGATGTGCAGCGTGTTCAGGAACCAACAGAATTTTCCCCCTGTACACCGGGTACGGAATCTAAGTGGAGTCCTGGCGGTTTAGATGTACAACTGTATTATTATAATGTGGGGGATGGAATCCCTCCGGCAAGCGCCTTGAAACCGGATGTAGATGGCAAATGGGACGCAAACTGGACTCCGGTAACAGGCAGTGAAGACGGCAGGATAGTGGACGCTCCGGTAAGGTATATCGGAAACCAGTATGCCGTGTTTGATGAGGCGACAAAAAAGTGGACAATTAAGGATTCCACTTCCAGGCATAGCGTTTTCGGCGGTACGGACGAGGGGGCAGCCGTAGCGAATATTGTGAGTATAACTTTTGAAAGAGGTTCAGATGGCAGGTCAAGCGTACAAGGGATTGGAGATTTTGCATTCATTGGATGTACCAGCCTTAGCAGTATTACATTGAGCAACGGTTTGTCTGCCCTTGGAAACTATGCTTTTGCCAATTGCAGGAAATTATCTTCGGTGACAATCCCTTCGGAGGCTTTATTGGATACTTTGGGGTCTGGCTTGTTTGCCAACTGTGATAAGCTGGAATCTTTCACGCTTCCTGCGAATATCAGGAGGATTGGTGATTTCTGCTTTAAGAACTGTGTCAGCCTGACGGAAATTATTACTTCGGAGGACCCTAACGGATTGGGAACCAATTTGGACCAGATAGGATACCGGGCATTTGAAAACTGTACTGCCTTACAGTCGCTTACTTTGCCTGCCTCTTATCATGGCGCGGATAAGAAAAATAATGGGGTATTCCACCTTTCTACCGTGAAAGGGTGCACGAACTTAAAATATATTAAAACCTTTAGCCGTACCATTGAGTTTGTAACGGATGCAGAGCCTGATACAGTTGTGGGGGGATATGCAGGAAGCGGAGAGGTTGATGGGGATTATACTTTTGAGAATTTTAAAAGTGAGGTAGGCGATGACTTTTATTTTGAAGGGCATGGCTATAGGGCAGGTACCAGCGGCACAAAATCACCGACTCATAATATGGCGAATGTACGGCATATTTGCTTTAAATATCTAAATGAAGATATTTATGAAATTATGGAAAAAGGCTTTAGCAAGGATGTGCCTGCCGGAGGAAGCGAAGATGTGGGATTAATTTATCAGGTAAATGGGGCAAATGAACTGATAAAATTCCAGATTGAAGATATTAATTCCGGTATTACCGTACAGAAGCCTGTACCGGAGATTATTATGCCGGAAAAGGTAGGGCCTCACGAAATCAATTCCATTATGGCGGGGAGCTTTGACAATAACTGTTATGTGCAGAAGGTGGTAATACCGGGTTCGGTGGTACTTATTGGAGATAGTGCGTTCCAGGGCAGCCATAATTTGCAGCATATTATATTTAATAATGCTGCAAATATTGAAACGATTGGCCCCAATGCATTTGCTACCCAGGTAGTAGATACTTTCCATGGGAATACCAGCGTTCATCCAAATACATGTACGGATACGGGCTTCTTATCAGCTTCCCATACTCCGTTTATGAGCTTTACGGGTGCGATTGAGAAGGATGACGGAACAAATACGGAGCCATTCAAATATGCGATGAAAGAGACATCGAAGGTGAATGCAGGAGCACAGCCGACAACCTATATTACTTACTATAGCGGGATGCCTACGAACCTGACAGTGAAATATAATCCGGATACAGGGAAGTCGGAACTATTGCATTTTCCGACTATGGCAGATTTGGCAGATGGTTTCCATGCCCCGGCAGGCTATGAAGGGGCTTATACGCCGCGGGGTTCATCTACTGCGTATAGATATCCTTATATGACGTTTGAATTGGAGCAGGAAGCCTTTGGGGCAGCCAGCGGCGGCGGTGGCGAAAACCAGGTGAACATGCGCAATGGTGTGGAAAACATCGTTATCCCTACAGGAGTGCAGTCCGTAAAAGAAGGCTTGTTTTCCGGGCTGACTGTCAGTGGGAATACGATAGCATCCCTGCCGGATGTAACTTTCCCTGACGATACTTACCAGGCTCCGGCGAAAGATATTAAGTCGCTGACAACGAAGGGGCTGATTAATATAGAGCCTTATACCTTTGCAAGGCTGCCGGAACTGCTTTCGGCATATGTGAGCGGGACTGCTTCGATTGGTAATTATGCATTTGACGAGTGCCCGAAGCTGGAGACGGCAGAGATAGGCAAAGAGACGGATACATTAGGTTTGCGGCCATTCAGCGGCTGTGATAATCTGCGTGAAGTGAACTTTAATGGAAGCCCATATTTTACCGAAGAAGAGGGAATCATCTATGGATTGGATGAAAACGGGGCTAAAGTAAAGATTATGCAATGTCTGCCAGGACGGGGAAATGTGGTGGGTTCCAGGGCAGTAGGACCGGATGAACTGACAGGAATCAAAGAAATCGCGCCGGAGGCATTTATGGACTGTGAGTCCATAAGGCAGGTGGATTTGACGTCTTCTGTTGTGGTAAATATACCTAACCGGTGCTTTGCGGAAAGTAAGAATCTGAATGTAGTGGAATTACCTAATACGATTAAATCCATCCGTGCCGGTTCTTTCTGGAATACAGAAGGGCTTGCATCGGTGAAGATTCCCGATAGTATAGCGGTTATTGAGCCGGATGCTTTTGCATTAGTTGAGAAAAACCCGGACGGAACCTATGGCGACCCGCAGAAGGATAGGCCGGCATCTATGAGGTTTGATTTCATTACGCTGCCGGGAAGTGTGGCGGATATCTATGCGGAAGGTTATAACTATATTGGCGTAAAACAGGATGATTCCTTAAAGAAAGTCCATGAAGTAACGTTGATTGACGGCTTTAATAATACAAGATATAAGACCTATCAGGTAGTGGACGGGGAGAGCCTGGAACTGACCATATTGGATGTAAATGACCATACGGCAGAAGGATACCAGTTTACCGGATGGTGGCCGAGTGCGGAGATTTATAATCCCATTGTAGCCCCTACGGAAATCACTGCGATGTATGAGCCTATTGCAGCGAATACCTATTTAGTACGTTTCTTCGATATTAATAAAGAAGAAATGAAAGAGTATACACAGCGGGTAGAAGAAGGAAAGAAGGCAATAGCACCTCCCAAGGATGAAATGGAAGTAGAGGGCAAGGTGTTTAAAGGCTGGGATAGAGACTATAGCGCAATTACTGGAAATGTAGATATTTATTCCATTTACGATGACAGGGCGGATGGTATGTTTTATGTAACTTTCTATACCGATGCTGACCTGGCAACAATGATAGGAAAGACGCAGGAGGTAAAAGCAGGGGAAAGTGCAATTGAACCGGCACATCCTACGAAAGAAGGATATACCTTCGTAAGCTGGTCTTCCGAAGGCTGGAAAAATGTAACGAGAGACTGGGATATCTTTGCAGTATATTCCCAGGGAAGCGGTAATCCTAATGACCCTAATGACCCGAATAATCCTGGAGGCGGCAATAATAATGGTGGCTCTGGCAATGGAAGCGGCGGAAGCGGTAGTTCCGGCAGCAGTGACGATTCCGTATCAGGGAATGGAAAGAAATATAAAGTAACTGTAAATGAGGGAAGCGGCTCCGGCGAGTATACGGCAGGTACAATTGTGCCGATTAACGCCTATGCAAGAGCAGATGGAACCGTATTTGACAAATGGACCAGTTCTTCCAACGGGGTAGGCTTTGTGAACCAGTCGGCAGTGTCCACAACATTTACTATGCCTGCCAACGATGTGGTGATTTCGGCTACCTTTAAGAAGGGCGGCGCTTCCTCTACGGTGAGCGGTAATACGAGAAGTACGAGGAGGAATTCTACCACTACGGTAGATGTGACAAAGAACGGTATTTCCAATACTGATTTGGCTTCGGCAAATGTGAATGGCTCTTCGGATAACTTTGTAATCCGCGTATCCGATGATGCACAGGCTACGGCGGCAGTGATTGCGGCTTTGGAAGCCAAGTACGGTGATTTGAGCAATATTGCTTACCTTCCTATGGATATCAGTTTGTATGATGCCACAGGGCAGAGGAAGATTACAGATGTGTCTGGCATTACGGTGGATATTACATTGCCACTGCCGGATGGGCTGATTCAGTATGCCGGCAATAACCGGGCGGCCGCGGTATCAAATGGCAGCTTGGAAGATTTAAATACTAAGTTTACAACAATTGACGGAGTGCCTTGCGTACAGTTTACTGCAACACACTTCTCGCCATACACTATTTATGTGGATAAAGGCAACCTGACAGAAGGTTTAATTGATGCAACGCCTAAGACCGGTGACCCGATTCATCCGAAATGGTTCTTAGCGATGGGATTGGCATGTATTTCAATTATACTGTTCTGTAAAAAGGATAAGAGACAGCCAAGGATGAAAACCGCTTGACTTTAGGGGGAGCCTATGAGTAAAAAGAGTATAAGAATTTTTTTAGGGGGGCTGCTGCTGTGTTTTACAGCAGCGGCAATCCATTTGCCTTCGACAAATGTAAAGGCAGCTTCCGCTTCTTTTGCGGATTTCCAGATGCAAGGGGATACATTGGTAAAATATACAGGCACGGCTAGCGCCGTGTCTATTCCTACATCTGTAAAGCATATTGGGAAGGAGGCATTTGCCGGCCATACGGAATTAGTGAAGGTGGATGTGCCGGGATATATTGAAAGTATCGATTATAACGCGTTTAGCGGCTGTTCTTCCCTGGAGACGATTGCGATTCCAGATACTGTGACCACAATCGGAAACGGGGCGTTTAGCGGCTGTAGCAGCCTTAGGAGCATGAAGTTGGGCAAGAATTTGGAAAGCCTGGGAAGCGGTGTCTTTGCAGGCTGCCACCGTCTTTCTTCCTTGAGCCTGGATAAGAAAAATGAAACCTTTGTTTATGAGAATGGCGTGATTTACAGTAAGGATAAAAAGATTCTATATTGTATGATTCCAGGATATTCCACAGGGGAATATAAAATGCCTTCCTCTGTAGAGGAAATTAAGAATTATGCTTTCTGGGGATGCCAGAATTTGAAAAGGGTTTATTTGGGAAGTAATGTGGAGAAAATACCGGATTATGCCTTCGAGAATTGTACGGCTTTGGAGAAAGCTGCCTTTTCTTATTCACTGCGCCGTATTGGAATGAAAGCTTTCGCAGGCTGCAGCAACTTGGGAAATACAGAAATACCTATGTCAGTATCGTTTATACACGATACTGCTTTCGATGGATGTGTAAAGTTGGCTTTGCTGGCGGAGGCAGGCTCTTATGGGGCGGAGTATGAGGCAAAAAGGGACAAATCCGTTCCGTCCAGTGAGGAATATCAGGATATATTGAATATGGAAGAAACGGATACCGGCAATACAGGAAATGGACAAGAGGGTACGGCGGAAGGCTCGGGCGGCAACAGCGGCGAAGCAGGGGGAGCTTCCGGTGGCGGCTCTGCCGGGGATGTGAGCGGAACGTTAAATGGGAATCTGCTGGGACAGAGTACTGTAGTAGGCGGAAACGCAGTAGTATTTATGGATAACAACCAGTCACAGGTACGCTCGGGAGCTGAAAGCGGGCAAGGGAATAATATCCAGTCTGGAAATATCCAGTCATACCCCAACAGCGATACGGCGGCGATGGAAGTAATTGGTGGCGGCGGTTCATCGGCTTATCCTAAGTATACAATAGTGAATAATGAAATTATCGCTTCCCAGGCTTATTATCGGAACAGCCAAATGGAAAATTACCGGATACCGGAGGGGATAAAGAAAATCGGGGAATTTGCTTTTGCACGGTCAGGGCTTGCTTCGATAACGATACCGGAGGGGGTAACTACAATTGGCTATGGGGCATTTTACCATTGTGATAATCTGGCAGAGATAGAGATACCCTCTTCTGTAACGGAAATTGAGCCTTCCGCTTTTGCGGAGACAAAATGGCTGAAGGAAAGAAAGAGCGACAGGGAGAATCCCTTTGTTATTGTAGGCGATGGGATACTCATAGCCTATGGCGGAATGGGAAGCCAGATTGAGATACCGGGCAATGTAAAGCAAATCGGTGCGGAGGCTTTTAAAGGGAATACCCAGATAACCAGCATATCCCTGCCCTCTAGCGTAACAACTATCGGGGAGGATGCCTTTGCGGGATGTAGCAGCCTGACCAGCATATCGGGCGGCGACAACCTGACGGAAATCAGGGACAGGGCTTTTGAAGGATGCCCCATCAGTACGATTAAGATTCCGGCTTCGGTGAAGTCGATTGGCCTAAAAGCTTATGACATGTCGGGTTCAGGGAAACAGGACTGGACGAAAAATGCAGTATTCCTTGGAAAGCAGCTTCCGGCGGTATCCTATGAAATAACGGCAACCCGTCTGGTAAATGAGGAATACCGCGATGCGGTATTTAAGGATGTGCGTGTGGCTGTTGTGGATGAAAATATTACAAAAGAAGATATTACGGGGACAGTGTTGGATTATAACGCAGGAGGATTCCGTGGGTTGGTGTGCAGTGTAAAAAGGGCGGCCAGCGGGGATACCCCAGGCGTACTTCAGGTAAAATTCTGCATGATGCATAAGGCGGAAGTAAATTCCAGGACAATGCCTGACGAGGTTATGATTTATGGTAAGACTTATGAATTGTCAGGACAGGAGGATATGGAATATCTTTCGGAAGCAGGAAGTGCAGTAACAGAAAGAACGGAAGCCGGAAATGCAGGGGCAGAAAGCGGGGAGACCCAAGATGCGGCAACGCAAACGGCTGTGCCAGGGGCAGGAAAGGTAACGGTAGAAATCAATAGTACTACCATTTCCAGCCAGCCGGGAGCTTCGGCAGAAATTTCCGGAAACCAGGGGAATTATATCCTGAGTATCAGCGATAATACTACGGACAGGGATGCGGTAAACAGTGCTTACAGGAGAGCTGTGTCAGGCGGTGGGCTAACGGCTTTGCAAGTTTACAACATTACATTGCTGGATGCAGATAAGAGGATACCGATTACTAAACTGGGCAGACAGCAGATGAGTGTAATACTTCCCATACCAAGCGGGATTAGGCCAGAGAATCTCAAGGTAGTGTGTCTGGATGAAGACGGCCAGCTAGAAAGGGTAACTTCCCGTGTAGTGACAGTAGAGAACCAGAAATGCGTGCGGTTTGAGGCCAACCATTTTTCCGTATATGGAATTTGTAATTAAATAGGAAAATGTCTTGCCCACATAAACTATAGGTAACCAATAACCGCTCCCGGCATAAATTAATTAAAAAGCCGGGAGCGGTTTATGTTTCGTGTCAGGCAGCAAATCGGTTGTACGGATGATGTTATGGAGTCCTGTAGGGGGAGGGGGCTTTCCAGGGAAAATGCCATTGGAGTGGCAATATTGGATACGGGAATTGGAAACCACCCTGATTTGGCAGGAAGAGTGGATGCATTTTGTGATTTTCTTTATGGGGAGAAGAAAGCTTACGATGATAGTGGCCACGGAACCCATGTAGCAGGCTGTATTGGAGGCAGTGGGAAGGTTTCCGGGGAAATGTATAAAGGGATATGCCCTTGGTGCAGGATGATTGTGGGGAAGGTACTCGACCGCAACGGTGACGGCAATATGGACGATATGTACCGGGGAGTGGAATGGGTCTTGAGGAATAAGGAGGAATACCGGATTCGTATTTTAAATATTTCCATAGGGATAGGGCATATAGAAAACGAAAAAAGGATGCAGGAGCTATTAGACATTGTGGATGATGCCTGGGACAGCGGAATTGTGGTAGTGTGTGCGGCTGGGAATATGGGGCCTGACCCAATGACATTGTCCCCTTTAGGCTCAAGTAAGAAAGTAATTACGGTGGGCTGCCATGATGGAGGGTTTTATTCCGGGAGAAGCTCCCTTTGCGAAAGCTATTCGGGCAGGGGACCATCCCCTTATGCAGTAAAAAAGCCGGATGTGGTGGCTCCAGGAACGGATATCATATCCTGTAACGTGGCCTGCCGCAGTGTGTTTAGGGGGTACAGGAATGCTTATGTGAAAAAAAGCGGCACCTCTATGGCGACTCCTATTGTTTCCGGGGCGGCAGCATTGCTTTTACAGAAATACCCGGAACTGTCCAACGAACAGGTAAAAAGAAAAATAAATTACAGCGCAACGGATTTGCATGAGCCATGGACGAAACAGGGATGGGGAATGATAAATATTGGAAAGCTGATTAAAATTGTGTATTGACACTTAAAATAGGATTGTATACAATTATACTTAGTGCTAAGTAAGACAAGGCATGTGAAAGGAGTATAATAAATTGAAATGAGCGTTTATGATTTGAAACAGCAGGTGACGGACAAGTATTCTTTAAGAGGGCGTGTATTCAGTAAGATTAGGGAGGATATACTAAACGGAAAATATAAAGAGCATGAGGAATTAAAGGAAGTCGCCATCGGAGAGGAACTGGGTGTGAGCAGGACTCCGGTCAGGGAAGCTTTCCGCCAGTTGGAGCTGGAAGGTCTGATTCAGATTATCCCAAATAAAGGGGCTTATGTTACTGGTATTACGGCGAAGGATGTGCAGGATATTTATATGATACGTTCTTTGTTAGAAGGGCTATGTGCCAGATGGGCTACCGAGTACATTACAAAGGAACAGTTGGAGGAGTTGGAAGAGAATGTTTATCTGGCTGATTTCCATGCGGCGAAGGGCCATTTGGACCAGATGGCGGAATTGGATAACCGTTTTCACCATATTTTATATGAAGCCTGTAACAGTAAGCAGTTAGCCAGGCTGCTGGTGGATTTTCATGAATATGTGCTTCGGGTGAGGAAGAAGACGCTGACGAACGGGGGGCGGGGAAAAGCGTCCAATGACGAGCATCGTCAGATTATGGAAGCGATGAAAGCGAAGGATGGAGAGCGGGCGGAAGCCCTGGCTCATGAGCATATCATCAATGCGTATGATAATATGGTGAGGAATGGGCTTTATAATATTTACAACAATGAAGAGTAAAGTAATATAAAGAAATTAGAAGATAAGGAGAGAAAGTATGGAAAAGATTAAGATGGTGACGCCGTTGGTGGAGATGGACGGAGATGAGATGACCAGGATTCTTTGGCAGATGATTAAGGAGGAATTGCTGCTTCCTTTCATCGACTTAAAGACGGAGTACTATGATTTGGGTTTAGAGCACCGGAACAAGACGAATGACCAGGTAACGGTGGATTCAGCGGAGGCTCGAAGAAATATGGGGTGGCTGTGAAATGCGCTACGATTACGCCTAATGCTGCCCGTATGACGGAATATGATTTAAAGGAAATGTGGAAAAGCCCTAACGGAACGATTCGTGCTATTTTGGATGGAACGGTATTCCGCGCACCTATTGTGGTAAAGGGGATTGAGCCATGTGTGAAAAATTGGGAGAAGCCTATTACCATTGCCCGCCATGCTTATGGCGATATTTATAAAAATGTGGAAATAAAAGTTCCCGGGGCAGGAAAAGCGGAGCTGGTATATACAGCGCAGGATGGAACGGTAACCAGGGAAACGGTTCATGAGTTCCAGGGGGCTGGCATTTTGCAGGGGGTACATAATACGGATGCATCCATTCAAAGCTTTGCCAGGGCTTGTTTTAACTATGCGCTGGATACGAAGCAGGATTTGTGGTTTGGGGCGAAGGATACCATTTCTAAAAAATATGACCATGATTTTAAGGACATCTTCCAGGAAATCTATGAGGAAGAATATAAAGAAAAATTTGAAGTCGCGGGCATTGAATATTTCTACAGCCTGATTGATGATATTGTTGCCAGGGTGATGAAGGCGAAAGGCGGCTTTATTTGGGCATGCAAAAATTATGATGGGGATGTAATGAGCGACATGGTTTCCTCGGCTTTCGGTTCACTTGCCATGATGACTTCGGTGCTGGTATCCCCTACGGGCGTGTACGAATACGAAGCGGCTCATGGAACGGTACAGCGTCATTATTATAAGCATTTAAAAGGGGAAGAGACTTCCACCAACTCAGTGGCCACGATTTTCGCATGGACGGGGGCGCTGCGCAAGAGAGGGGAACTGGATGGAATCGGTGAACTGATGGAATTTGCGGACAAGCTGGAGAAAGCGACGTTATCTACGATTGAGGCCGGGAAGATGACCAAGGATTTGGCACTGATTACCTCCCTGGAGGATGTTACGGTATTGAACAGCGGGGATTTTATTAAGGAAATTAGGAAGACATTAGTGGCTATGTAAAAAAGGGATTGGAAGGTAAAGTAAAAATCTTAAAATGTGGTGAACTGGAAAAAGTCCACTGCAACCCTAATTTTTATAGAAAACTGCATCGCAAGATGCAGTTTTTTGCCAACCAGCCATTAGTCCAATTCCGATTCCAAAGCTTCCCAACGCTCCATCAGAGTTTCCAGCTCTGCCTGGATGCCTTCCTTTTCCCTGGAAAGTTCCTGAAGCCTGGCTACATTGGTGCATATGTCGGGCTGAGCCATGAGAGAGTCGATTTCCGCATCTCGGCTTTCCAGCACTTCGATTCTTTCTTCTGTCCGTTTGAGCTCATTCTCCTTTTTGCGCTGAAGAGCCTGCTTTTCTTTCTGCTCCTTCCAACTAAGCTTTGCAGAGGATTCCTGTTCCTTCCCACCGGCACTGGAAGAGGAGGCCGTAGAGGAAGATGGTTCAGAAAGGGAAGCGGCAAGGCTTTCCTGCTTTTTTTCCAGATAATAATCATAATTCCCAAGGTAATTGGTCAAAATGCGGCCCGACAGGTCTAAAATACGGCTGGCAGTACGGTTGATGAAATAACGGTCATGGGAAACATAGAGGACAGTTCCCGTATAACTGTTCAGAGCATCCTCCAGAATTTCTTTGGAAGCAATATCCAGATGATTGGTAGGCTCATCCAGGATAAGGAAGTTGGATTCCGACAGCATCAGCTTGGCAAGGGAAACCCTTCCCCGTTCGCCGCCGCTGATATCCCCGATACGTTTAAAGACATCTTCTCCTGTAAACAGGAAAGCAGCTAAAGTATTGCGGATTTCCGTATTGGTGAGGGTGGGGTAATCGTCGGAAATTTCCTCAAATAATGTTTTTTCCGTATGGAGCACATGGTGCTCCTGGTCATAATAGCCGATATGTACATTTGTTCCCATGCGGATAATGCCGCTGTCAGGCTGCAGAAGGCCATTGATGATTTTCAGTATGGTTGTCTTTCCGGTGCCATTATCCCCGATGATTGCCACATGTTCCCCTCTTTTCAGTTCAAAGCCGATATCCTGAAATAGCTGCAGGGAATCGAAGGATTTGGATAGGCTTTCCACATAAAGCACGTCATTTCCACTGACAATCCGGGGCTCTAAGGAAATATGCATATCGGTGCGTGTTTCCATAGGCTTTTCCAGGCGTTCTATTTTATTAAGCATTTTTTCCCTGCTTTCCGCACGCTTAATGGATTTTTCCCGGTTGAAGGATTTTAACTTGGCGATGACTTCTTCCTGATGCTTGATTTCCTGCTGCTGGTTGATATAAGCTTTGAGTTGGGCAGAGCGCAGTTCTTCCTTTTTCACCGCATAACTGCTGTAATTCCCTAAAAAGGAAGTTGCCTTCGTCTGGTCGATTTCGATGACTTTACCTGCAATACGGTCCAGAAAATAACGGTCATGGGAAACGATAATAACAGCACCTTTGTAATTTAAAAGATAGGTTTCCAGCCAGGTAATAGAAGACATATCCAAATGGTTGGTAGGCTCATCCAATATAATCAGGTCAGGGCTTAGAAGAAGCAGCTTGCCTAGGGCAACGCGGGTTTTTTGCCCGCCGGAAAGGGTAGCGACAGATTTGCCAAATTCTTCTTCGGAAAACCCCAGCCCTTTTAAAACCCCTACTAATTCGCTGCGGTAGGAATAGCCGCCACCTGATTCAAATTGATGGGTGAGTAGGGCATAGGAATCCATCAACTTGTCCAGCTCGATGCCGGAGACGGATTTCATTTCCTGTTCCATTTGACGGATACGGTGTTCCAAGTCAATTAAATCTTGTTTTACCGTAAGCAGTTCTTCATAAATGGTATGATTGCTGTCTACGGATTGGTTTTGCGCCAAATAGCCGAGAGTTTTACCTTTGGCAAGGATGACATTCCCTTCATCTGCTGGCAGTTCTCCGACAATAATCCGGAGCAAAGTAGTTTTCCCTGCCCCGTTAACGCCTACGATAGCAGCTTTTTCCTGTTCTTCGATATGAAAAGATATGTTTTGCAATATATTTTTATCGTTAAATGACTTGCATATATTCTGGCATGATAACATCATGATAAAATCCTCCTGAAAAACTATTGGACACTTTTCCCGTATCTGCCTTTGGGGTGATTTCTTATCGGTAAAAGGATGCTGGAAATCTGTGATAATTTGTGCAGTTTTAGACAGTAACTACATTTTACCCAGATAGGGGTGGACTGTCAATATTGTAAATTAAGACTGTACAGAAATCGGGGAAAGTTGTATACTGTTTAGGAAAAAACGGAAGAATATTCAATACAAAAGAAGGTATGGCGTAATTATTTTTTTCTATTTACGTAGCAGTATACCAAAATGAAAGAGGATGTACGATGGAAATTATATGGAAGAAGCTGGAATTGGAAGACGAAAAGATTATTCAGCATTATTATGATATGGTGTCGATGAGAAATTGCGAATTTACTTTTGCAAATAATTTTTTATGGGCGCCTTTTTATGAAATACGATATGCTGTGGTGGAGGACATGCTTGTTTTTATCTCGGATGAGATGGAGCTTTCGGTCAGTTGTCCATTGGGAAAGGGGGATTTGAAAAGGGCAGTGGATGCCCTTACCCAGTACTTTAAAGAAAAGGGGAAACCCTTTAAATTGCATTTAGTCTCGCCCTCCCAGTTTGAAGAACTGGAGAAGCTTTATCCAGGAAGATTTCAGATAGAATATGACAGGGATGCGGCGGATTATGTTTATGAATCGGAGCGGCTCATTTCTTTGGCAGGAAAGAAACTTCATGGAAAGAGAAATCATATCAACCGTTTTAAAGAAAATTTCCCCGATTGGCAATATGAGGCCATTTCGGAGAAGAATGTGGGAGAATGTATGGACATGGCGGAAATCTGGCGAGAGCAGAATGGATGTATGGAGAAAGGGGAGAAGCACGATGAATTTTGTGTGACCTTAAATGCGTTAAAACTGCGCGATAGGCTGGGGCTAAAAGGGGGGCTTATCCGGGCGGACGGGAAGGTGGTGGCATTTTCTTTGGGGGAGCCCTGCGGGGAAGATATGTTTGTAGTGCATATCGAGAAGGCATTTGCCGAGATACAAGGGGCTTATCCTATGATTAACCAGCAGTTTGTGGAACATGAAGCGTCCGGCTACCGCTATATTAACCGGGAAGAAGACACCGGGGAAGAGGGGCTGCGGAAGGCAAAACTGTCATATGACCCGGCATTTCTTATGGAAAAAGGGCTGGTGACAGAGAGGGGTATATAAAAGGGCAGGAGAAGGGGGTATAGGAGAATGGTTGAAATGAGGATAAAGATTGAAAAGATGCTTGATTTTATAGATAGAAGCCCCAGTTGCTACCAGGCAGTGGAGAATGTTGAGAAGGAGCTGGAAGCAGCAGGTTTCCAGCGATTGATGGAGGAAGAGAAATGGGAGCTTGCCCATGGTGGGAAATATTATGTAAGCAGGAACGGCTCTTCTCTGATTGCTTTTGCTGTTCCCGAGGGGGAGATGAAAGGGTTTCACATGATTGCTTCCCACAGCGATTCCCCTTGCTTTAAAATTAAAGAGAATCCGGAAATTACCGTGGAAGGCCATTATGTGAAGCTGAATGTGGAAAAATATGGAGGAATGATACTTTCCACATGGTTGGACCGCCCTTTGTCGGTAGCAGGCCGTATAGTAACGGCTGGCGGGAAGGTAGTGAAAAATGTTGCGGTAAAAAGGGATTTATTAATCATACCCAACGTGGCCATCCATATGAACCGGGAAATGAATAAAGGTGTGGAATATAATGTGCAGACAGACATGCTTCCGTTGTATGGTATGGGAAATGAAGGGTTGCCTTTGCAGGAATTGATAGCCCGGGAAGAGGGGATTGCAGCAGAGGAAATCTTGGGAAGTGACTTGTTTTTATATAACAGGGAAAAGGGAAGAATACTCGGTGCAGAGGGAGAATTTATCTGTGCCCCCCGGCTGGATGATTTAGAATGCGTGTACGCATCATTGCAGGCCATGCTTCATGGGAAGCCGAAAAATTATGCTAATTTTATGATTGTATTCGATAACGAAGAGGTGGGGAGCACAACAAGGCAGGGGGCAGCCTCTGCTTTTCTCCGGGATACCCAAAAAAGGGTTTGTGAAGCCTTTTCCATAACAGAAGGGGACTATGGCAGATTGTTAGCGGGCAGTTTTATGATTTCAGCGGACAATGCCCATGGGGTACATCCAAATCACCCGGAAAAAGCAGACCCCACGAACCGGCCCTATTTAAATGGCGGTATTGTGATAAAATATCATGGCAGCCAGAAATATACAACGGATGGGGTTTCAGCGGCTATTATGAAGAATATCTGTGGACGGGCCGGAGTGCCCTGGCAAACCTATGCCAACCGTTCGGATATTGCAGGGGGCTCTACGTTGGGGAATTTGTCCGCCGCCCAGGTTCCGGTGAACAGTGTGGATATCGGCCTTCCCCAGCTTGCCATGCATTCGGCCTATGAGACGGCGGGAACGAAGGATGTGGAATATATGGTTCGTGCTATGGAATGTTTTTATCAAGAGTGAGGGTGTAAAGATTTTAAGGTGGAGCATATAATTTAAGAAACGAAACCTTAAGGGTGTTTATGAATTCACAGAAATTGGAAAACTTATTGAACCTGGCATTGGATTCCAGCATGGAGGAACGGGAAAAGTCGCTGGACTTGGATGTGGGATACGAAGAGGAAGAGGCAAGATGGGAATTAATCGTAAAATATAATGGGGATTTGAAAAGGCTGGGCGGTTCGGTCATAACAGTTGAGGAGCTGATTGCAGGCTATGCGATAGTTACTTTGCCCCAGGATTTGATTTCATCTTTTGTGGAATTGGAAGAAGTAGAATATGTAGAAATGCCAAAAAGGCTTTATTTTTCCTTGCAAAGGGGGAAAGAAGCCTCTTGTATCCCGCCGGTAACGGCCAGGGAACCTTATTTAAGCGGGAAGGGAATCCTGGTAGCAGTCATTGATTCGGGTATTGATTATGCCAGGATGGATTTCCGTGGCAATGACGGGGGAAGCAGGATAAGTTACTTGTGGGACCAAAGCCTGCAGCCGGATGAGGGCAGGGGAATGCTGCCGCCGGAAGGATATGGGATAGGGGTGGAATTCAACCGGGAACAAATCAATGAAGCTTTAAGGGCGGAAGGGGAGGAGGAGCGGTTTCGCCTGCTTCCAAGTATGGATGTGACAGGCCATGGAACGGCCGTGGCGGAAATTGCTGCCGGAAACGGGAATTCTTCCGGGGGGAGGTATGCGGGAGTTGCGCCGGAAGCCGATTTAATCGTAGTGAAATTAGGGAATCCCAGGCAGGAATCGTTTCCCAAGACAACAGAGCTGATGAGGGCTTTGGACTATGTAGTGAAAAAGTCGGTAGAATTGGCGCAGCCGGTTGCTATTAACTTAAGCTTTGGCAATACGTATGGGGCACATGATGGAACATCGCTGTTGGAACGCTTTATTGACAATGTTTCGGAAATCGGAAGGAATGTGATTTGCGTAGGAAGTGGCAATGAAGGGGCAGCGGGAGGCCATACGGCAGGGGTAGTAAGGGATGAAGTGAGGGTGGAACTGGCGGTAGCAGCCTATGAACGTACAATTAATGTACAGCTTTGGAAGGAGTATGCGGATATTTTCCGGATTACTGTCATTTCCCCGGGAGGGGAGCGGCAGATTGTGGAAACCGGGCAGCGGGGAACTATCAGGCTGTCCATGGAACAGACGCAGCTCCTTATTTATATTGGGGAGCCATCCCCTTATTCGATGAACCAGGAAATTTATTTCGATTTTATATATAAGCAGAATTATATTGATTCCGGGGTTTGGACCTTTTTGCTGGAACCGGTGAAAATTGTGACGGGGAATTATTATTTTTACCTTCCCAGCAGCGTGGTACTAAACAGCGGAACCCGCTTTTTTGCCCCGACCCCGGAAGTGACATTCACAATCCCATCCACTTCAAGGAAAGTGGTAACAGTGGGGGCATATCATGCGGTATATGATTCCTATGCGGACTTTTCCGGACGGGGATATCTGTTAGAGAACCGCCTGGAAGGGCTGGTTGCCAACGAAAGCGTAAAGCCTGACCTGGTGGCGCCGGGGGTGGATATTGTAATTGGCAACGGGAGGGGAGGGGCGCAGACTGTGACAGGAACTTCTTTTGCAGCCCCCTTTGTCACCGGGGCGGCGGCATTGATGATGGAATGGGGGATTGTGATGGGGAATGATGTGTATTTATATGGGGAAAAGGTACGGGCATATTTGCGACGTGGCGCCAGGCCGGTGAGAGGGGAGACGGAGTATCCGAATGCTAGGGTGGGGTATGGGGCGTTGTGTGTGGAGGATAGTCTGCCGGGGTAGAATAGGGGAGATTTTTGGGATAATAAGCGCTTTATTTTTATGGTTTATGGTGTCGAATAAAGTGCTTATTATTCGTTAATTTTAAAATAAACGACTTTAATTTGTCCGCAATTATTAGTTGTTTATGAACAATTTTCTGCGAAAGATGACAAAATTTCTGTGAAACATGTTTCTGGTCTATTCAGATTATGGATAGGAAACGGGATGTAACGAACAGGATAAGCCATATCTATAAGTGAGATTGGTTTGTTAGTATATCGACAAGTAATCTGAGGGAATGAATTAGGCATTGGAGATTTGATAATAATGGAGTTAAAACTTCCATTATGCATTTAGAGATTTTTCAGGTAATGTTAGCAATATCCATGTAGAGTTTAAAATTTCATATTATATTTTAAATGTAGTTGTGTATACAGTATGATAATGATATGATGTAAATAAGAAATACGGAGGATTGTATATGGGAAATATATATGACGGGGCATTTCGGACAATCTTAAATGACTGCCGGCAGATGATTATTCCGGTAATCAATGAGATTTTCAAGGAAGACTATACAGGGAATGAGATAATAGAGTTTCATCCCAATGAGCATTTTATGGATCAACAGGATGCAGCCGACCATGAAAGAATAACGGATACAAATTTCATAATATATGGAAAGAAAAAGAAGAAATACCATCTGGAATGTGAGAGCAGTCTGCCGGACGGTCGGATGACAATTCGGCTGTTTGAGTATGATGCCCAGATAGCATTGGATGAGGGTGAAGTCATTCATGAAACATTGACAGTGACATTTCCAAATACGGCGGTGTTATATCTGAGGAACTATAAAAAGACACCTGATAAAATGAGGTATGTGATAAAAACGCCAGGCGGAAGCGTAGAGTATGAAGTGCCGATTATGAAAGTACAGGAATATTCTCTGGAAGATATTTTTTCAAAAGGACTGTTATTGTTAATTCCATTTTATATTTTTTCACATGAAAAGAACTTTCAGGTGTATAATAGTAATAAAGAGAAATTGACAGAACTGAAAGCAGAGTATCAGGATATTTTGGAAAGGCTTAATAAACTGGAACAGGAAGGGATTATTGGGGCATTTGACAAACGTACGATTATAGAACTTTCCGGGGATGTGATTAAAGAAATCGCACAGAAGTATGAGAATGTGCAGAAAGAGATAGGTGGAATGATGGGTGGAGCGTTAATTGAGACAGAAGCAAGGACAATCTTGAAAAAAGGTATAGATAAAGGGAAAGATGAGGCTAAAAAAGAGGCGGCGCTCAGAATGTTGCAGGATGGTGAATTGTCGATTGATAAGGTTGCGAAATATTCAGGGCTTGATATTGCAGAAGTGGAGTTGCTTGCAGGGCTTCAGATGGTGTAAAAGGAGCGTAGATATTTTCATTAAGATTAGAATCGGGGAAATGGTGAGGTGGGCCATTTCCCCAATTACTTATAGCAAAAAATGTCCTTTCTATTGCAATAGAGTTGTTTAAGGTGCTATTTTTAGGAAATAATCTGACACACAAGGCAGATGTTTTAGAAACGACTATACTCACGAAGTAAATATGTTGTTTGAAAGAAGAAGTGGCTGTAGAGAGAAGATATTCTAAGAGAAAGGATAATGGATAGTAAATACAAAGAAACAATAATTTTTTATTTTGAAAAAACCTTGATTGAAAATCAGATAAGGATTTAGAAAAGAACTGGTGAATTCCAGATTATGAAGGGAATATTATGTATAAAAAGGTAGCAGAGAAATTATATGAGAATTTTGTTGTAAATACAAGTGTTGCCGCTATACAACAGGAAAAATCAAAATATTTTACTGTAAAATCACCAATTACAGTATCATTAATTGAAGAAATGTTGCGAGGAGGACATTCGATAGGAACATATCAGCAGCAAACAAACCAAAATAAGTTGAGGTGGATTTGCTTTGATTTTGATTGTAAAAATCAAAATAGGGATGAATTAAAAATCCTAAAAAGAGAATATGTAGATGCTTTGATTTCGAAATTGGAAGAATTGCATATAAGTTATTTGTTGGAATTTTCCGGTAGAAGAGGAATTCATGTATGGATTTTTCTAGATCAGGTGATAACAAAAGATCTAGCATTTACTATAGTGACTAAACTTAGGGATAGTTTTTATTATAAAATAGTGATGGACGGAAGGTTTGGTTTAGATTGTTTCCCCAAAACAGGAAGCGGAAAAGTAAATAATAAATATGGATTGCAAGTTAAACTTCCTTTGTCACGCCATCAGTTAGGGACATATTCATATTTTATCGATAAAGATGAAGATCAATTTAACTCTGTTGAGAGTTTGGATGAAAAGTTTTTGAGCAATCAATTGACGTTTCTTGAAGGAATCAAAAAAAATTCAATTGAACAGATTGTTGATAAATTAGCTATTACGCAAAAAATATCAACCGAGAATATTATAAAATATCATAAAAAAATATTGGTAGGTAAACGGGAAATATCATTAGATGAAATTAGAGAGGTATTTGTTTTAGATGAAATTTTAAGTAGTATTTGGCTTCATATAGCAGATGGCAGATTGACAAGTCTTGAACGTATTGTTCTGTTGGGTGTATTTGGACATATGGAAAATGGAGAACAACTTTTATTGGAAATTCTGAAAAAGCAACAGAATTATAATTCGCAGATTACTCATAATATGATAGCGAAATATAAAAAATATTATTTTCCAATAACATTTAATTATTTATATGAATTGTATAATAATAGGAATTGTCCTATAGAAAAAAGGGACATGTTTATTGATGAGTATATTTTTAAAGCATTAGATATTCCATACCATATGTCGAATGTAAATGATTTTTCAAATAAAATTAATTTTGTGGAGAATATTATAGAAAAGGAAATAAATTATTTTATGTATAATGATGAGGTATATCATTTGCAGACATTAAATAAACTTAATTCTTTTTCGTATTATGATTATTGCAAAATAGAAGAAATTATTAGTAAGATAGAAAGGGGTAAATATAGTGTGCCTTCTAAGATTGAATTTAGGAAATATATAAGAAACGAAGAAGATAAACAACGCATATTAATCTCTTTGGGTGCACAGGAACGTGTGATCACAACAGCATTGGTTAATAAAATGATAATGTATCTACAGAAAGATTATTCTTCATATAGTTATCATTTGAATTTTGGTATTGGAGGGGATGTCTTTTATCCATGGATAAGCTCGTGGATGCGTTTTAAAAATGATATATCGCAATACTTTTCTTATCCTATATTTGAGAATTACGTTTGTGCAAAAATGGATATTAAGGGTTTTTATGATAATATATATCTTCAAACAATGTTTGAAAACATATTGCAGCATAAAAAGATAAAGGAATATGAAAAATTTAAAAATATATATAAATACTTAAATTCTATAAATGAAAAAATAATGCTTGAAAGTGTTGGAGATTTACGTGGAGTGCCTCAAGGACCTGCATATGCTAGAGTATTGGCAGAGATTGTACTGGAAGAAATGATTTCTCAGTTTTTTATGAGTAATAGTATGTACCAAGAAGTTAAAAGTTATAGATATGTTGATGATATGTTTATGTTTTTTCCAAGTACTATTGACGGAGAAATGCTTATTAGAGATTTGGCAGGCTTTTTGGAGGAAAAAGGACTTTATCTCAACTTAAAAAAAACAAAAAATTATGGAAAAATTGGAGAACTATCTCTGGTAGACAAACTTGAATTACAGGAATTTCGGGATTTAAATTATGATGTTTTTCAAGTTAGAGAGGATAATTGGATAAATACTATAGATAAGGCTGAATTTGAAAATGTTTATATTAGATACATCTATCGTAAAAATAATTGGGATATTAATGATGCAAATTTGATCTTTAGTGATAAAGTGAGCAATACTTTGCAAGAAAAATACTTTGAAGAATTCTACGAAAGAATTTTATCTTCTCAATTTGGCAGGGGATCATTATTTAGAAAATTTTATAATAGAATTTTTAATGATGTTACAAAGAGTCATTCCTTTTTTTACAATCGGGATTATGTGAAGATTCCAGCTGACAGCATAAATTTTAAAAATATGTTATGTATGCTAGTGTTGTGTATTGATAATATTTCCTTAAATATTGATAAAGATGGTATTTTAACCTTGAAAGAATATTTAAAAAAATGTGAGATTTCGGAAGAGGTTCAAAATGCAGAAATTTTGTTAGAGTTAAAATTACAGGAAAAGGAAGAAAGAGAATGCTAAAGAAACGATTGAATGATTATATACTATTATTACATGTAAAAACAAAAGCAGAAGAGTCAGATATGAATAGTCTATGGGAGCTTTATTTGGACGAAACGATTACGACTGACGAAAGGAAGAATTGCATTATAGAATATGCAAATGCCTTTTGGGTTCTATGTACTAAATGGGTAGGCTTTCAAGAAGGTCAGAATTATACTGCACATATTGATAAAATTTTAAAATTTGTATCTTATTTTTCAGCGATAGCTTCGGACGAAGAAGATAGATTTTATGAGTGTAAAGAAGTTATTTTTATTAAGTTTTTGGTTTGGTTGCGAAATAGAAAGGATGTGTATGATACAAATCAAGATAATAAATTTTACGACTTTTACAGAAAATTGAATGATGTAATTGGACAGGTTAAATGGGTTTTTGAACTGGAAGATAGCGGAGAGAAAGTTTTTCCAATACATAGATTGATAGAAGACGCTGCTACTGAGTTCGAGTTGACGGAAGAGCACTATTTGCAACTAATCTTTTCTTTGCAACTATTTAACAGGGTTAATCATATTGGTGATGATAAAGAATCCATAAAAAGCAAAATGCTGGAAATAGCAGAAGAATTTCATATTTATTTAATTAAAATGTTATGTGATGGAGGAGAAATCTTGTATGGTGAGAATGCAGGGATTAATAGTGCTAAAAATGGAACTATTGTGGCAATATGGGGAAATGAAGTTCTTGTCCGTAATGTAAATAGAGATTATTTTAATGCAGAGGAGTGTAAGTTTGAAGGAGAAAATGAAGAAAATGCAATAGCATTTTATTATTTATACAAAAGAGAGGCTTATGAGGAACCATGTTCTTTTGCATTTATTATGGAAAATGGTACAAATTTTAGTAAACAAATGGTATTGAAAGAACTGATGGAAAAGAGGATATATAATGTTTTTCTTGGAGATGTTTTTTGGGTAAATGTGCAAACTAATATGTATACAAGACTAATAAATCGTTTCTCTGAAAATGATGATTTTTTAATTTCAGAAGGGAAAATAGTAAAAGAAGAAAGAACACTTTATGAAACATTTTGGAATCGCATAAAAAGAGATCAGAATGGACTTAGAACTTCTACGATAGCACAAGTGGGAACTATTAATGTTTTGACGTTGGATTTTTTGGTAGAGTATTGTACAAAATTATGTAATGAGGATAATACTTGTTTAAAAATTTTGACGGATTTATCAGAAACAGATTTTTTTCAAAATCAGTTAATAAAAATATATTTTGATGAAGAGTTACATAATGGTCGAATATTAGATGCTTTACGTAAATATGCTAAATTTATAAGTGATTACATGAATATTGAGAAAGTATCGGTAAAAACGCAATTTGCAGAGTATTTTCATTTAGTGATGCCATACGCTATATATGTTCCTTTTGAAGGAAAAGTGGAAAATTTATTCGAAAGTTTAAAAAATGAGAAGTATATAGATGAAGAAGTAATAATTGAAGAATTAAAGATTGGAATTGGGATAGGAAACATATTTGAATATAAAGTTGCAAATGAGACTATTTTAGAGGATAAAATTTATAGTCTATCTGGTATAAATATAGAGAGCACAAAGATAAAATCTGGATTATGTTTTTATGAAAAAGATAAAAAACAAGTATATTTGTTAGGAGAATATGAGGATGTTGTTGATACAGTTAAGAATATATCAAAGGTAGCAACTAAATTTGTTATAGGAAATCAATGGTTGAATGATAGCAATCATATGAATAAATTAGTAACCATTATTACGAATATAGGGTTTGATAATGGTATATATAATTATCTTGGTACTACTTATCGGGATGCATTTGTGAGTAATATAGCATTATATAAACTTCTATGGCTGATGCAAGTTTTTCAATTTGATAAAGTTAAGTATGACAAATTTGAAGAAATGATATTAAAAGGATTCTATTGTTCCTTTGTGTTAGAACCAAGTAAAATGATGAAAAAATATTTAGATGAAATTGAAAAATTAAGTAAAAATAATACTTTGATTATAGCGAAGGAGCCTGATGGAGTTGGGGCAACATTAAATTTGCTTATAGAACGTTATTCAAATGGAGATAGAGGTTCGCTAAGAATGGCGTTTGATGGTAATACTATTAATAGAAATTTGAGAATTCAGGATGACGAGTATTTCTATATGAATGTCCCGATATCTAAAATTGTGTTTTTGACGGATAATGCATTATCTGGTAAATCGACAATAGATATGTTGAATTATTATCTTAAGAAAATTAGAAGTTTTGGTAATAAGAGAAATTATATTTTTGGGGTAAATAGTAACCATATTCCAGATGTTTTAGACAAAAATAGAGATGTTAAGATTATAGTGAAAACAATTTTTTATTCGGAGCGGGCGAGTGAGAGAATTAAGAAAGAATTTCCAGAATATGAAATAAGTATAACAGGAGAGATGTTAGAACGTAATAAGTTTAATTGGACGGAAGAAATGAATGGAGTGATTCAAGAACTGTTTGGCAATGCTACGGAACCAATTTGTAAGAGTGCTCAATGTGTTTTGCGGCCATGTAATCTTCCTCATGATAAGGTTTTACCTGATGTATTGAAAGACACGACAAAACTGGTTGGCATATTTAGAAGAAAAGAAGATTAGATATTAAAATTTTTCGATGTGTAGATAAGGTATTAATATATATTTTGATTATGTATGAGAAATTTATCTTTGTAATTAAAATAATGATAATCAAATTTGAGGGCATCATCTTAGCAAGAGAGGTTAGAGGGAGAGCATTAAACTATTTTCCAGGAGGTACACACAAGGCATTTCCTTTTTTGAGTATACTTTATTGGGCATCAATTAGGATTTTTACTTGACACTAATTTACCACCAATTTTACCCCGACTTAGCAATAATTTACCACATGCCCCACGAAGTTATGAGGGTTTCAGCGATTTTCACTCAAAAAAAGTGAAAAAAGTTCGTGACAATTACTTGACATCAACGGGGTATGGGGCGCTGTGTGTAGCCTCAAGTCTTCCGACTTGAGGCGGAATAGTCTGCCGGGGTAGCATAGGAAATTTGATTGCACTGCCATTACAGGGCCAGGCATTGAAGAATGGAAACAGTGCTTTTGTTGATAAAAATTGGAATGCTTATCCTGGATTGAGGAATAAGACTGTTTTAGTAAACTAAAAGTTAAACGGAACATTGGAATTATGCAGTGATTTCAATTCAAAAAAAGCCCGGAGTGCAGGGCAGCGTAAAAGCTGTCCGGCTTCGGGCGTTCTTTAAGTAGAACGTCTTTTTATCAGATGCGTGGATACTTCTATTTTTGTGGGAGCTGCCTTAGGCTGTCTGATAAGTTCTATAAGGCGGTTCAGAGCGATTTTTCCCATTTCCTTCTTAGGCACATGGATTGTAGTGAGGCTGGGTTCCACGATATTACTGAAATCAATATTATCAAAGCCTACAATAGCAATATCTTCAGGAATTTGATAACCTTTTGCTTTAAAAGCCCGCATGGCACCTACGGCAATCAGGTCATTGTCGGCAAAATAGCATTTGGCGAGGGGTTCCTTTTGCTGCAGAATCTCTATCATATCAAGAAAAGCCCCTTCTACGGATGGAGAAAGTTTATGTATAATTGATTTTGAAGAAGACAGGCCGCTGCTGCGCAGGGCATTGTGAAAGCCGGAGGCTCTTTCGGCAAAATTCATGATTGGATAGGAAGAGCAGAGGTAGCCTGGCTGTTGCTGTGTTTTTTTGATTAGGTATGTGGTGGCAAGAAAGGCTCCCTGCACATTGTTAATCAGGACATAGTTGGCTTGAATGGTCTCAAAATATACATCCAATAGTACAATCGGTATGGTCAGTGTCTGGAAATGCAGATAGTCTTCAACATGCATTTCTGTCCCCAACAGAATAATACCGCAGCAATCGGAATATCTGATGTTTTCAATTTGTTTTTGCAGAGTGTCATCATCCCACAAATAGTGGAAATTCAGTTTATATCCCATTTCTCTACATCGTTCACTGATTCCTTCGGAAAGCTGAGAAAAGAATTGCGTGTCTGTCACAACAGCACCATGCTTTTTGAAAAACACAAAATAGATTGTACCGGGTATCTTATCTTTAGAAGATATCCTATAAAAATCATACCCCTCTTTTTCGGCTGCATCTAAAATAAGCTGTCTTGTCTTCTGACTGACACCGGGTTTGTTGTTCAGTGCCATGGAGACAGCAGCAGGAGAGAACCCCAGTTTTTCTGCCAGTTTCTTTGCGGTTATACTCATAATGGAACTCCTCTGTTCAGAACAGGTCAAACAATTTTAAGATTTCTGAATTAAGTATATAAGATAGTAAAAAAGATTGCAAGAATTTAGTGAATAATTTAGTAAAAAATACTTAATTATTTAGAGAAATTCAGAGATATTCTGTGTATAATGAAGTCACAATAAAATTAGGAAATAGGATAAGGAGAAAAGATTGAAAATTGATAATTTTCAATCCCAAGTTTGTGTCTGCGCGGCATCCACAAACTTGACATGCGCAAAAGGCCGCGCAGAAATGAGGTTAAATATGGCACACATTAAACTTGGATATGCCCCCACACGGAGAAGTATTTTCAGCGCTCCGGATGCAATCAAATACAGAGACCTGACTGCGGACAGACTGCGTGAGTTGGGAGTGGATTTTGTTGATATTACAGATATCAATGAAGAGGGGCTTCTCTACAATGATGAAGACAGGATTAAAATTGCGGAGAAATTTAAAGCAGAGAAAATAGATGGGCTGTTTTTGCCTCACTGCAATTTCGGAACGGAATACGAATGTGCAAGGCTGGCAAAGGAATTAAATGTGCCGGTTCTGTTGTGGGGGCCATTAGATGAAAGGCCGGATGAAAAGGGCGTAAGACTTCGTGATACTCAGTGCGGTCTGTTTGCGACCGGTAAAGTTCTTCGGAGGTTTTGTGTACCCTTTACCTATATGACCAACTGTCGTCTGGATGACCACGTATTTGAGAGAGGTCTGAGGGATTTTATGGCAGTCTGCAGTGTGGTAAAGACATTCCGCAGTATCCGTATCCTCCAGATATCCACAAGACCTTTCGACTTCTGGTCCACTATGTGCAATGAGGGAGAATTGCTTGAGAAGTTCAACATTCAGCTTTCTCCAATCCCGATGCCGGAGCTGACAGATGAAGTGAAGAGGGTGAAAGCGGAAAAAACGGAAGTGGAAAAGATTATCGCATACTGCTGTGAAAAGATGGAGATTATGATTAAAGATGATGAACTGGAAAATGTGGCTGCCCTGAAAGTAGCTATGAAAAATCTGGCAGAGAAATACGGCTGCAAAGCAATCGCGATTCAGTGCTGGAATCAGCTACAGTGTGAACTGGGAATTATGCCCTGTGCAGCAAATTCCCTGCTGAATGAAGAGGGAATACCGGTTGTCTGTGAGACAGATATCCATGGTGCGATTACGGCGCTTATGGTGGAAGCGGCGGCACTGGATGACACCAGAAGCTTCTTTGCGGACTGGACAATCCGTCATCCGGATATTGAGAACGGGGAACTGCTGCAGCATTGCGGACCATGGCCGATTTCCGTGGCCCAGGAGAAACCGAAACTGACCTATCCTCTTGCATTTGACCATCCGGGCAGCATCACCGCGGAGGCAAAATACGGAGAGGTGACACTGGCGAGATTTGACGGTGACGGTGGAGAATATTTCATGCTGCTTGGCAATGCAAGGGGTGTGGAAGGGCCGAAAGGAATGGGTACATATCTCTGGGTGGAGGTAGATAATATCAAACGTCTTGAGGCAAAGATTGTGGAAGGACCCTACATTCATCATTGTGTCGGCATCCACAAAGATGTGGTGCCGGTACTGTACGAGGCGTGTAAGTATATCGGTATCAAACCGGATTTGTATGACCCGATTGAAGAGGATGTAAAAGCGTATCTACGCGGAGAATAAAGGATATCTTTTGAATTTGTGGATATATGACAGGATGTTCCGGCCGGGGTATCCTGTCATGGAAAGGAAAAAGAGATGGAAAACTTAAAAGCATTATCTTATGATTTACGGAAAAATGTAGTAGATATGATTGTGGAGGGGAAAGGCGGACATATCGGAGGTGATATGAGTGTCATTGATGCCCTGGTCGCACTGTATTTCAAGGGGATGAATATCAGCCCGGAGAAGCAGGACGATGAAAACAGAGACAGGTTTGTCATGAGCAAAGGCCATTGTGTGGAGGCGCTCTACGCTGTTCTGGCGGCAAAAGGATTTTTCCCAATCGAAGAAGTGATTGAAAAATTCAGTAAATTCGGTTCCCAGTACATCGGGCACCCGAATAATAAGCTGCCGGGTATCGAAATGAACTCGGGTTCGCTGGGACATGGACTCCCGGTGAGTGTGGGAATGGCATTAGCCGGTAAAATGGATAATATGGATTATCGTGTGTATACGGTGATGGGCGACGGAGAATTGGCGGAGGGCTCCGTTTGGGAAGGCGCCATGGCGGCATCTCACTATAAACTGGATAATCTCTGTGCGACAGTGGACAGAAACCGTCTGCAGATTTCCGGCAATACAGAAGATGTAATGGCTCATGATGATTTGCATGAGAGATTCAGAAGTTTCGGATGGCATGTGATTGATGTGAAGGATGGCAACGATATTAATCAGTTGGTAGCCGCTTATGAAGAGGCAAAAACTGTGAAGGGAAAGCCTTCGGTGGTGATTGCCAATACGGTGAAGGGCTGCGGTTCTACAGTGATGGAAGATAAAGCGGGATGGCATCATAAGGTGCCCACAGCGGAAGAATACGAACAGATTATCAGTGATTTTGCGAAGAGAAAGGGGGCGCTGTGAGATGAATAAAATACCAAACAGGCAGGCAATCTGCGAAGTGTTGATGGAAAAGGCGAAAGAAGATAAAGATATTGTGGTTTTGTGCAGTGATTCCAGAGGAAGTGCGTCCCTTGCGCCTTTTGCAAAGGAATTTTCGGAGCAGTTTATCGAAGTGGGCATTGCGGAGCAGAATCTGGTCAGCATCGGTGCAGGGCTTGCAAAATGCGGTAAGAAAGTGTTTGCGGCTTCTCCCGCCAGCTTTGTGTCAACCAGAAGTTACGAGCAGGCAAAAGTAGACTGTGCATACTCCAATACCAATGTGACATTGATTGGTATCAGCGGCGGCATCAGTTATGGCGCACTTGGCATGAGCCATCATTCCGCGCAGGATATTGCGGCGATGTCTGCTATTCCCAATATGCGGGTTTATCTGCCCAGTGACAGATTTCAGACGGCCTGCCTGATTAGGGAACTGCTGAAAGATGAGAAACCGGCGTACATCCGTGTGGGAAGAAATCCGGTGGAAGATATTTATACAGAGGAAAACTGCCCGTTTACAATGGATAAGGCGACAGTAGTGTCAGAAGGCGGGGATGTTTTGATTGTCGCCTGCGGCGAGATGGTGCGACCTGCAGCGGATGCAGCGGATTTGTTGAGACAAGAAGGCATTCATGCGGCGGTGCTGGATATGTACTGTGTGAAGCCTCTGGATAAAGAAGGTCTTCTGAAAGCTGCAGACAAAGTAAAAGCGGTGGTGACAGTGGAAGAGCATGCACCTTTCGGTGGCCTCGGTTCCATGGTCAGTCAGGTGATTGGCGAATCCTGCCCGAAGAAAGTGATTAATCTTGCCTTGCCTGACACACCTGTCATCACAGGCACATCAAAAGAAGTGTTTGACTATTACGGGCTGAACGCAGCGGGAATCGTCAAAAAGGTCCGGGAAGTATTGCAGTAGAGACAGAGGGAAGGTAAAAGTGCATGAGCAGATATGTATTGGGGATAGACCAAAGTACGCAGGGAACAAAGGCTCTCTTGTTTGACGAGGAAGGCGCGCTTCTTTACAGGAGTGATTTTCCTCACAGACAGATTGTGGATGAGCGCGGCTGGGTAGAACATGATTTGGAAGAAATCTACGCAAATACAGTGCAGGCTGTAAAAAATCTGGTGGAAACGGCGGGGATTCATAAGGGGGATATTGCGGTGTTGGGAATCAGCAATCAGCGTGAGACTGTTGCCTGTTGGGAAAAGGAAAGCGGAACCCCCGTATATAATGCTGTCGTATGGCAGTGCGCAAGAGGAGCGGATATCTGTACAGAGATTCAGGAGCAGGGATACGCGGACAAAATAAGGGCGGCCACCGGACTTCAGCTTTCTCCCTATTTTTCAGCGGCAAAACTTGCCTGGATATTTCAAAATGTAAAAGGGATAAAGGAGCGTGCCGCAAAGGGAGAGATTGCCTGCGGAACGATTGACAGTTTTCTCGTATATAGGCTTACGAAGGGCAAAAATTTCCAGACTGATTACTCCAATGCCTCCAGAACACAGCTGTTTAATATCAGGTCATTGTGCTGGGATGAAGAACTTTTGAAAATATTCGGCATTGATAAGTCCTGTATGGCAACGGTGACAGACTCAAACGGAGATTATGGTGTGACAGATTTTGACGGTTATTTGGATAAGCCGATTCCTATCCGGGGTGTACTGGGGGATTCCCATGGCGCCCTTTTGGGGCAGGGATGTCTGCAGAAAGGGATGATTAAGGCAACGTACGGAACCGGTTCATCCATCATGATGAATATAGGGAGGGAACCGGTATTTACCGATATGGGTGTGGTGACTTCTCTCGCCTGGTCTATGGATGGAGAAGTAAGTTATGTACTGGAAGGCAATATCAATTATACCGGTGCTGTGATTACATGGCTGAAAGATGAGATGGGGCTGATTTCCTCTGCCGGTGAGAGTGAAGAACTGGCAGAAAGAGCAAGGAAAGGCAATCAGGTATATCTGGTTCCGGCATTTTCCGGGTTAGGTGCTCCTTACTGGAACAGTGAAGCAAAGGCGGTTATCTGTGGTATTACGAGAACGACAGGAAAAGCGGAGGTTGTGAAGGCTGCGCTTGACTGTATTGCTTATCAGATTACAGATATTGTCCGGGTAATGCAACAGGCCAGTGGAATTGAGATAGCGGAGATTCGGGTGGACGGTGGTCCCACAAAAAACGGTTACCTGATGCAGTTTCAGAGCGATATGCTGGGTATTCCTGTAAGAATACCGGAGACGGAAGAACTTTCCGGTATAGGAGCAGCCTATGCGGCGGGGCTTTCTTTGGGAATTTACAATAAAGATATTTTTGATAGGATAAAGAGAAAAAGCTATGAAAATAAACTGGAAAGAGAGCAGTGTGAAAATCTTTATGCCGGGTGGAAATCGGCAGTGCAGATGGTCATATCTGAATAAGAGGTTTCGATGTATGGTATACCAGGCTTGAGAAGGAGTTTGTTTAAAAATAAAGGAGGCATGTTATGGAGAGAAAAGAAATTTTGAAACGTCTTGGCTATGCTGCGCTGCCGGCGGCCAAAGTGCGCGTTATTGTGGATTCCGATGTGAAAAACGAAGCGGATGACCCGTATGCAATTATGCATCATCTGCTCGTGCCGACATTTGACGTTCGCGGGATTTTTGCGACGCATTTTGAACAGAAAGCGGGGCATTCCGGTGATTCGATGGAGCGAAGCTATCAGGGGGCGCTGAAACTGATGGAACTTGCAGAGATTGATGATGTGCCGGTTCTGCGGGGATGCCGGTATCCGCTTGCCGATAAAAAAGACGCGCCCGACAGTGAAAGCGTCCGCTTTCTGATTGAGGAAGCGAAGCGGGATGACCCGCGTCCGCTGTATATTGCCATACAGGGAGCAATGACAAACGTTGCCGCTGCCATTAACAGGGCGCCGGAGATTGCAAAAAAATTGGTAGTGCTTTGGAATGGCGGCGGCCCCTATCCGGAAGGCGGCACGGAATTTAATTTGATGCAGGATGCGGACGCGTGCCGCGTGGTGCTTGAGAGTAATGCTGAAGTTTGGCAGACACCGAGAAACGTATACGGGAGTTTTGAGGTTTCGTTCGCTGAACTGTCCTGCAGGGTGAGACCGTGCGGGGCATTGGGCGAGTATATGTTCCGGGAAATCCTTGCGGAAAATGAGAGGGAATATAATCCGGATTTTCTTTTGCGCACCGGTGAAAACTGGGTACTCGGCGATAATACAACGGTCGGAATGTTAATAGAGAGCAGAAGGCGCGGGCATTTCCATGAGCAGGATGCGCCTGTAATCGAAGAGGATCTTTCTTATGGAGTAACCCCGAACGGGAAGAAGATACGGGTATATGACAGTCTGGATACGAGGCTGATTTTGGAAGATATGTTCTGTAGGTTGGAACTTGCATATGGAAAAGGAAAGCGGTAATTGAAAACGTTCCGCATACTGCAATTATTTAGGGCAGTATGCGGGGAGTTTTTAAATAGTTGCGGGGTGCGTTTAGCTATCGTAATATAAGCTTTGGCTCAAGATAAACGCTTTTGACAAAATGTTCAACGGATTCATCCTGCCACTCCACAATAATATTTACGGTTGCTGCCGCCATTTCCTCAAAAGGAAGGCACACACTGCTTACAGGCGGCGCGAGGAGAGCTGAATAGGTGCCGTCATGTCCGATAACTTCGACATCTTCCGGTACCCGCAGCTTTTTTTCGTATAAATACTGCAGGGCGCCTACTACATAACCGTCATACCAGGCCTGCACGGCAGTGAAGCCGGGCAACTCTGTTTCCGCTTCTTTCAGGGCACGGTAACCTTCCTCGGTGTTAGGGGAGGAACAGGTCTTTATCAGATATTCAGGCGGTTGCTTTTCCTCTCGGATGGCTTTCAGGAAACCTTCCAAGCGGTAGCTTCCCGCGTGATAGTCGGTTTTGCCTCTGCTGATGTAGACAATTTTTTTGTGGCCTTGTTCAATCAGATGCCTTGCAGCGAAATAACCCCCCCGGGTGTTATCTACGCAAATACGGTTGAACCCCTGGCTATTTGCAAGGCGCTCTACAAATACGACTGGGATACCGCATCCCGATAGAAGGCTGCTGACTTCTTCTGTCAGGGTCTCATCCTCGAAACCGCTGATGATGAGCCCCCGGACATGATATTCCAGAAATTTTTTCGCCTGTCTGTTTACGGACTCATTATTTATATGGTCACAGAAAACGGTAATAGGCTGCATATTTACCTTTTCAAGTTCACTTTGCAGGGCGTAATTTATGGATTCAAAAAACATGTTAACTGGCAGTTTTTTTAGGATAACACCGACAAAATTGGATATGGCAGGCTGGATATCGCCGGAAATTTTGCTGTACCCGGTTGCCCTGACTGCGTTCCAGACCGTTTTGCGGACTTCGTTTGAGACATATCCGCTGTTATTGAGCACTCTTGAAACGGTTGCCGTTGATACACCTGCCGCTGCGGCGACATCTGTTATTTTTATTTTTTTCATCTGCTATCATGCCTCTCTGCTAAAGATATTGTGTAAATACCGGGCCGCTATGGAATTCGACCCAATAAACAGTATATTTCTATCATACAATGTTTTTGCAAATTTTTCTATCATTTCTGAATAAAAAAATATGAAAAAATTTTCATATATTATATAATAACATCTTTAGAAAAATCAATATGTAAAAAATTACATATCACGAAAATAAAAACGCAACAAAAAATGTGTTGAAAAAAACGAGAGAAAAGTGGAAAAAAGTGACAAATTTATATAAATACTGGTGTTTCTCAAAAATTATATTGACAATTTTATTTTACTAATATATAGTATAATTATGTAAAAAATGAAAATTCAAAATCATATTTTTTCATAAAAGCGATTTTGAATTACACACAAAAAGGAGGAACGGAGAAATGAAAAAGAAAGTTTTAAGTGCGTTACTTGTTGCGGTGCTTGCTGTTTCTATGCTTGCCGGCTGCGGAGACGGCAGCAAGACGGCAGATGCCCCGGTGGAAGGGGCGTCTACAGAAGCGGATAAGCCTGCGGAGGCGGTTGCGGCAGAAGAAGGCACTGAAGCAGCGGGAGGAGCGCACAAGATGGTTTTGATTGGTTCGCAGAGCGGCGGTACATTCTGGCAGCCGATTGAGGATGCTTATCGTGCCGAACTGGCAGCGATTGGCTGGACAGGCGATTACTGGGCGCCGGCGAACGCTGAAAATCCGGATGCGGATGTGCTGCAACTGTGTGAAACGGCACTGAGTCAGGATTACGATGTTATTGCGGCTGTCATGAATGACAATAATATTTTTGATGATTTCCGTACCCGTGCTGCAGAAAAGGGTGTTACGGTTCTTGGTTTTAACTGCAATCCCGGCGAAGATTTGGTTCCGGCTTATGTAGGTATCGCTTCCGATGCTTCCGGCCGTCAGCAGGGTGAAAAGATTGCCGAGTACATTAAGGACTGGGGCATAACAGAGGTTAATTATGTAACGATGTGCGTTTCTTCTGATATTGCGAGCCAGCAGTTGATGATTGAATCTGCTCTTGCAGCCATACAGGAAGCTTGCCCGGATGTCACGTTAAACCATGTGGGCGATACGGAATGTGACGGCAATCCGGCAAATACACAGTCCCAGTTGAATGCAATGTATGTTACGCATCCTGATATTAATGTACTGATTTCCGCGGACTCTTATTCAACTATCGGTGCTGCTTCCTTTATTGAAGAAAACGGCATGGATGCATCGTCTGAAGGAAAACAGATTATTACTATCGGCATGGCGTTGGATGCAGAATCGTTTGAACGTGTACAGAACGGAAACTGGACGGCAACCTCTTCGGTAGATACTGAATGGATGGGTCTACAGATTGTAGATGTTGCTGATGCTGTTGTAAACGGCGGGGAATATGAATATGCAAATAACCCGGGTAAGATTTTTGTTGCCAATCAGGAAGAAATTGATGCGTACTGTGCAGAGCATGGTATTGATATGTAGTCACGTTTGGTTTGGTGCAGAATAAACCCGTAGAAGATGCGGGGGAAATCCCGCATCTTTGTCGAAAGGAATTTAAAAATGAAAGCAATCATGGTTATGTATGATTCGCTCAGAAGAGATTTGCTGGGCTGTAACGGAGGACCGATTCCTACACCGAATTTTCAGAGGCTGAAAGAGCACACAGTCAGTTTTGAATGCAGTTATGTGGGCAGTCTGCCCTGTATGCCGGCAAGGAGGGAATTACATACAGGACGATATAATTTCCTGCACAGGGACTGGGGGCCGATGGAGCCCTATGATGATTCCATGCCGGAACTTTTGAAGAAAAACAACGTGCACACCCGCCTTGTAACTGATCATTACCACTACTTTGAGGACGGTGGCTGTACATATCACAGCAGATACAGCGATTGGGCGCTATACCGTGGACAGGAGACGGATACATGGGTTTCTGATTTGACTCCGCGGGAGACAGAGTTTGCACCCTGCCTCATCGTCAATGACAAAATGACGGGGACTTTAGCGGCGATGCGGCGCACTGGCGGCTGGCAAAATATGGCAAACCGGAAATTCGTCAAAGAAGAATCTGATTTCCCGATGCATAAGACTTTTGATGATGGAATTGATTTTTTAGAACGCAACGGACACTATGACAACTGGTTTTTACAAATTGAGACGTTTGACCCGCATGAGCCGTTTACAGAACCGGAGAAGGACAAAGCAAAATATTTCAGCCCGGATGCCCCGTGCAGTGAAGTGGACTGGCCGTCTTATGCAGCGGTAGAAGAATCGCCGGAAATGATTGAAAATATGCGCAAACATTATTACGCGCTGACCGAGTTTTGCGACCGTCAGTTAGGGCGGGTGCTAGACAAAATGGATGAGCTGGATTTGTGGGAAGATACGATGCTCATTGTCAATACGGACCACGGATTCTTCCTTTCGGAGCATGGATGGTGGGGAAAAGGCTCAATGCCGAATTATGAGGAACTGGTGCATACGCCGCTTTGGATATGGGACCCGCGCTTTGGCAGAAAAGGTGAGAAGTGCGGTATGTTGGTGCAGACGATTGATTTAGCGCCGACACTTTTAGATTATTTCGGAGTAGAAATACCGAAGGATATGTTGGGAAAACCGCTCCACAGCGCAATTTTGGGAGAATCTTCCATACATGAGTACGTTTTATTCGGCTATAAGGGCAGCGCAATCGGCATAACGGACGGGCGTTTTGTGCTATTGCATGCTGTGGCGGATTTCGGCGTTCAGACATGTGATTATACATTAATGCCGACCAGAATGCGCTCTATGTTTAGCTGCGAGCAGCTTCAGGGTGCCTCTTTGGCAAAGCCGTTTACGTTTACAAAAGGCGTGCCGGTACTTAAAGTTCCGGCGGAGCCGAACCCGCGCTTTGCATATTCCCAGAAAGAGGGGGAAGATTTACTATTCGACTTAAAAACAGACCCGAAACAGGAACATCCTCTGACAAATGAAGAAAAGCGGCAGGAACTGCTGGCGGCGATGGCAAAGTTAGTGTATGAAAATGATGCGCCGGATGAAATATATGAACGATATGCGTTGGAAAAACCGCAGAGAGGGGCGGATACATAATGCATAGTAAAGAAATGCAGGCTTATATGGAAATGTTCCTAAAACGGAAAAATGCGCCGCAGCTTCCGATAGAAGAACAGAGACGCGGCATTATTAAGAGGATGTGCGGCGCACCGCTTCCCGAGGGAACAGAGACGGAATTTTTTATGTTAGGGAATGTGAGGGCGGAGCGCATCTGTGTACCGGGTGCCCGCAGCGATGCAGTGCTGTTTTTTATCCATGGTGGCGGTTTTACGATTGGTTCCGCTTACAGCGCGAATTTTTTCGGAAGCCGTGCAGCGCTTGAAAGTAAGCAGACAGTCATCAGCATTGAATACAGGCTCGGACCGGAATATCAGTTTGTCGATGGGCTTGCGGACTGTATCGCCGCCTATCAGGAGATTTTGAGAAGCGGTGTGCCGGCAGAGGGTATTACAGTTTCAGGTGATTCGGCAGGCGGGTATATGTCTTTGGCGCTGGTAATGTGGTTGAAAATGGGCGGTCATCCGCTGCCGGGGAGCATGGTGCTTTTAAGCCCGGCGGTAGGTTTCGGCTTGGAGGCACCTACGGAATATCAGATGAAACATGATGTAATGCTTGCCTATGATGCATCAGCCGGCGTCCGTGAGGCATATTTTCGTGAGGCGGATTTGTTTGACCCGGTTGTGAATCCGATTATCGGAGATTTTACCGGGTTTCCGCCGACATACATAGAGGTTTGTACGGACGAAATATTATTTAACAATTCGCTGGCACTTGCGAAAAAGTTAGGGGAAGCCGGGTGTGAATGTTATCTTCATATAGCGAAAGGGCTTTGCCACGGATATGAGATTACAATGACGCCGGAGGCGGAAGCTGTAGCAAAAGAGACGGGCAGATTTATTGCAGATTGTCTTAAGAAAAAAACATATAATGTTTAGAAGGAAAGGATTCGACATGGAAAATAAAAAAGGTTTTTCGGTAAAAAGTCTGATGAAAGTCAAAGAACTTGGGGCGGTGATTCCGCTGATTTTGATTTCGGTTATTGCAACTGTTGTAAACCCTGCATTTGTAAGTCAGGCAAATTTGATAGAGATTCTGCGTACCACCAGCTACACGGTGATGCTTGGTGTTCCGCTTACGTTTTTGCTTGCTTCGGGACGTATGGATTTGTCTATCGGTGATAACACGGCTCTGGGCGGCATCATAGCGGCTATGGCTGCTGTAAATTTAGGACTTCCGCTTCCTATCGCAATTATCGTTGCAATCGCTGTTGGTATGTTGGTTGGATTTTTGAACAGTTTAATGGTGGAATGGCTGGCGCTTCCCGGGTTTATTGCGACACTTGCCATGTCCAATATTGTCAATGGTACAAACTCCGTAATCACTAACAATACGGCCATTTCCGGTATTTCTGCGGGATTTAAGGCGATTGCGCAGACGCGTTTATTCGGTGTGGTGCCGATTCCGGTTCTGTACGCAGTTGTTGTTGCGGTTGTCGGCCATGTTATCATGTCGCGCACAAAATTCGGGCGTAAAGTGCTTGCGGTCGGCGGCAACGCTGAGGCGGCAAATCTGGCCGGCATCAATGTAAAGAAACTGCACATGATTATGTTTATGACGGTAGGTGCTTTTGCGGCTATCTCCGGTATTTTATATTGTTCCCGTTTCTCATCCGCACAGCTATCGGCGGGTGCGGGCACGTCCTTGACGATTTTGTCTTCTGCTATCATCGGCGGAACTTCGATGCGGGGAGGTACAGGTACGGTATTCGGCACGGTGCTCGGCTGTCTGCTCTTTGCGGTCATTTCGGATGCATTGGTTGTTATGGGCGTTTCCACAAACTGGCAGAATGTAGTGTACGGTTTAATTTTAGTAGCAGCTTTGATTATTGATTATCTCCGTCAGAAGAGTACCCAGAGAGCTTGATGAAAGGAGGAAAACATGGCTGAAGTAGTATTGGAAATGAAAAATATCACAAAGGAGTTTCCCGGCGTGAAGGCTCTCAATAATGTTAATATTGACCTTCGAAAAGGCGAAGTATTGGGTATCGTTGGTGAAAACGGTGCCGGAAAGTCCACTCTGATGAAAGTGCTCAGTGGTACTTATTCCCATGACCAGTATACCGGGGAAATTTGGGTAGACGGCAAAAAACAGCAGTTTAATTCGGTTGCCGACGGCCGCAACGCGGGCATTTGTATGATATATCAGGAAGTCAGCGTAATGTTTGATTCTTCCGTTGCAGAGAATGTCTTTGTCAACAATTTGCCGGGAAAAGGACTATTTGTGGATTATCCGAAATTATATGGGGATACACAGGTGCTGCTCGACCGTGTTGGACTGGCAGTGAACCCGAAGACAATTGTGCGTAAATTAAATGCGGGACAGTTGCAGCTTATGTCAATTGTCCGTGGAATTGCCGCAAATCCGCATATTTTAGTCTTTGATGAGCCTTCGACAGCTTTGACCGACAGCGAAGTAGACCTCTTGATGGACTTTTTAGACAGGCTGCGGAAAGATGGGGTTTCCTGTATTTATATTTCACATAAGCTGGAAGAGATTTACCGTATCTGCGACCGTGTGACGGTAATCCGTGACGGCCAGACAATTGCGACGCGCGATGCGGAAGACTGGAATGAGGCGGATTTGATAGAGAATATGATTGGGCGTAAAGTGGAAAACATGTATACGAAGACCCCTCGTGAGTTCGGCGAACCTGTTCTTGAGGTGGAGGATTTGGTGGTGCCGCATCCGACGATTAAGAACCGCAATATTGTGGATTATACGAGTTTTAAACTGCGCAAAGGCGAGATTTTAGGCATCGGCGGTCTGGTTGGGGCGGGTCGTTCAGAAACGCTGGAAGCTATTTTCGGAAAGACAACGGAAGGCGTCAGCAAGAAGGTTAAAATCCACGGAAAAGAAGTCACGATTAATACGCCGCAGGATGCGATTAAAGCCGGCATCGGTTTTGCTACGGAAGAGCGTAAGCTGACAGGTTTCGTGGATACGATGGATATTATGTATAATATCAGTCTGGCCTCATTGGATGACATTCCGGGCAAACTGTTCGTAGATACGAAGGCGGAGACGGAGGAAGTTGTGAAGCATTTTGAACGCCTGCGGGTGAAAGCGCCCTCTCTGCATCAGATGGTGGTCAATCTGTCCGGCGGTAACCAGCAGAAAGTTATTTTGGCAAAATGGCTGATGAAAAATCCGGATATTCTCTTTATTGACGAGCCGACGAAGGGTATTGACGTTGGGACGAAGTCGGAATTTTATAAGATTTTGGATGAACTGGCGAACGAAGGCGTATCGATTGTGATGGTTTCTTCCGATATGCCGGAGCTTATTTCGGTCAGCGACCGTGTTATCGTTATGTGTGAAGGGAAAATTACCGGCGAGCTGGATAAAGGGGAACTTACGCAGGCGAATGTCATGAGACTTGCGATTACAAAATAATATGTGTCGAAAAAGGCGCGGAGGATGTTTGTATGAGAAATGGAGGCAGTGCAGACTGTTTTTTGAGAATGGTATATGTGCAAGCGAAAAGGATGATATAGTATGATTAAGGATTTCACAAAGATTTTGACAACGGAAGTTTCCCATCCCTTCTGCAGCGCTGTGAAACGGTGTAATATGGAGCAGTACGGATATGTTGAGGAAGAATATCTCTTTGAAGGAACGGCAAATATTTACCGCACAGGTATGGGCGGCAGGCCGGAAGTGGAATATAAGGGACAGCCATATACAAACCGTTTTATCGTGCGGTATCCTGCGGACGCAGAGACATTCAGCGGCAATATAGCAGTGGAAATTACCAATTCCACAGCGAATTTTGATATTGAACGCGTATGGGCGGAGAGCTATCGGTATCTGATGCGTCACGGCCATATCTATGTGGGAGTAACGAGCAAGCCGAATGTATTTCCGGCTCTGAAAAAATTTGACAGCGGGCGGTACGGGGCGCTGAACTGGCCGAATCCTGCCTATGGAATAAAGCCTGCCCCGGAAGCGGTGGAAAAGGTGGCTTTGCTTGGAGCGGAAGAACAAGAGATGGGATATATATGGGATATCCTTTTGGAGATGCCGGCGTTTTTAAAAAGCAAAACAGCGCAAAACCCGTTGGCGGCTTTTCATGTGGAGCGGGTCTATCTGACAGGCTGGTCGCAGTCCTGCAGCTATATCAATCGGTTATTGAACAGTTTCATTTATCCGGATAAAAAACCGGCAAAGCCTGTATATGACGGGTATTTGGCTGCCGGGGGTGTCCATTCGCTGGGAACGCCGCTAAACCGCTATGAGTGCAATGCGCCGATGGACAGTATGGAAAAAAGAATTGATTACTGTCCGGTTCCGCTGGTTGAACTGAATACCGAAAGCGAAAACAGTGACGAGGGCGGGTACGGCGGTTATTCTGCACGCCGCGCGGACAGTGATGGCCCCGGATTTTGTTATCGGTATATGGAGATTACTGGAAGTTGCCATGATGCGGTACACTCCTGCAGGGATTACAGCCGCTTTGACGGCGATGTAGAAAAGGCGCTCGGCTTCAAATTGACCGGTTTTGATTGGATTTCTGCGCCCAATGATTACCCGAAGCATTTCGCATTCCATGTTGCGATGCATGATTTGTTTTTATGGGCGGAAAAGGGAGCGGCTCCGGTACATATTCCGCGCATCCGGCAGACTGCGGACGGGCGGAATCTCAAAGATGCTTTTGGGAACAGCATCGGCGGGCTGAGGACGCCGCTTTTAGAATTGCCTGTGGCGCGTTACATAAGCGGCGTGGAAATGCCTGGAGCGGACGGCGGTTCGACGATGAATTATCTGATGGGCTATGATGAATATTTCTCTGCAGCGTTTTTGAATGAATTGTATACGGATGATGAGATGTACCGCGAGCGTGTGAGGGAAACTGTCTTATGGGAAGTGAAGCACGGGATGGTGCTGGCGGAGGATGCGGAAGAATTAGAGAACTACACGGTAGAGACGGCGATTAATCATGGCTTGCATAAGAGAAGTGAATGAGAGAAGTGGGTAAGATAAGCGATAATAGAAGCGAATAAGAAAAGTGAATATGAGGTGAAATAAACATGAAAAAACAACCGACAAATCCATACCTGCCTTCCTGGGAATATATTCCGGACGGAGAACCCTATGTATTTGGGGACAGACTGTATATCTATGGCAGCCATGATAAATTCGGCGGAGAAGATTTCTGTGTGGGCGATTATGCAGGCTGGTCGGCTTCGCTTGAGGACCTTTCGGATTGGCGGTATGAGGGCATAATCTATAAAAGAGAGCAGGACCCTTTTTATGATGATTCAAAAGACCAACGGTTATTTGCACCGGACTGCCAGCGGGGAACGGACGGACGGTACTATCTGTATTATGCATTTACGAGGGAAGGCATAATCGGGGTAGCTGTGTGTGATACACCGGCGGGACAGTATGAATATTACGGACATGTGCATTATGCGGAAGGGACACTGCTTGGGCGGAAGGAAGAGGATATGTTTCAGTATGACCCGGGCGTGCTTGTCGATGATGACGGGCGGGTGTATCTCTATTCCGGATTCTGTCCTAATGTGGAAAAAATTCCGTCTTTTAAATATCTGAAACCGAATCCGTACGGCGCTATGGTGATTGAATTGGAACCGGATATGGTCACAGTGAAAGAAGAACCGAAATTCATTGTTCCTTGCGAAAAAAATGCGGCAGGCACGAGATATGAGGGACATTCCTTTTTTGAAGCTTCATCGATTCGCAAAATAGGGGAAACCTATTATTTTATTTATTCGTCCGAGCTAGGGCATGAACTTTGTTATGCTGTTTCCAATCGCCCTGACGGGGGATTCAGGTATGGTGGCACAATCATTTCCAATGGGGATATCGGCTATCAGGGGCGTACCGAACCGCTGAATTATACCGGAACAAATCATGGCAGCATTGAATACATAAACGGCGAATGGTTTGTGTTTTATCACAGACAGACAAATGGAAGCCCGTATTCGCGTCAAGGCTGCGCTGATAAAATAGAAATTTTGCCGGACGGAAGTATCCCGCAGATTAGAATGACCAGCCAGGGGTTAAATGCGGCTGCATTGCCGGGGATTGGAGAATACGGGTCGGGCATTGCCTGTTGTCTGATGGGGCCTGGTGGTGCCTGCAATATTCCGGCACATACAAAGCTTGACGATACACATCCACGCTTTACGCAGGAGAAGGGAACAGAAGCGGATAAGCCATATCAATATATCCGGAATCTGAGGGACGGGGCAGTTGCCGGATACCGATTTTTTGATATGAAAAGGCTGCAGAAGATTGCAGTGTGTGTCCGCGGCGATGCGGAAGGGAAATTACTTGTATCGGTATCCCCCGGCGGAGAAGCTGCGGCAGAGATACCGATTGCCAGGGCGGAGCAGTGGTCAAATGTGGAAGCTTCTTTTTCCGTTCCGGATGGTGAGAGGGAATTGTGGTTTACCTATAAAGGAGACGGCGCGCTGAGTTTGAAATCATTTGAGTTACTTTCTTGAAAAAAGCGAACCTATTATTTCAATGTCATTTTATTAAGGCATTTAGGCGGGAGTTCTTTCAAGGGCAGGGTAGATAGAAATATGTACCCTGTTCTTTTTTTG
>QXWV01000122.1 GCA_009911195.1 Lachnospiraceae bacterium | reverse complement strand
GAAATTCCGTCGCCAGACGGACATAAATTGACGAAGAACCAAAGGTTCTTCATGAAGTGGCGAAGCCACTTTTTTATGAAAATGTAAAAATCTCTGTCAACACCTTAACGCAATGACATTGAGGCAGGACCCTATTGTAAATAATAAAAAAATGATTATAATAATTATTAGATTAGAATGTGATTTGAATTGAACGAGGGATATTTTATGCTCGTAGAAAACAAAACAACTGAATTCAAGTGAGAATACGTTGAAGATATTAAAAACACGATTGTTGCCTTTGCAAACTGTGATGGTGGTACACTTTATATCGGAGTGAATGACGATGGAACAGTTTGTGGTGTTGATGACGTTGATAGTACTATGTTACGTGTAACCAATGCATCTGCGATGCTACGAGAATAAATAAAGGAGTGGCTAAGATTGCACCACTCAAATATAAATGTGTAAATAACCAATTCTAATCGAAAATACTCATATAAAGATGGAGGTAAAGATATGCCTGCGATTTTTAAAGAAGACTATACGGGGGATGAAGGGGGTACAGTTTGAAATATTTAGAATCAATTCAGGAAACCATATATTTGTCTGCTGGTAATGCTCCACAATACAGGCGTATTATGCGGATTTTTTTTATAGAGTACGAAAAAATGCATTTTCAATTATATAAGGAAGATGTGTTGGAGCTGCTTAGGGAGTATCCGGAGTTTTCAGATTATGCTATGGAGCAGTTGAAAACAGATTTAGAGGCGTTGGTTGGATGGAAAAATCTTACCCCTATCCAGGACCCGAAAAGAGTTTATACGATTGCTGAATATAAAAATAAACAGTACCGTTATACAATGTCGGAATATGCAGTAGAGATAGAGAGAATGACGGTAAAGCTTGAAAATCTTTTTATGGACAGTGGTAATTTGTCTATGAATTATTTTGTGCGGATTGAAAATGCCTTGAATGAAATGGAGCAGACAGAACGTCAGGAACTGAAAGCCGTAAATGAGTGGTGGAGCAATTTGCAGGAAGATTTTAAGAGGTTAAACCGGAATTATCAGGATTATTTGAGAGAATTCTATTCAGGCAAATCAGATAAGGTTCTCAAATCTATTGAATTTGTCATACATAAAGACAGATTTATTTCTTATTTACAGGAATTTGTGAAGCAGCTTCAGAATAAATCCATACGCATCGAAAATATAATTAAGAAATTGCCCCAGCAGATGGTAGACAGAGTATTAGAGAGGGTCATTGAAAGTGAACTGGCAATTCCACATCCGGATTCGGAAATCCAGGATTTAAGGGAGAATGCGATAAGAGAAAATATTTACGGAAAATGGCAGAGCTTGTCAGAATGGTTTGTTTCGACTGATAAGCACCCAAGCGAAAGCCAGAAAGTGATGGATATTACAGATGAGGTTATACGGAAAATTATACAAAATGCAGCATTGATTGTACAGATACAAAATTGGGGAATCAGCCGTAAGGAAGATTATAAGATTTTTATCCAGATGTTTGCGCAGTGCGAAAATGTGGAAGCGGCACATAAACTTTCGGCACATATATTCGGAATACAGCATATGCGGCATTTTAAAGTAAACTGTCCGCGTTCCACGGATAGCTTAAACAGCAGTGTTTTTGATGAACTGCCATCGGAATATGAATTAAAGCCCCATACCAGAACATATAAACCAAGGATACATAAATCTGGGTTTGAAAGTAAAGCGCTGGAGAAACTTGCACAGCGTAACCAATATTTGAAAAAATTGGAGGAAGACAGGAAGCTGGTTATGAAATATATTCAGGATAAGCAACTGGATATCAGTCGGATTGATGACTGCATTTCTGTGGATACGAGGGAGACTCTTTTGCGATGGATTGCACAGGCGAATCTGACGGTTTCCAAAAGCGGACGTACCGAGTATGGACAGGCATTTCGTTTAATAAAACAGGAAGGGAGTCACACTCTGAAATGTGAGGATGGGAAACTGGTGATGCCCAGATATATATTTCAGTTTGAAGATTAGGAAAATGGAAGCGGTAAGGGCATTAATAGAGAAATGTTGGATTGATAAGAAGAAGGATAAAGAATTATATGTAAAGGTCCGCAGAGAGCTGCCGAAATGCCAGAAATTTTTCCGGGAACAGTTGGGCTGGACGATAATCAATAATGAACAGATATTGAAGGTGGAGAAAATCCCTGCACGTGCAGAAGGCTATATGGGCATTACAGACTTTACGGAGAGCAGGGATTACTGTCTTTTTTGCGCTGTCTTAATATTCCTGGAAGATAAGGAAGAACAGGAGCAATTTTTACTATCTGAATTGGTAGATATGCTGGAGCTGCAGCTAAAAGATGTGATGGATGTAGACTGGACTTCTTTTACACAGAGGAAGTCGCTCGTAAGAGTGCTGCAGTTTTGTGAACACATGAGGCTGTTAGAAGCATATGAAGGGAGCAGCGATAATGTCGGCAGCAGCATTGGACAGGAGATTTTATATGAGAATACAGGGCTTTCCAGATACATGGCGGTAAATTTTGTATATAGCATAGCTGGTTTCCGGTCATGGGAAGACTTTGAGAAGCAGCAGAATCAGGAAGGTGAAGCGGACAGGGGGCATTATAGGATTAATCGTGTATACAGGCAGATTGCTGCGGCCCCGGCCCTTTACTGGAGCCAGTCCGATAACCCGGACAGTATCTATTTGAAGAACCAGAGGCAGTGGATACAGAAAAATTTCAGTGAATATTTGGGAGGGCAGCTTCATATACACAAAAACGCTGCCTTTCTGGTGATGGATGAGGGGGAATCCTTTGGAGAAATGCATCCAAGAGAGGCTATGCTCCCGGAACTTGTTTTACTTTTGTGCGGACTGATTAGGGAAAAAGCAGACGAGGGTGTTTGGAAAGAGCGGCATGATGGGTGCATTGTGGTTTCAACAAAAGAGTTTCAGAAAGAAATTTATCATTGCCGCGATAAGTACAGGCCGGCATGGAGCAAGGAATACAGGGAGATGGAAGATGCAAAACTGTTAACAGCGGTTATTTCTTATATGAAATCATGGATGATGATTGATGAGTGTGGCGAAGAACTTGTCATCTATCCGGCGGCAGGAAAAATTATTGGGAGTTATCCGGCAGAGTTTGAGACAAAGGAGAAGAGCAGATGAAGGAACGATGGCATATGAATCGAATAGGATTTGTGAATTTCTGGCTGTACGATGATGAAGTATTTTCTTTTGCAGACGGTAAATTGCTTCTCCGCGGGCAGAATGGTTCAGGAAAATCTATTACAACACAGAGTTTTATTCCTTTTATACTGGATGGAGACAGGACTCCCAGCCGGCTGGACCCTTTTGGTTCCAATGACAGGAGAATGGAATACTATTTTTTGAATGACGGGGAGAAGGAGGAAGCCACCGGCTATCTGTATTTGGAGTTCAAGAAGGGGAATCGTTATCGGACAATTGGAATCGGTCAACAGGCTCAAAAGGGGAAAGCTATGGGCTTCTGGGGGTTTGTAGTATTGGATGGGAGGAGAATCGGATATGATTTTAATCTGTACCGGGAAGTGGGGAATACAAAGATTGCGTATACGAAGCAGGAGATGAAAAAGGTACTGGGAGAAAATAATCTGTTTACGGAAACGCAGAAAGATTATATGCGTTTTGTAAATAAACATATATTCGGGTTTCCGAGGCTGGAACAGTATGAACAGTTTATACGGCTGCTCATAAAGGTCCGGGCACCCAAGCTTTCCAAGGAATTTACGCCGAAAAAAGTATATGAAATACTGAACGATTCTTTGCAGACTTTGTCCGATGAGGATTTGCGCGCCATGGTGGATGCCATGGAAAAAATGGATGATATACAGGATAAGTTGGAGGGATTAAAAAGGGCTTATAAAGATTTGCAGATTATACGGAATGAGTATGTAAGGTATAATCAGTATATGCTGGGACAGAAAGCTGTGGCGTATCTGGAAGAAAAGGGGATGGTTGACTTTGCCAGGGGAAAACTGGAAGCAGAGATGGAGGAATTGAAGGAGACTAAGGAAAAACTGGAGAAATCTTACAAAAGAGCAGAGGAGCTCAAAGTGGAAAAAAGTTTGCTGGAACGGGAGAAGGAGGCTGTCGGGACAATAGATTTAGAGGAGGCGGATGAAAAATTAAGACAATGCCGAAACCGGCAGGAAGAGGCCGGGAAGGAACTTGCCATGTATTGCCAAAGCATTTGAGAGCCACAGAAATGCAATACGGGAGTATGACGCTGCAGTGCGCGGTATACAGAAGAATATTGACGCTTATCAGATGGAAATAGAACAGCTTGTGAATGAGATGGATGAACTCCAGGAGCTTATCTGTTTTTCCGGGCATGGACAAATTTTAAGTTTATGGAAGAATTCAGATGGTTATGACGAATGTAAGAAAATCAGATATGAAATTGAAAAACTATGCAAAAATGTGGAAGCGGCATTGGAGGAGCTGAAAAAATTCAGGGAAATACAGATACAATGGGACAAGCTGTCGGAAGAGTGCAGCAGTTTGGCGGAAAAGAAAGCGCAAGCATGGCAGCAGGTAAACGATGCGGAGACGATGGAGGAGGCGCTAAGGGATGACCTAATTGAGACATACTATGGCCTGGAGCAGTTTAACCAGGAATTTTATCTGCCCAAAGAAGAACTGGAACAGATGGCAGTATATATACAGAAATACCAGGGGATGCCGGATTATGGGAACATACGTAATCTCATCGGAAACATATGGGAGATGAAAAACCAAAAGCTGGGAAGCGGGCTTTCTACCCTGGAAGTACGGAAAGAAAAACAGGCGGAGTCTTTGAGAGTCTGCCGGGAAGAATTGGAGGAATTAGAAAAAGTACCGGAGATAACGCCTATGCGCAGGGAAATTATGAGTAGGACGAGGGAGAAGCTGACAGAGAATCATATTTCCTTTCTGCCTTTTTATGAAGCAGTGGATTTTACAGAGTATGCTTCTATGCAGGACCGGGATTTGCTGGAATGCCAGTTGGAGGATGCGGGACTTTTAGATGCCTTGGTGGTGGGGCAGAAAGATTATACGCGGGCAATGAAGGTTTTGGGAGAATGGTCAGATAAGATTCTCTTCTTAGAAGATTCCGGGAAAATGAGATACAATAAGCTGACAGCGGTGGCCGGAGATATGGAGTTGAGGAAGATGACCGAACGGGTCTTGTCCAATATCGGGGAGAAAGACGATTGCCAGATTGTGTTAAAACCCAACGGTTATTTCAGACATGGTGCATTGGAAGGGTACAGCAGGCCAGAAACGGAAGCCTGTTATATAGGGGAAGCCATACGAAGGGAGAAGAAGAAGGAACAAATCAGAAGAAAAAAGGAAGAATTGCAGCTTTTTCAGCAGGAACTGGAGGCATTGGAGCAGGAAATCAACGGAGTGAAGAAAAGAATTGGAATCTTGCAGGAAGAATTTCACGGATTGCCCGTATTTGACGAGCTGGACGAGGCAATTGCGATGAAGAAGGATTTAAACTGGACGTTTGAAAAGTGCAGTGAGGAATGCAGAAAAAAACAGAAAGAAAAAGAAAGCTGTGAAATCTTAAAAAAGCAGTCCGCGCAGCGAATTATAACAAGATGCCGGGAGCTGCCCTATGAAAGAAACATTGAGAGTTATGAGGAGATACTGAGAGCGCTCCATGAGTATGGGCATCAGTTAGAATCCTTTCAGATAGCCGGAATGCGCTTTTTGGCCGAGGAAGGCAGTAAAGATATGCATAAACAGTTGATTGAGAAAGAGGAGGATGCAATTGATATAGAAGATATCCATAAAAAAAGGGCAGAACAGGAAATGCAGGAGCAGAAGCTGCAGATAGAGAAACTGGAAGAATTCCTGAATGCGCCTGAGAATAAAGAGAGGGCGGAGCGGTTGAAACTGATTCGGGATGAGCTGGATTCAAAAGGTAAGGAAGAAACGGAATTAGGTAAAAAACAGGCAGTATGGGAAGAAGCCGTGAAAAGACTGGAGCCGGGTATTGAGACACAGAAAAATAGTGTGACGGAAAAAATGGAGAAAGAAGCCCGGCTCAGGAAATATTTTGATGAAGAGTTATCCCTGGGGCTTGTATTCGCCAGAGAAAGCAAAACAATACCGGAGGCAGCGGAACAGGCAAAAACGGTAATCAGGGAAACTGACAGAAATAAGTCCGTAGCAGAAATTGTGTCGAATCTGGATAGAATTTTTCATGCCCATATCGGAAATCTGGTAAACTACGGAACGTTTATGGAAGATTGTTTTGCAGAAGAGACAACAGATGCGATGGTGCTGCGTAAACGTCATAGGATTGTTTCTTATATGCAGGGGAGGAAGCTATATTTTGAAGAATTTTATCAGGTAATCAAAGAGAGGATTGATGAAACCGAACTGTTGATTCGCCAGAAGGACAGAGAGCTGTTTGAGAATATCCTGTCGGATACGCTCAGCAGAAAGTTAAATGTCCGTATTGCGGAAAGCAGGAAATGGATTCAGGATATGTCTGCCCTTATGCGAAAGATGGATACCTCCATGTCACTGACATTTTCACTGGACTGGAGAGCGAAGACCGCAGATGGAGAGGGGGAACTGGATACCGCAGAGCTGGAGAAGATGCTAAACCGTGACAGGGAATTGATGACTGCGGAAGATATCGAAAAAATTTCCGCACACTTCAGGAATAAGATTTATACGGTAAAACGGATAGCGGAGGAAAACGGCGAAGTCTTGAGCTATTCTGATTTGGTGAGAGAAGCGCTGGACTATCGGAAGTGGTTTGAATTTAAAATGTTTTACTACCGGAATGATGATAATAAAAAGGAATTGACCAATGGAGCCTTTAACCGCTTCAGCGGTGGGGAAAAGGCAATGGCCATGTATGTTCCGCTGTTTGCGGCAGTGAATGCGCAATATAAAAAGGCAGAGCAGGATGATTTGCCGAGAATGATTGCGTTGGACGAAGCCTTTGCGGGGGTGGATGACAAAAATATCAACAGTATGTTTGACCTGGTAAGAAAATTTGATTTTGACTATATTATGAATTCGCAGGTATTGTGGGGATGCTATGCGTCCGTGCCCTTCCTGCGGATAGCAGAATTGCTTCGGCCGGCTAATTCACAGGTTGTTACGGTTATTTATTATTTATGGAACGGAAAACAGAGAATTATTGAGGAACAGTGAAATGGAAGAAAAAAATCTGGAGGAATGTGCTCTTTATTTCAGGAATAATAAAGCATATATCCGTATGTTTATGGAGATGAAGAAAAAGTACATAAAATATGGGAAGCTTTCAGGAAAAATTTTTCTTAATCATTTATCTGAGGCGGAATGCATCGCGTTGGGTAAAGTTTTTGGGAGAAGTCTGCTGCCTGGTGATTTTGTATTTTCCATTGCCCAGCTACAGGCGGCGCTGGAGGAAACGAAGTATTGTGGTGTCGAAGTGGCGGCTCTTGTAGAAAAATATTTTAATGAAAAGATACTATCAAACAGCCAGAGGAGAGAAGAAAAGACGGAGTTAAACAAACGGTTTTGGGAGGAGTTGCTGCATGAGGCGGGAAGCCGGTTTGGAAAGGACGCCGGGGGAACTCTATGGCTAAATGAAGTGCGGGAACAGCGAAAATACGGTTATCAGTTGATTATGAGGGAAAGAGAAAAATCAAGTGATGATATAAAAGAAGTGCTTATGGAAGTGTGCAGTGCATTGGCATACTTGTCCCAAGGGGATGGGAATGGAAAGGAATATGTCAGGCTGGCTGTGCTGGGGGCAGAAATAACAAAGAATCCCCATTATTTTGACAGGCAGAATGCAGCAGGACGTTTATTGATTAACGCTTTAAGCTTTACCTATAAGACAGAGGAACTAAAAGCACAGGAGGATGTTTTAGCCCTGTATTATGCGGCAGGGATTATGCCTGATGATATCTCCAGCTATACCACATGTTATGGAATCCATTTTTACGAAGGTGACAGTGAACATGAAGCTTACCGATTTTTTATTAGAAAGGGCGAAAAATATGTCCTGACGCTTTCCAATCTGAGCAGGTTGACAAGAGCGGATAGCAGCAGGAAGAAAGTATTTATTATCGAAAACCAGATGGTCTTTTCCCAAGTGTGTGAAGAAATAAGTGGACAAGAATATTCAGTTATATGTACTTCCGGGCAGTTAAGAACGGCTTCTCTGTTTTTAATAGATTTGCTGCTGAAAGCTGGATGTAAATTATATTATTGCGGCGATATTGACCCGGAAGGGATTGAGATAGCGGATAGAGTGTTTGCAAGGGGTTTCGGGCAGATTTTTCCATGGAGAATGACTGCGGAGGACTATTACCGCTCAATATCCAACGAGATGATTACAGAGAAACGTTTGAAGCGTTTGGATAAAATTACGAATGTCCAATTGCAGGAACTTGCACAGCTTTTGAAAACAGAAAAAAGAGCAGGGTATCAAGAGCATTTAATTGATTTGATGGTGGAAGATATTAAGGCAGAAAAATAGGACAACGAAGATAATTATTTTATAACATAACTTGACATTAATTTACCATCAATTTTGAGAAAAGAATTAAAAATGGAAGATATATTTAGAGATAATGACATGAAAGATATTGCAGAGGGATTTGACTGGGGTATTTCTGTTGGAAATGAAGTTTGGTAACGAATGAGGCATTAATAATTGGGGCTAATGCCTTTTATAGTATACACAAACAGCAACTAGAAATAGTTGCATATTATCTTTGCGAATGGTATAATATAATAGAGATAAAAGAAGGAGAAATATAAAATGCCGAAATAAGTAGATTTTATGGAATAGTCAAAATTTAAGGAAATTACCGCCTTTATAAGAGGGGAGGTTTAATATGATTCTGGGAATTAAAAGTGTAAAACCATTAGAAAAATATATGCTGCATGTTATTGTTGATGATGGGCGGGATTGTTTATATGACGTTGGAGAAGACATAGAAAATATAAAAGGATATGAAGATTTAAAAATCATTCATGGACTTTTTGGGCAAGTGCAACTTGATGAAAGTCGGACCTGTTTTTCCTAGAACGATTTTATGGATTTTCCAAGTGGTGCTATATATGAATATGGAAAGGTAAAAGAGGAACTACATGGGTGACTTGTTATTTTACAAGAATTACAACGGAACAGTAGAATATTCCAAAGAAGATAGCTGCCTTTTTGGAAAAGTAGTCGGAATAAAGTCTTTATTGTCATATGAAGGGGGTTCTGTACAGGAATTGGAGAAGGATTTCCAGAATGTGATAGATGAATATTTAGCTGATTGTAAGGAACGAAACGTGAAACCCGAACAGCCATACAAAGGAACATTTAATGTTAGGATTAGTCCAGAATTGCACCGGAACATTGCTGTGTATGCTATTGAACACGGAAAAAGTTTGAACGCTGCTGTTGAGGAAGCTATTGGGAATATGGTTAAAGCGTAGGGGGTTACTTTATGGTTCAAGATGAATATGCTGATGTATTTTGTGTTGATTGTGATGGGTGGAGAAGACAAAAAATAGATTTATGGAAAGATAGGACGATAATATGATGTATCCATATGTAACACTAAATGACGATACTGAAATTACTCATTCAGAAATGTTGCCAGACGGAAGAGTGAAAGTATATATAGAAACACCTGATTTAAAGGATGGATTTCATAATGCAACATGTTATTTGCCAGAACATTCTTGGGAAGATGTAAATGGATATTCTGATGCAGAAATGGGCTATTTTAAAGAATTTGTCCGCAATAATGCCCATTTGTTGATGGCGTTTTCCAAAGAAGGGGGTATCTTAAATGCCTCAAATTTTTAGAATTAGTTCATATATAATCTACTTTTGGTCAAATGAAAATGATTCGCTTGAGCCAGTGCATGTACACATTGTAGAAGGAAGAGCGACAGCGAATGCAACAAAAATTTGGATAACAAGTTCAGGAAAAGCTTTACTGTGCAATAATAATTCTCGTATCCCACAGAAAACATTAAATAATATGATAAGATATATTGAAGCAAATAGTAATTTTATTATAAATAAGTGGTACGCACAATATAGGGAGATAACGTATTATTGCTGATGGAATTGAAATTTAAGATTTATGGAGGATAGATATGGCTCTGGAAAATAAATTAGGCATTAATGATTCGACAGAACTTGCGAGAGTAGAAGAGAAAATAAGCAAGAGTAAGGCCATTAAATTATATGAAAGTAAAATTGTTGAAGATTCTGAAGTTGGTAAATTTTCTGGACTTGCTAAAATTCATAAATTTTTGTTTGATGAGTTATATGATTTTGCTGGAAAAATAAGAACAGTAAATATTGCAAAAGGAACCTTTAGATTTGCTCCTGTAATGTATTTGGAGACTGCATTAAAACATATTGATGATATGCCACAATCAACATTTAATGAAATAATTGAAAAATATGTGGAAATGAATGTAGCTCATCCTTTTAGGGAGGGAAACGGAAGGTGTACGCGCATATGGTTAGATTTGATTTTGAAAAAGGAATTAAAATTAGTTGTAGATTGGAATAAAGTTGACAAAGAAGACTATTTGCTGGCAATGGAAAGAAGCCCAATTAAAGATATAGAGATTAAGGTTTTGTTGAAGAACGCATTAACGAATCATATAGATGATAGGGAAGTATATATGAAAGGTATTGATGTAAGCTATTATTATGAAGGATATAATACCTTTAAGGCAGAAGAATTGTAGGATAAAATGTTTCTCAAAATAAATTTCCAGATGGGAATGGATTTGCCCCCAGCCCTGGCGGTGGCCCGTCCATTTGACATGGCAATCCTCCTTTGCTTATATTGAATTACGATTAGTTATAGCATAGCATTTTTTTCTTGCAAAATAAAGATAAGTAGCAAAAACCACTTTTTTCTGCTATATTTGTAATGGAAAAGGGATGTAAAAATCATTAAAAAATCAGTAGTAGCGGAGAGGTAGACAGATGAAAGAAGAATGTGTGGTTTGCAATGCCCCCCTAGAGTATTTAGAAAAAGACGAATTTATGGAGTGTGCGGTCTGCCATAAAAAAGAAAACAGCAAAACCAGATGCGTGAAAGGGCACTATGTCTGTAATGAATGCCATACCAAAGGAATGGACAGCATAATCAGATTGTGCCTGGAGGAAACATCCAAAAACCCAGTGGACATAATTGATAAATTGATGTTACTGCCTTTCTGCCATATGCATGGGCCGGAGCATCATGTCATGGTAGGTGCTGCGCTCCTGACAGCATATAAAAACGCAGGCGGGGATATTGGCCTTCCCGATGCGTTGGTTGAGATGATGAACCGTGGGAAAAGTGTTCCCGGTGGTGCCTGTGGATTTTGGGGAGCCTGTGGGGCGGGGATAAGTTCGGGTATGTTCATTTCCATCATATCGAAGTCTACGCCCCTTGCAGATGAACCTTTCGCATTATCCCATCGGATGATATCAGCAGCACTCGGTAGAATTGGGGAAGTTGGCGGGCCGCGGTGCTGTAAAAGGGATTCATTCCTGTCAATATTAGCAGCCGTTGATTTTGTGGATGAACACTTCGGTGTAAAAATGGAAAAGGCTGAAATAATATGTAGTTATTCTCAGAAAAATAATCAATGTATTGGAAAACGTTGCCCTTTTTCAAAAACAGGCATATAGCCTAAGTAATTCCGGCTATACGTGTGAAAAGTGGAAATACATTTGTGAAAAAGTCATCGATTTCCGACAGCTCATTGAATGTGTAGGTTTAAATGGAAGACAGGGCTTATTTTTAGATATGGGAGAAGCAGATATGGGAAAGGGAGCAGACAGTGTATCCATTATAGGCGGGGCAGACGGGCCAACAAGTATTTTTATTGCCAATCCCCATACACTGGAGGAAGTTATGGAATTGTTGAAGCGGGAATATGGCGCTGTGGAGGTTTCAAATCAATCCCATAATTATCTGGAGCAGAGAAGATGCCTAAAGGCATCCCTTGTAATGCGCTATCGCCCGGATTTGATTGGGGAGCTGATGGACTTGAAACCGCCCAGAGGGGAAGATGCGGAAGCCCTAAAGGTATTTTTGGGGCAGATTCAGGAACGGAACAATAGGGCAGCGGAAATTGCAGATGACATTTTCCCCTTAGACTTCCACATATATGAAATAGTGCGGCCAGAGAATGGTAAAATGCAAGTAGAGGTAGAAACTGTCTGGCAGGTGCTTGGCGGTTCAGTCAGTGGGGATAGGAAAACTATGAAACAATTAAAGGAAGTGCTTAAAAAAATATATCTGTATTATGGTGTTAATGAAGAAGATATAAAAAATGAAACGGAAAGGTACAAGTCTCTTTTAACAATACTTTGTCCGTAGTTTTCCGCTTACCTCGGCACTCTGTTTCGTAACATGGAATCTTACGGTAATAGCGGTTGCAGTCTTTTCCTTTCTGAATATAACAGAAAGAGTAGGCTATGACAGACCGGGGCAGTTGGCATAATATAGATGTAATATTCATCAATTAGATTTTCGCGCATAAAGCAACGGATTATCTCGCCTCCGCCCATAAGCCAAATATTTCCCGAGTGTCTTTTGGAAATTAAATCTAGTACTTGCTGCCCTGGCGGTAAAGACGTAAACTGGACATTCGGGTCATATTGGTGCTGCTGGCGTGTGCAAACATAGCAAGGCATTCCCTCGTATGGCCATTTGTCAGGTGAAAGTTCATTTTTTATCTGGCGATAGGTTTTCCCCCCAAGTACAATTGCCTGTGACATTGCAATATATAGAATTAATTTGTCTTTCATAATATACCTCCTCATTTTTCGGTTTTGCTTTTGCCCGGCATTTTGGGTGTTTTCATGATTAACAGTATACAACATTTTCAGGAAAAAGGGGTAAAAGAGTAAACGGATATTTTTAGCAATTACACGGATGACCTGATAAGTTTACCCTATCACAGATAAAAAAGTATTTTCTTTTTCCGGTAATTTGTGCTATAGTAATTGTAAAGTCTTTCGTCCACCGGCACAGCAATAGACATAATTCTTGGCTGGAGGGTTGAGTGGCTTTTTTCATGCAATATTGGATTAGGTTTGGTGAGGGGATTACTGCATTATGCCCACAGGTATAGCATGTAAAGTTCCTAAAGAACTATCCTTAGACAGGAATCGCATTAAGCGAAATAAATAATCAAGCGGGAGTGAAATATTATGGCATCTATTTCATACGGAGGAAATGACAGAAAGAAGATTAAACGGATTGGCCGAAAGGTAGGAAACTTGGTTGCGGCGATGTTGGGCGTGAGCATCACTTTAGTTGTGGGGTTGTGCGTGCTGATGTTTTATCGGCTTACTATGTCCATGATGCAAAACGAATGTATAAGCGGTACTAATGTGCTGGCGTATGAGTTGGCTGCCTATTCTGGGGATGATGATAAAACGGGGCTTCTGGATGCACTCAAGAAAGAGATGGGGTGTGAGTTTACTATTTTTCATGGGGACGAGCGGGCATATACCACCATTTTGCAGAACGGACAGAGGGCTGTAGGCACTCGTCTTTCTGGTGAGGTTGCTGAGATAGTGTTGAAACAGGGTAAAAGTTATGTGGGGCAGGCCACTATTTTAGGGGAGAAACATCTTTGCTCATATGTTCCTACATATGATTCTGATGGGCAAATTGACGGTTTGATTTTTGCTGGAATCTCCATGTCTTCCGCTGCAAAGCAAATTAGCCTGACTGTTATACTGTCTTGTTTGACAGGTTTTGTGCTGATTATTATCGGAATTTTGATTGCTGGAGCATATATAAAAAGGACGGTTTCCAATCCTCTTTTCCGTTTGACTGTACTGGCACAGACTTTGGAGCAGGGGGATTTGGGGCTGAATCAGCATCAGACTATGATGGGGGGGATTAATTCCAATGATGAAATCGGAATGTTGTCTAAAAGCTTTGATAATACTATTTGCCGTCTGAGAGATTATATTGGAGAAATATCCAATATGCTGGAAGCTATCGCCAGCGGCGATTTGACAGCACAGATTACCCATGAATATGTTGGTGATTTTGCATCTATCCGTACCTCTTTAAACAATATCCTTCAAAGGCTCAATTCTACGATGAGACAGATTGTCGCCAGCTCGGAATACGTCTCCAGTGGGGCGGAACAAATGTCCGCTGTATCTCAAACGCTCAGCCAGGGTTCTACAGAGCAGACTGGGGCAGTGGAGGAATTGGAAGAGACTATGCGTTCCGTTACGGATAGTGTTATGCAAACAGCAGAAAATGTTCAGCATGCGCGGGAGCAGATTGACGGGATGGGACATCAGCTTGCAGAAGGAAATCAAAAGATGCAGGAAATGATAACCGCTATGGGTGAGATTAGCGAAAGTTCCAATGAGATTGAGAAAATTATAAAAACGATTGAAGATATTGCTTTTCAGACTAATATACTTGCCCTGAATGCCGCTGTAGAGGCCACCCGTGCAGGTGCAGCAGGCAAAGGGTTTGCCGTGGTTGCTGATGAAGTACGCAGCCTGGCAGCTAAAAGTGCGGAAGCATCCCAATCCACTTCGATGCTGATTGGGCGCTCTATTGCAGCGGTGAATCAGGGAACGCAAATTGCAGATGCTACTGCTAAACAATTGGAAAATATAGTAACAGATGCACATGGAATAGTGGAAACCATTAACGGGATTGCTGCCGATGCACAAACCCAAGCAGGAGCGGTGGAACAAATTCAGGAGCAGATTGGCCAGATTGCTGGTGTTGTTCAGACCAATTCTTCTACAGCGGAGGAGAGTGCGGCTACCAGCCAGGAACTTAGCGCCCAGGCCAGTGTATTGAAGCAGTTGGTTCAAACATTCCGTCTTCGCCAGGGGCAATAGGGAGCAGCGGGGAAGAGGTGGAGGAGTATCTTCATACAGCAGGAGGCAAAAGTATGAAAAAAATATTAGTAGTCATTGATATGCAGAATGATTTTATTGACGGGGCTCTGGGAACGGCAGAGGCCCTGGGAATTGTAGAGAAGGTAGTGGATAAGATAGGAAGTTATCCGGCGGACGGCATTTATGCCACCAGGGATACTCATGGGGAAGACTACCTGGAAACTTCGGAGGGCAGATACCTTCCTATAAAACATTGCATAAAAGGAACAAAAGGGTGGGAAATCCGCCCGGAAGTAGCCCGGGCCATGCCTCAAGCAGCAGTAATCGATAAACCGACATTCGGTTCGGAAGAACTGGCGCAAAGGTTGCTGGAAGAAAGCCGGAAAGAAGAGATAGAAATCGAATTTGTGGGGCTGTGTACTGATATTTGTGTTGTGACCAATGCGCTGCTTGTGAAAACCAAGCTGCCGGAAGTAAAAATCAGCGTGGATGCTTCCTGCTGCGCCGGAGTGACGCCGGAAAGCCATGAGGCGGCACTTTTAACTATGAAAATGTGCCAGGTGGATGTGATTTAGTGGGGATGAGGCGATAAAAATAATTATGACAGGAAGAAGAAGATGGTAAATTTATTAATCAAACCAGCATCCGGGATGTGCAATATGGAATGTGAATATTGTTTCTATTGTGACGAGACGGAGAAGAGGAAACAGGCATCCTATGGCCTGATGTCTGTAGAAACGGCAGAAAATGTATTAAGAAGAGGTATTTTATATGCGAAAAGCAGTTGTACAATTGCTTTTCAGGGCGGTGAACCTACTTTGTGCGGGTTGGATTTTTTCAGGCATATCATTTCGTTTGCAAAGCAGTATAAGAAGCCAGGGGTCAAGATGGAATTTGCCCTGCAAACTAACGGGTATGGGATAGATGAGGAGTGGTGCCATTTTTTGCATGACAATCATTTTCTCGTAGGTCTTTCTGTGGACGGGGTGGAGGAAATCCATGATGAATATCGGCATAACCACCAGGGGCAGGGAACCTACCGGAGGGTTTTGGAAACTGCCGCCATGTTTGACAAATATCAGGTGGAATATAATATTTTAACGGTAGTACATAAGGATGTGGCGGAAAATATCCGTGATATATATAAGGATTACCAAAGGCGGGGATGGAATTATTTACAGTTCATCACATGCTTGGACCCTTTAGGGGAAAAGCGGGGGAAGGAAAGGTATTCCCTTTTGCCGGAAGCTTATGGCCGGTTTTTGACGGAATTGTTCCGGTTGTGGTATAAGGATTGGAGGAGGAACAGGCAGCCTTTTATCCGCCAGTTTGAAAATTACATCGGTATTTTGGCCGGATATCAGCCGGAGTCCTGCGAACAGCGTGGAATATGTGGGGTTCAGAATGTGGTGGAAGCGGATGGAAGCGTGTATCCTTGTGATTTTTATGTGCTGGATGAATTCAGGCTGGGGAACTTAAACAAAGATTCCATGGCGGATATCCAGAAAAAGAGGGAAGAGATGGGGTTTATTGACCGCTCCAGGAATCATTCCAAGGAATGCCGGGAATGCCGGTGGTTTGCCCTTTGCAGAGGTGGATGCTACAGAAGCCGGGAAGGGGAAAAGGATAATTACTTTTGTGCCGGATACAGGTATTTTTTTGAAAACTGCTATCCCCAGCTAGAGGAAATTGCTAAGGAAGTAAAAAGGTAACAGCTTAGCCGAAAGCCGGACTATTGTGGAAAAAGAAGAAATTTTCTCCAAAACACTTGAAAACCGCTGACAACTATGCTAAACTAGATTCTACATGTACTAGGAGGTGTAAAAATGCAGGCTTTGAGGACAGTATTACTGATAGTATTTATCATAATTTGCATAGCGTTAGTTATTTTAGTATTGATGCAGGAAGGAAAATCAGCAGGGTTGGGAGCAATCAGCGGTGCAGCGGAGACGTACTGGGGAAAGAACAAAGGCCGTTCCATGGAAGGCGCTTTAGTGAAAGTTACCAAGCTCCTGGCAGTTGGCTTTATCGCTTTAGCAATTGTTTTAAACCTGAATGTTTTTTAAGGAAAGAATACAAAAGCGCTCTTGCATAAATCAAGGGCGCTTTTTGCATGTGAATGGGATGAAAAGGCATTCCCCTCCTGGCAGTACATCCAGTTAAGGGCTAAGAGGTAAGAATGACGCAAAAAGCAGCGCGGAAATAAGGAGAAAAATGGATAAACAATTACAGGAAAAACGGAAAAAAATTATATGTGAACTGATTCAGGATGAAATCTATGTTCCGATGAAAGAAAAAGAGTTGGCCGCCTTCCTACAGGTGGCGAAAGAAGACAGGGAAGACTTTCATGAACTGTTAGGGGAGCTTTTGCGTGAGGGCAAGGTAAATATCACGGAAAGGGGAAAATATGTAAAACCTGGAAAAAACATGCTGAAAGGTATTTTTATCAGCAATGCCAGGGGTTTTGGATTTGTGGAAGTTGAAGGTATGGAAACCGATTTGTTCATCCCGGAAGAGTATGTGAACGGAGCTTTTCATAACGATACTGTCCAGGTGAGGCTGTTGGAAGAAAAGAGCGGTAAAAGGCAGGAGGCGGAGGTAATCCGCGTTTTAAACCGGGGAACAACGCAAGTGGTAGGAATTTTCCAGAAAGGGAAAAATTACGGATTTGTAGTTCCTGATAATATGAAACTGGCTACGGATATTTTTATTCCTATCGAGCGCTCCAAGGGAGCGATGGACGGCCATAAAGTTGTGGTGGAATTGACGAGCTACGGAGATGAGAGGAAGAGCCCGGAAGGGAAAATAACGGAAATCCTTGGGCACGTGAATGACCCGGGCGTGGACATCCTTTCCATAGTGAAGGGGTTTGATATTCCCATGGAATTTAGCGAGAAAGTGATGAACCAGGCCAATCGGATTAAACTGGAAGTGTCCGAAGCGGATATGCAGGGCCGTGAGGATTTGCGGGAATGGACGATGGTGACCATTGACGGGGAAGATGCCAAGGATTTGGACGATGCGGTAAGCCTTTCCAAAGAGGGGGAGGATTTTATCCTGGGAGTCCATATCGCGGATGTGACAAACTATGTGCAGGAGAATTCTGCCCTAGACAGGGAGGCACTGAAACGTGGCACCAGCGTATATCTGGTGGACAGGGTAATCCCTATGCTCCCCCACAGGCTGTCCAATGGTATCTGCTCCTTAAACGAAGGGGTGGACAGGTTAGCCTTAAGCTGCCTTATGAAAGTAGGGCCTGACGGGGAAGTGAAAGATTACCGGATTGTGGAATCGGTAATCCGTGTGGATAAGAGGATGACTTATACCAGCGTAAAAAAGATTCTGGAGGATAAGGACCAGGAAGAAAGAAAGAAGTATGAAACATTTGTGCCAATGTTTGAGGAGATGGAAGTTTTATCCGGGCTATTAAGGGCAAAAAGAAAAAAAAGGGGCGCGATTGATTTTGATTTCCCGGAAACGAAGATTATATTGGATAAAGAAGGGAAGCCGTTAGACATCAAACCTTATGAAAGGAATACGGCAACCAAAATTATTGAAGACTTCATGCTATTGGCCAATGAGACGGTGGCCCAGCATTTTTATTGGCTGGAAATACCTTTTGTATACAGGACGCATGATAACCCTGACCCGGATAAAATAAACCAGTTGGGGATATTTATCAGCAATTTCGGCTTGGGCATAAAAACGGCAAAAGAAGAAATCCATCCAAAAGAAATACAGAAATTGTTAGGGAAAGTGGAAGGTACGCCGGAAGAAGCGCTAATCAGCCGCCTGGCGCTGAGGAGTATGAAACAAGCCAGGTATTCCATAGATTGTACCGGACATTTTGGATTGGCCTGTTCATATTATTGCCATTTTACATCCCCTATCCGGCGGTATCCGGATTTGCAGATTCACAGGATTATCAAAGAGCATCTGAGGGAACGCCTCAAAGAAGAGCGCATCATGCATTATGCTGCCATACTGCCCCAGGTGGCGGACCAGTCATCCAAGCTGGAGCGGCGTGCGGAAACGGCGGAACGGGAAACGGATAAGCTGAAAAAGACGGAATATATGGAAGAGCATATTGGGGAACGCTTCGAGGGAGTGATTTCAGGTATTACGGGCTGGGGGATTTATGTGGAACTGCCCAATACGGTGGAAGGCCTGATTCACGTTTCGGATTTGAAGGGCGACTACTTCTACTATGACGAAGCCAACTATGAGATGGTTGGGCGGGATAGCGGAAAGAAGTATAAACTGGGACAGAGACTATCCATCCTGGTGGCAAAGACAGACCGGTTTAACAGGACTGTGGACTTTGTAGAGGATGATGCGGAGGAAGACGGCGATGAGTGGTGAAGCAATGAAATTGGTTGCTAATAATAAAAAAGCATATCATGACTATTTTATAGAAGAAAAGCACGAGGCGGGCATTGTGCTGCATGGAACCGAGGTAAAGTCCATGAGGATGGGGAAATGCAGCATCAAAGAAGCCTTCATCCGCATAGAGAATGGAGAAGTTTTTGTTTACGGGATGCATGTAAGCCCTTATGAAAAAGGGAATATTTTCAACAAAGACCCTTTGCGTGTGAAAAAGCTTCTTTTGCATAAACAGGAAATCAATAAGCTGACGGGAAAAATTGCAGAGAAAGGCTATACCCTTGTGCCTTTACAGGTTTATTTTAAAGACGGCAAAGCCAAAGTGGAAATAGGCTTGGCAAAAGGGAAGAAAATGTATGACAAACGGCAGGATATAGCAAGGAAAGACCAGAGAAGGGAAGCAGAGAAGGAGCTGAAAATAAAAATGAGGGTTTAGGTGCTGAGAGCATAAAGTGAAAACAGGTTTCTGTGAATATAGTATGAAAATCTTGAAATATTATTAAAAATATAATATAATAAAACGCAGTGGGGCAAAAGATGTATGTTGCCCCACAAATAAGGGATAGTAAAGGTTTCGACAGGGGCCTTGAAGCTGGAGAAGCTATCCGCAGGCGATGCGTCAAATCGCAAATCTAAATATAAACGCTGAAGATAATTTAGCATACGCTGCCTAATGGCGGCTGTTCGCCCTGACGCACCTACACGTGAGGATGCGGGCATCGACTATGTAGGAAACGACATAAGCAAAGCTTTGAGTTTATGGGCGTAATATGAAGCTACTGAATATACTGGGCTGTCAATTTCCCGGTATAGGAGGGAATGAAATATAATTGACTATGATAGTAGAAGGACAGGGGATGGGTCTTTGGACGCGGGTTCGACTCCCGCCTATTCCATTTATTGTGGCAATAACCGTAATATCCTTTAAAGGCAGGAATGTGGGAAAATGGTGATATAATCCACACCATTTTCCGGTATTCCTATTTTTATATA
>QXWV01000121.1 GCA_009911195.1 Lachnospiraceae bacterium | reverse complement strand
AATTCCGTCGCCAGACGGACATAAATTGACGAAGAACCGAAGGTTCTTCATGAAGTGGCGAAGCCACTTTTTTATATAGCTTGTCCAATTGTCGCATCAAAAAACAGTATAGTAAATAGCTGAAAAAAATTTGAAAATGTGGTATAATAAATTGCATTTTATTTGTGCGTCATACAAGAATGGCTGCCGCCTTGGCAAGCGAGCGCCTAGTGTATTTATATGTGCTGGAGTGGGAGAGCCGCAATATCGGGTTCAATGCACTTTCGGAGGATAGGAAGAAAGAAATAAAAGGATTCAGCGATTTTTTGAAAAGAGGATGAGTATGGAGGAAAAAAGTAATAGCAGCAATGGAAATGTTGTAGAAGGATATTGTTTTGGAACGGCGCAGGATGCTGAGACAGCAAGGCAGGAAGAAAAAAAAATCGAATATCTGGAAAGCCATATGGACTACGGAAAGACGGAAAATATGCTGCTAGTTTATAAAAAGGCGATAGAAAGCCGAATATTCAGTACACCAATAGGTTGGGAATATCTAAAGAAGATTCAAAAGGAACTGAACCAGAGGGATGATTTGAAAGAAGAAGTTCCGCCGATAGCTCTTTATACAGTGTTTGCCCATAGGGTAGGGGATGGAATAAGGATTCCCGCCCCCAGAATTCCGCAAAAAGTGGAAAAGCGTGATGCCAAAAAAGGACTGATTACTTCGGTCATCATAAATCTCATGCTGGCAGCCGCAGTGGCAGCTATGTTTTATATTGCTTTGTCCAGCGATAACCCGAATATCCTTAATTATGAAAATAATCTGCAAAATAAGTATGCCCAGTGGGAGCAGGAACTTACGGAAAGGGAAAATGCAGTGCGGGAAAAGGAACGGAATCTTATGATTGACGAATAAATTTCACAAATTTTACATATTTAGCGGTTATACTAAAAAACAATTAGAAATAGATGCTGGTGTGATTCAGAACATAAAAAGAACGGGGATGAATCATAGTAGGATAATATCGAAGCCCAATAGGGCAAAAGGAGTTTGTGATATTATGGAAAGGCTGAAAATCTTAGTTGTTGACGATGAAAGCAGGATGAGGAAGCTGGTGAAGGATTTCCTTGTGAAAAACAACTATGACGTGATGGAAGCGGAGGACGGGAGCGCGGCTTTGGATATTTTCTTTGAACACAAGGACATTGCTCTTGTTATTCTGGATGTGATGATGCCGAAAGTAGATGGCTGGGAAGTATGCAGGGAAATCAGGAGTTATTCAAAGGTGCCGATAATTATGCTGACGGCCAAAACGGATGAAAGGGATGAATTGCAAGGGTTTCAACTGGGCGTGGATGAATATATATCCAAACCGTTCAGCCCTAAGATTCTCGTGGCAAGGGTGGAAGCGATTTTGCGAAGGACGGGACAGGTTTCGGCCGATGATATACTTGAAGCTGGGGGAATCCAACTGAATAAGGCGGCTCATATCATACTTATTGATGGCAGGCAGATTGATTTGAGCTACAAGGAGTTTGAACTTTTAACCTATTTTATGGAAAATAAAGGACTCGCCCTATCCCGTGAAAAAATATTGAACAGCGTATGGAACTATGATTATTTCGGAGATGCCAGAACTATAGATACCCATGTGAAGAAGCTGCGGAACAAAATGGGGGAAAAAGGCAACCTGATTAAAACTATTTGGGGGATGGGCTATAAGTTTGAGGTGAACGAATAAAATAACATGTTTAAACCGGGGATGGTTGATATTGATTTCGACCAGCCCCTTTTGTCAAAAGGTATGGCAGTAGCATATCTAATATAATTCCTTCGGAAAAACAAATGTTGAAGCAACAGAGAAGGAAAGGGAAAAGTTGGAAAATGAAATATTCAATTAAAAAGCAGTTTGCGATGATATTTATAGGGCTGATGTCCGCTACCATTCTATTATGCTGGTTTATCAACAGCACTTTTCTTGGAAAGCTTTATATAGAGAATAAAATGAAGGCATTGAAGAATGCCTATACGGTGGTTAACCGTGCTTTCAGTATGGGAAATGTGATGACGGAGGAATTCGACATACAGCTTCAGAAAATAATTGAAACCTACAATATAAGCCTTATCGTACTGGATACTGATTCCAGGATGCTGATAACATCCAGGAATGACCAGGAAATGATGAGCAAAAGGCTATGGGATAATTTTTTCAATGAATTTGAAGAAGAGCCGGGGGATGTGATTTTAGAAGAAGGGGAGAATTACACTGTACAGCGGATTACCGATACGAGGACACTGACGGAATATATTGAGATATGGGGGGTTTTTGACAATGGGAATATTTTTCTCTTCCGTACAGCGGTGGAAGGTATTCGGGACAGCGTAGCCATTGCGAACCGCCTGTTGGCTTATATTGGGATGGCGGCGGTTTTAATAAGCGGGATAATTATTATGAGGGTTTCTGGCAGGATTACCGAGCCGATTTTGGAATTGACGGAAATTTCCGAAAGGATGGCCAGATTGGATTTTGATGCTAAGTATTGTGGGAATAGCAGGACAGAGATAGCATTGCTGGGAAATAATATCAATGAATTGTCTTATGCTTTGGAAACCACTATTTCTGAACTGAAAACAGCAAATAATGAACTGCAAAAGGATATAGAAAACAAGAATGAAATAGATGAAATGCGTAAAGAATTCCTTTCCAATGTATCCCACGAATTGAAAACGCCCATTGCGCTGATTCAGGGATATGCGGAGGGGCTGAGGGAAGGGGTTAATGATGATGCGGAAAGCAGGGAGTTTTATTGTGATGTAATTATGGATGAAGCATCTAAAATGAATAATATTGTAAAAAAACTGCTGACATTAAACCAAATGGAATTTGGAAACGATATGATTTCTATGGAACGGTTCGATATTGTGGCATTGATTAAAAATTATATCCAGTCAGCAGAAATTCTAACAAGGCAAAAGGGGATTCAGGTTAGGTTTGAGGATTTGCCGCCTGTTTATGTGTGGGCAGATGAATTCAAAACGGAAGAAGTATTCAGTAATTATTTCAGCAACGCGATTAATCATGTTTTAGGGGAAAAAGTAATTGATGTGAGATTAATCAGGATGGAGAACAAGGTTAGGGTTTCCGTTTTTAATACCGGGGAGCCGATTCCGGAAGATAGCCTGGGGCATCTATGGGAAAAATTTTACAAAGTGGACAAAGCCAGGACAAGGGAATATGGTGGAAGCGGTGTGGGATTGTCTATTGTGAAGGCGATTATGGAATCCATGAACCAGGAATATGGGGTAACTAATTACGATAATGGTGTGGCTTTTTGGTTTGAATTGGGAAGAAATTAGTATGAACGGCATCTTTTCAGAATGGATAATGTAGTGTATAATAGGGAAGATACCGGGTGAAACGGGATTAAAAGAAGAGGAGAGTGTCTACAGTTTGGAAAATGTGGGCGACAGAAAGGTGTGGAGATATTATGAGGAAGTTTAGGAAATTAGGGGCGGCGTTAATTGTGGCGGGAGTATTGCCAATGGCAGCATGTGGTTCTTCTATGCCTGAATTAACAGAAGAGCAGAACAAGCTGATTGTGGAATATGCAGCGGGGCTGCTTCTAAAATATGATGAAAATAATCATGGTAGGATAGTAGAAATAGAAGAGGTGGCGGAACCTGCCGAAGAGCAGGAAGTGCCCGTAGAGGAGCCGGCAGCAGAAGAACCGGAAGTAACAGAAGCGCCTGAGAACCAGCAGACGCCGGATGAAGTACAGATGGGAGAAGCTATTGCGGAGAGAAGTATTGAAGAGTTCTATGGGATAGAAGGGGTAACCATTACATATACAGGGTATGAAGTGAAAGATACTTATCCTGATACAACGGGTGATGACTTATTTTTTGCTATGAACGCATCGGCAGGTTCTAAGCTGTTGGTGTTTAATTTCAATGTAACGAATGTTGTTGGGCAAGATTTGAATTTAGACATGGCAGCACATGATACAAAATTTAAGATATCAATCAATGGAGAGTCGCCAAAATATATTTTGACAACAATGTTGATGAATGATTTATCATCTTTTATAGGAACAATTCCGGCGGGAGCTTCGGAAAACCTTGTTTTGGTCAGTGAAATCCCGGAGGAGGAGTCCGGTTCCGTGCAAACAGTTGCATTGTTAATGAAAAATGAACTGGAAGATGCTCAGCTTTCTTTGAATTAAATGAAAAGCTAAAATAGCCATTCGATATGAAATGTATTTGAGGGGGAAGTTCTGGGAAACGAAAGTTTATTTACTTTTTTTAACAAAAATTAAAAAAATTGTAAAAAAAATTATTTTTATGGTTGACAAGAGCATTTAATGGTGCTATACTCAATTTCGTTGCCGGCGAGATACAGAAAACGGCAGCGGGGCAGCCCCAGGGAGGGCGGCCA